>CAZSJH010000031.1:0-22912 GCA_964607105.1 uncultured Rikenellaceae bacterium | reverse complement strand
TTATTCATATCCCATGTCAAATATACTGCAGCCAGCTCATATGAATTAACCGGAGTGACCGACAAGCCATCTTCACCGTTTTCAGTCAGATCAGGTTCACTTAATAACCTTATCAGGTAGTCGGTTCTTGCTTTTTGGATATCCAGTTCCTTGAGCAATGAATCAATAACGGTATCAGGTTCATAAATATGAGATTTGAAAGACTGGTAAAACATTTCGAACTGGGTTTCATCATATTCGCAGCAGGGGTGAAGCATTAATTCGAGGCATTGACGGGAATTGATCCTCATCTCATCTTTTTCTCCCAGTGTCTGGTTAATCTTCAGAATTTCAAGGCCCGCTATCAGCGCGAGCGGTATTTGCCCTTTCAGCAGGCTTCCACGGTAATCCTTCCATATTTCTTCATAAAGTCCCTTAGCTTTTGAAGGCTGGTTTATCTTATTATACAAGCGGGCCGAACCTACCATTGCCTGGATTTTTTCTTCGGGATCATTTGTTTTTGATGCCCTATCAAGGTAAAAACTCAAAGCATCCGCTAACCTTTGTTCGGCAAACTCAAGCCGCTGACCTTCTGCAAAGCTGGCCGTCCGATCTGACACTGACCTACCGGCAGTCATGAGTTCGACAGGAAGGTAGAGTAATTGATGAGCTACCAGTTTTTTTGACCCGGTGGAATCAATGATAAAATAAGTAAGTATTGAAGGATCGCCAGTTCCGGTAACAGTATGAAGGGAATCATCGGTCTTCTCATTCATAAGCCTTATAAAGCCCGAATCGATTTCAGCAAAAAACACCTGGCTGTTAATTTCAAGCTTCTGCCGGCTCGCTTTCTCGCGCAGTGCCTGGTCGTTACGCATACCCCTGTAAGCCATATAGCCGAGAAAAATACCTGGCAAAATAACAGCCAGAGTGTAATAGAGAATTATCTTCTTTCTCCGCGAACCGGGTTTACGGGGTTTCATGAGAGCTTACTGACTAGTGTTATGTAAAGATACAAAATACTAGTCAGTTAGCTGTTAAGGATTGGAGGAATTGTGTTAAGAATCGAACAAGAGATTAGCCTGTCAGCCTGCACTGAAGTGTGTACCGGAAGAAATTAGAATTCTATTCTTTCACAAAAAATAAAAGAACAGAAAAAGACGAATCATATGATCTATAGCAACATTATTTTTTTCTCAATTCAATATTGCTTGCTTATTTTTGAATCACACAAATACTATTAAGCCATGCGTAAAAATCTATTAATGATATTCTATGTTTCCTACGCCTTACTAATAATATCAGCCTCAATTAATGCACAGGTGACAGTTGCAGACTACCACAGAGCGGACAGTCTTGCTGATAAATTCAGAGATAAAACCTGGTATGGGAATGTAAGACCGACATGGGCCGGGGAGACAAATGTATTTACATATGAGAACCAGACGCCTTCAGGCACTGTATATATGATTGTTGACCCGGTGAAGAAAACTAAGAAAGAAGCATTCAACACGGAAAAACTGGCAAGAGAGATGTCAGAGATATCAGATACACTTATCGAAGCGGGAAATCTTCCTGTAAGCAGGGTGACTTTTAATGAAGACCTGAAAAGCTTCACCTTTATCTGGAATGACGTTAAATGGACATGTAAAATACCCTCATATAAACTTGAAAGCGGGGAAAGGGAAAATGAAAGGAACAGGAGAAGAGGCCGTGGTGAATGGGTATGGGGCAGCAGGGATGAGCTGTCGAATGATCCCGTTTCGTCTCCCGATAATAAATGGGAAGCATATATTGAGGATTATAACGTGTATGTCAAAAATAAAAAAACCGGAGATGAGTACAAGCTGAGCTATGACGGTGGTATTGGTATGTACTATTCTTCTTTCATGGAATGGTCGCCCGACTCAAAGAAAATTATGGCATACAGGGTGGATCCTGCCGAAAAACATATCATTCATTACATCGAATCATCACCCGATGACCAGGTCCAGCCTAAACATCATGCATACGAATATACAAAACCGGGAGATGCACTTCCACAGCACTATCCCCAGATATTTGATATTGAATCAAAAACACATATAAAAGTTGACGAGTCATTAATCCCAAATCAGTATTCAGTTGAAAGGTACAGATGGAGAAAGGATAGCAGGAGTCTCACATATGAGTATAACAAAAGAGGACACCAGGTTTACCAGGTTAACAGTATTGATGCATTGAGCGGTGAACAGACAGTTTTAATAAATGAGGTATCCGAGACTTTCATAGACTACAGCGGTAAAAGATACCGCTATGATGTTAATAATGGCCAGGAAATAATATGGGCTTCTGAAAGGGATGGCTGGAATCACCTGTATCTTTACGATGGTGAAAAGGGTAGGGTGAAAAACCAGATAACAAAAGGTAAATGGGTTGTCAGGAATGTTGAATTTATTGACACACTCAACAGGCAGATTGTTTTTATGGGAAGCGGAAAAGAAGAAGGGGATCCATATTTCATCCATTATTATAGCATAAATTTCGATGGTTCAGGTCTGCGGAAACTTACCAACGGATATGGCACACATGAGGCATATTTCTCTCCCGACAGGAAGTATTTTGTTGATACATGGTCAACTGTAGATATCCCAGCGCATGCTGTTCTGAGGAAAACATTATCCGGAGCTGAAGTAATGAAACTTGAAGAAGCTGATATTTCGGATTTGAAATCAGAAGGATGGAGAGCACCTGAAGTATTTGTGGCAAAAGGGAGGGATGGCGAAACAGATATCTGGGGCATTATCATAAGACCACTTGATTTTGATCCTTCAAAAAAATATCCTGTAATAGAATATATTTATGCAGGTCCTCATAGCAGTTTTGTCCCAAAATCATTCAGGCCCTACCTGGGAAACATGCATTCACTCGCAGAACTGGGTTTTATACTGGTACAGATAGACGGGATGGGTACATCAAACAGGTCAAAGGCTTTTCATAATATCTGCTTTAAGGATATCAAGGATGCTGGATTCCCCGACAGGATACTCTGGATGAAAGCAGCAGCAGAAAAATATCCTGAAATGGATCTTTCCCGCGTGGGTATTTACGGAACATCAGCAGGAGGCCAGAATTCAACCGGGGCCCTCCTCTTCCACCCTGAATTTTATAAGGTGGGTGTATCATCCTGCGGCTGTCATGACAACCGTATGGACAAAATATGGTGGAACGAACAATGGATGGGTTGGCCCGTCGGTCCTGAATATGCAGAATCATCAAACGTTGAAAATGCGCACAGGCTGGAAGGAAAACTCCTTCTTATAAATGGTGAGATGGATGATAATGTTGATCCGGCTTCCACTGTACAGGTCGTTGATGCCCTGATAAAGGCTAATAAGGATTTTGATTATCTCTTTGTCCCCGGTATGAGACATTCAAGCGGTGGTGATTATGGAGAGCACAAACGAAAGGATTTCTTTGTAAAACACCTGCTGGGTGTTGAACCACCTGACTGGAGATTATTTGAGAATGAAGAAGAAAAGAAATAACTTCACCCCTTTCAACGATTACACAATTCAACGATTCAACAACATCTAAACATCTAAACCTCTCAACAAAAAAAAATATGCTAAACTTAGATTACATCCGATCACAATTCCCGGGCCTGGAAACCGACTGGGTCCTCTTCGACAATGCCGGTGGTTCGCAGATAGCCAAACCGGTAGTTGACAGGATAAATGAACATTTTTACACTTCAAATGTGCAGCTGGATGGCTCCTACCCTCACTCGGTGCTTGCGAAAGAAAGACATGATGAGGCCCACAGGAAGCTCGCCGAATGGATAAATGCCGATAATCCAAAAGAATTAATTATGGGATCGTCAACATCGCTGCTCGTGCGTATACTGGCTGATAACTTCAGGCGTATACTGAGGGACGGGGATGAGATAATAGTAACCAATTGTGATCATGAGGCCAATATCGGGGCATGGAGAGACCTGGCTAATTATGGCTTTAAAGTCAAAGAATGGAGGCTTAACCCGGACACTCTTAAACTGGAAAAAGAAGACCTTGAGAACCTCCTTAACGAGAATACAAAATTAGTTGCATTCACTGCTGCCTCCAACGTACTGGGAATGCTCAACCCTGTGAAGAAATTGACTCGAATGGCACATAAATACGGTGCTCTGGTCTGTGTTGATGCTGTAGCCTATACTCCTCATCGCCTGATCGACATAAAGGAAAGTGATGTGGATTTCATAGTATTCAGTTTCTATAAGACCTACGGACCCCATTATGCATTGATGTATGGGAAAATTGACCTTCTCAATGCCCTGCCAGGGTTCAATCATTTCTTCATAAAGGAACCACCATATAAATTTCAGCCCGGTAACTATAATTTTGAGTTATGTTACGGACTTGGTGCCCTACCTGATTATTTTGCGGACCTGGCTGAAAAAAATGGATATAAAGGAGATAATAATCCCATAGATAAGTTCAGATATATTTATTCGATGATAGCTGAACATGAAGAAACATTATCTTCCAGGGTTCTGGGCTATCTTAATTCACGAAATGATATTAATATTATTGGACCTGCAGGATCATCATCTGATATCCGTGTTCCAACAATTTCTTTCGTACAGAAAAACCGTGATAGCAGGGAGATAACACTGAAAACAGATGAACATAAAGTGGCAATACGATGGGGGCATTTCTACGCTTACAGGTTGATTCATGACCTCGGCCTGCATAAACAAAACGGGGTTGTAAGAATATCAATGGTCCATTATAACACAGAGGAGGAAGTCGAAAGGCTGATAAAAGCACTGGAATACGCATTATAGCTAAAGAGCTGGTGCAGTATCTTATTTCTTATTTTTTTACAACTTTTTCCTTATTTAATCGTCATTGGAGAAAGACACCAAATAAGAACCTATGCTAAAGAACTACCTGCTCACCGCCCTGCGAAATATCATTAAAAACAAACAGGTAACCATATTCAACGTCCTGGGACTATCATTCAGTATGTCAGTATGCCTACTGATAATTGTAATTATACAGGACCAGTATTCATATGATAAGATGCATTCTGAAAGAAATAGAATATTCAGAATACAGACGGTTGATAACAACAGCAAGTATGCTCTGAACAAATATGCATCCACAACATACCCTCTTGCTGATGAAATGGCAAAAAAATACACATTTATTGATAAAATCGCAGTGGTCAACAATAGTTTCGGAGGAGAAGCAAAATTTGAAGACTTTTACATTTATCTGACCGGTTACTACACAGACGAAAGATTCTTTGATGTTTTTGATTTCAATCTGCTCAGAGGAAAAGCTGAAGAGGTACTCGAAGAGCCTTACTCCATAGTGATGCGGGATGATATAGCCGAGAAATTCTTCGGAGAAGAGGACCCTGTTGGCAGGGTAATATCCATAAAGGACTATGGAGAACTCAGGGTTACAGGTATTATTAAAAAACCTGATTCAAAAACCCATATAAATTTTGAATCACTTATAAGTGCATCAACGATCAGGTCGAGAGCAGAAAAAATGAAAACTGTCCCTGTAGTGGACAACTGGGACAGATACTATTCCAGTTATATTTATATGATCCCTGTCGGGGGATATGATACTGACCTCATTAAGGATGCCCTGGATGAAATATCTGATGAAAAATATCAAGATAATGAAAATGTGAATCTCTCATTTTATCTGTTCCCTTTTAAGGATATAGTACCGGGCCCTATCCTGGGTAACGAGATATCGATGTTTATGCCCAGGATTTACCTTATTTTCTTTACGACCCTGGCGGTTATAATAATCCTTTCGGCATCATTCAACTACACCGGATTGTCAATAGCCCGCTCACTCACAAGGTTAAAGGAGTTCGGGATGAGGAAGACAGTGGGTTCAGGGAAGAGTCAGATCATTTTTCAGATACTTCTTGAGGCTGTACTGATTGCCCTTTTATCTCTTGCCATCGCCATCGGGCTTTTACAGTTTATCCTGCCGGCTTTCAGGGGTATGAAATTCATGTCCCTTCTCGAGATTAGCCCTCAACAGAACTTCACTGTTTTTTTGTGGTTCCTTGTATTTGCTGTTGTCACCGGTATACTGGCCGGGCTGCTGCCCGCTCTGTATGTCTCACGAGTTAAACCTGTCACTGTTTTCAGAGGAGCAGGAAACCTGAGAATATTAAAAAGAGTTACCCTGCGAAAAGTCTTACTCGTTATTCAGTATGTTTTCTCAATTATTCTGATCGTCACCATTATACTGGTTTACAGACAAATGATCTACATGACAAATACAAAAATGGGATTCGACCGTGACCTTGTATATAATATAAGGCTGAATGAGCAGGATTATAATCTTGTAAGGGAAAAGTACAGCAAGTTTCCCGAAGTGTTGAACATAGCAGCAGCATCCCACATCCCCGGCATAGGTAATTTAAGAGATACAGAAATAAAACTTCAGGAGGAAGATGAACCGTTAAACGCTCACTGGTTCAGTGTCAGCCCCGACTATATATCGACCATGGGACTGAATATTGTTGCCGGTGAGGATTTACCCCGGGACCTTGATTCTAAGAATGAACTCTTTACTATTATTTCAGAACTTGCCGTCAATACTCTTGATCTGGGATCCCCCGAAGATGCAGTAGGAAAGAACCTGATCGTTGAGGATTCTCTCAACCTCAAGATAATTGGCGTTGTCGAAGATTATAAATACTGTGCCTTGTTCATGCCTTTCAGGCCTCTGATATTGAGAGTCACTCCCGATGATTACCGGGTTGCAGCTTTAAGGATAAACACCGGGAACCTGCCTGCAACTGTTAAGAAATTCAATGATGAATGGGCAGAGATAGATCCATATCATCAAATGGAGGGGATGCTACTGGATGAAGAGATAAGAGATTTCTATTCCTATTTCGAGGATATCATCTACACTCTGGGATTTGTTACCTTCATTTCCATTATAATTGCAAGCCTGGGCTTACTCGGTATGGCCAGCTACAGTATTGAAACCCGGACAAAAGAGGTGGGCATCAGGAAAGTGTTCGGTGCAAAATCACTGAATATACTGTATACATTCTCCTGGTCATCAATAAAATCACTTGTTATTGCTGCAATAATAGCAGTACCGCTTGCTTACATCGGAAATAACTTGTGGCTAGAATATATGCCCCTGCATGTTTCATTTGGGGCAGGTAACATAATAGGAGGATTGATGGTAGTATTAATAATAGGTACACTGTCAATACTCTCGCAAACGCTTAAAGTAAGCAATACCAATCCTTCCGAAACCCTGAAATATGAATAGTATATAAAAAGCATAGCCTCATTATCCGGAGTGGCTTAGAACTCTTATCCGAATCTCTCAGGTTTCCAGATGAGCGAATTAACTGCTTCCACAGGTGGGTCTTTAAGTTGTTTCTCAATATCTGCGATCATCCTTTTTTTCAGGGCTTTCTTGATTTTTTGCCTGTATTTGTTTTTCTTATCTATCATTATTGGAATATAATCTCCTTCCATCAGGATTTTTTGTCCGCTCCATGGTGGATGCACTATCTTTTTATTTTCAAGGTCAATGCTTATAACCAGGCCATCCATAGCGCACACTTCCCTGAAGTCCTCTTCAAGACCAACCAGTATCTTACTATCAGACTTATATAATGGTTTTATATTCATATAAGATTAGACCATTTAATTCAATAAAATAATCCTCCGGGCATAAAAATAATAATCCCGGTGAATAAATTTATCTTTATTATAAAAAATAAATAATATTTATCAGGCAAGAATGGATTAAATACTGTATCCGTTAATTCTTTCGTCCAGTTCACTTTTACATTTATAGCAGAATTCCAGGTCTTTCTGGTCCAGGTCTTCAACGTAGGTACTGGAGCGCATTATACAATTTGGATTAAGACAATGGATAAGTCCGAACGCATGTCCCATCTCATGTACTATTACCTTTCTGAAGCGTTCTATCAGGAGTTTATTGTCCTGTTTAAGGCCATACAGTTCATTTCTTAATCTGTAGAGAGATGCTATCCCTGTACTGCCATTAAGTATTGATTGCCCGAAAATATAAGTAAGGATTGGAATATATATATCAACACGCATCAAACCTATTGTTTTTAAAGCATAAGGAGAAGAAACTTTAGCTATGGCTTTGAGTATCAGATTTGCATCATACTGCCTGCGGGTAGGATTGTAAAAACTGCTTAGATCAAGGCTGCATTCCTCTATATCAAGAGGAAAGCCAAAGAAAAATAATAAATCTTCCGAAATCTTATCAATGACAATTTTTTCAAAATGTCCGCATGTAACTAATATTATACTTTTGTTTTTCAATCAGCTACTGGATAATATTTGTTTATTGCTGAATCTTATTCTCCGTCTTGATAATGTTCCCGGAACTTTTAACTACTGTTTTTCTTAAGGTCGTATTTCTTGATCTTATTATACAGTGTTGCCCTGTCAACATTAAGGGCTTTTGAGGCACGCGATATGTTCCAGTTATATTTATTTAATATCGATGCAATATGTTTCTTCTCAAGGTCACCCAGGCTTTCGATCGAACTGCCCATCACTTCCTTACCCATGGGCAGATCCTTCAGTCTGATTTCTTTACCGTTTCCTATAACTATCGCTCTTTCTATCATATTCTCCAGTTCCCTTACATTACCCGGGTACTCGAATTCCTGCAAGTGTTTGAGTGCGGCTGGTTCAACAGATATCATGTCCCTGCTCATTGATTTACAATATTTCCTGATAAAGTGATTGACAAGTAATAGTATGTCTTCCACTCTTTCCCTCAGGGGAGGTATCCTGATATTTACGACATTAAGCCTGTAATAAAGGTCCTCCCTGAAGGTACCATTCTTTACCATATCTTTCAGATCTCTGTTAGTTGCACATATAACCCTGAAGTCAGAGGTTATCTCCTTGTTCCCTCCCACCCTGACAAAAGTACGGGCTTCCAGCACACGCAGAAGTTCTATTTGCATTTTTGGCGAAATAGTACCAATCTCATCCAGGAATATTGTTCCGCCGTCTGCCATTTCAAACCTTCCCTTCCTGTTAAATGTTGCTCCTGTAAACGCACCTTTTTCGTGTCCAAACAGTTCACTTTCGAGCAAGCTTTCTGTAAGTGCTCCACAATGAACGCTTATAAGAGGGAAGTATTTCCTGGGTGAATTTGAATGGATTGCCCTGGCTATAAGCTCCTTACCCGTACCACTTTCACCTGTAATTATCACGGATGAGTTAGACTGAGCCACACTTTCCACTTCCCTCAATACCTGCTTCATTCCTTCACTTTCCCCAATCAGATCATCTACATCTTCAAGTGTCGTAATTCTGTCTTTCAAGCTCTTATTCTCTTCTCTCAGGGCTACATGTGAAGCAGCATTTCTTATAAGGTGTGAAAGATCATCGGGATCGAAGGGTTTGGTAACATAATCATATGCACCATTCTTCAAAGCCTGTACAGCAGTATCAACCGAGGCAAACGCAGTCATAATAATAAAAATAGGCTCTTTGTTCAGTGTTTTTATGCGCCTGTGCATCTCCATCCCATCCATGCCGGGCATCTTAATATCGGCCAGTATGATATCAAAATCCCTGGATTCAAGCATAATAAGTGCTGCTTTTGCATTTTCTGCACATTCGACATCATAACCATCATCAATAAACCAGTTATAAAGCGAATCCCTTACTGATTCTTCATCATCAACGACGAGTATTGATACTTTTTTATCAGCCATCATAATAAAGTTTAATCCTTTTTTAAAGGTAGAATTATTGATAGAGTTGTTCCTTTCCCCATTTTTGAATCGACCCCAATTTTACCATTGTGGCTCTGAATGATTCCATGTACTATTGAGAGACCCAGTCCCAGACCACTTGAATCTCTTTTAGTGGTATAAAACGGTTCAAAAATATGTGACACGTCCTGTAGTTCTATTCCTGTACCATTATCAGTAATATTTATTTCGATAAAGTCATCGTCCGGATTTTTTGTTGTCACAATTATTTCACCATGCTCCTTTATTGCTTCAGTAGCATTTACCAGAATAGCAAAACATGCCTGCTTAACCTGGTTAGGGCTGCAATAAACCAGGTCACGTTCTGCCCTGAATTCTTTCACCAGATTTATATCCGCTATCTTGGCTGAATGCGTTATCAGGCTGCAGGTTGCTTCAAGAATCTCATGCAGGTGCATAATCTCAAAATTTTCCTGATCTTTTCTTGAAAAATCAAGCAGGCCTTTTACTATATCCCCACATCGTTTTGTTTCACTTTCGATGAATTTTAGATGTTTGAGTATCGATTCTTTTTTAGGATGATAGTAATCATCATTACTTAACTGTTTTTGCACAAGCTTACTGTAGACAAGGATACCCGACAGGGGATTGTTGATTTCATGTGCCACTGAGGATGACAGCTTACCAAGTGAAGCAATACGTTCAACATGGATAAGTTCATGTTGCGCCTCTGATAATTCCTCTGTCTTTTTCTGAACTTTGTATTCCAGCTGGTGTGACCAATTCTGAAGTTCTTTTGTTGCACCCTCGATATTATCAAGCATATTATTAAAGGCCAAAGATACCTTCCTCATATCATCAAGCAGGTTTGGCTTTATATCAAGCCTGATACTGTTATTGCCCTGAGATACAGCTTCACTTGCACTGATAATTGAATTCAGGGGGTCTTTTATTTTTTTACGGGTAAAAATAATAAGGAATGTCACCATTAATGCTGTTATTACTGTAGCCAGGATAAGAAAATCATTTGATGACTCCTTCACCATTGAATCAAGATTATTGAGTGGCAGTTTTATAATAAGTGATCCAAGTACTTCTTCTTCCTCAGCATGATAATGACAGGCAGAGGTATAACACGATTTTTCATTGAGAATAGGCTTTCGTATCAACAATTGCCTTGGGCTTATCCCCGATCTATTAATACCACACCGTGCCGTATCGCCAATTATCCGGTATGCCTGTTCTTTTTCAGGGAACATTGAACTGATATCCAAATGGCAATTTTTACAATTAGGATCAATAGTCCTGTCAGGGTGAGCTGCCAAAGAAGTATAGGCCAGACTGTCCTGGTCATCATACATATTAACTTCATCAATACCCGACATTGTACTGATAATATCAAGTGTGCGCTGCAGCATAGCCTTGTCATTCTCAAGCATTGAATAATACAGTGAACCCTCCACTATAGAACTGACATTATCTCCAGTCTGTCTTATTGTAGTGTTGAAAAACTCAACATAGATAGATCTGAAGACGATATTAAATACAATAAAAAGAACGATAAGTGAACCGGCAATAATGAATACAACTCGCCCATAAATAGAAGACCTGAACCTGGTATATTTCAGGATCAGTTTTCTATCTGCCAGTCTCTTAAAAAATCTTTTTAACCTTTTAATCATTTTGACTCAGCTTTATTCCATGCTTAACACCTGTTGCACTTATATGCAGCCTGCATGGAGACTGACTATAATCAGTCTCCATGCTAAGCTTGTGTTTAATTATTCGACACCTAAAGTACGAAAAATACTATTTATATTCTGATATATTAAGGTCTAATGACTAAGAAAACTATCCTGGAAATCTTTCCATACTTCATCGGGCATTCCTGCAAGAGGATACTTGATAAGCTCACCACCTTCCTGTAATACGATCATGGCACTTTCAGGTGAATGTTTCCTCAATGAATTTGATACAAAGTCCTTAAATCTGTGCAGTTCTTTCTCTGACCACTCCTTAGCCTTGTCAGATGTGACACATTTATGGGTGTCATTATTCCAGTCCTGCGGCTTTATGCTGTACATCCATCCTTTGCCATATGGATCATCGTTCATTATACCTGGTGTTTCCCTTAGCTCGTAGTTCACATCAGTTATAACTCCTGATATGGGGCATGGTATATGTAATTCTTTATTACCCTGGCTTACTTTTGCTATAAGGTCACCTTTTCTGACTCTTTCACCCGGATTTCTGAAATTCATTAATTCAATTTCTCCAATGAATTGCAGAAACAGGTCGTTCAAGCCAACATAGGCATAACCTGATTTCTTAAGGTGTGTCCACAGATGGTTCTTACAATAATGCAGTCCCTGTGGTATCCTTAATACTTCAGGTGTAAGTACACCTATTGCCTCCCTGTACCTGGCCCTGACCTTAACAGGTTTGTTAAGAGCACGCCAGAAAGGAATAACAAGTATCAGAAATCCAATTATCACAAGGTATTCTATACCCTTGGTATCGAAAATATTTGTATAACTAAATCCGTCCATTTTTTATATATTTTTATATTAATGTATTAATGACTTTTTGCCCATGAAGGTGATTCGCGTAAAACCGGCATACGGTTAATTATCCATCTGAAGATCCATATCTCGATAAAGATTACGGTGAGAGTAACAACGATCTCTTTCCATGTAGGATAATAGTGCTGTGCCGCATCCCATTTGAAACCTATTACAGTTACATTAAGCCTGTTAATAATGATGCCTATCATTGTTATTACTGATGCAACCTTGACAAGCAGGATATTGTACTTCCTGTAACTGTAAAAGAAAAGCACCATGGGTAAGAGAACAAATCCAAATATCTCAATCAGATACCAGTGCCCCATTCGTGTATTCAGATATTCCCAGTTTTTGCCATGGACAAAAGTGAGTACCTGAAGGAAGAAATAGACATAAAGTGTTATTGTACATATCTTTGCCAGGCCATGAATAATATCATGATGCGACCTATGGTCTTTATCGCTTATCTGGCTCGAGAATACTTTAAAGCTTATCGATCCTTCAAAGATCACCATAGATAATCCTGCAAAAATACTTGAGACAAAGAAAAGGATAGGTATAAATTCTGAGTACCATAAAGGATGTATCTTCTCTCTTGCCATAAGGTACAGTGCTCCCAGTCCTGACTGGTGTAATGTTGAGAGCGTGATACCAAAAATCACGGCTCCAATGGTCATACCTGACAATATCTTCCGTGCCCTCCTTGCTCCTATCCACTCCGCTACGGCTGGTGAGAATTCAATAAGCTGTGCCAGCATATATAGCAGGAAGTGCCAAGCAACAAGGAATAATACGGAGCTTACTCCAAAATTATTACCTATTATAGGATTTACAACATTCCATGGCTTACCCAAGTCAAGAAGTAAGGCTCCTGCATAGAATACATATGCAAGGAAGCCGTTAAGAACGGTTACCCGTACAATAGACTGGTACCTCTTCATGTTAAGGATATATACCAGGAAGGTTATAACATAAGCTCCACCGGCAAAGGCAACGCCTGTAACAACATCAAACCCAATCCACAGCCCCCAGGGTACGTCCTGGTTAAGATTGGTCACTGCGCCCAGTCCTTTGGCAAAACGAATGACTATCAATATGATACCAATTATGATTACCGGTACTGAGATAACATTGAAAGGAGTGAATATTTTGCCTTTGGGCTTTAATTCACTCATAAGGAAACTCCAGATCGGTTTCCTTCCATTTTCTTTGGTAAGTGCAATATCAGAATTACTCATATTCTTCTTCGTTTTGATTGTTTTTATTACTGGTTGCTTTGTGTATACCTAGCAAGATTGCCGGCCACAGAACAAATATTGAAGGAACACTGTACAGGAACCCTTTTGTTAGCTCAGGATATGGCTTATTCATTACTTTTGTATTGAAGCCTAATTCCTCGAAGGGCACAGGTGAAAGATACAGGAAGCCAGTGCCACCGACCTCATGTTCTCCATATATGTGGTCATAGTACAGATCAGGATTTTCGTTTATCCTTTTCCGCGCTTCAGCGATAAGCTCTCGCCTGGTGCCAAATGTCAGTGCTTCAGCCGGACATCCTTCAACACAAGCCGGCAGTTTACCTTCTTTGACCCTGTCCCAGCACATATCACACTTCTGGATATTGGGATTAGAGCTGAAATATTCAAACTTTGGAACATCATATGGGCAGGAAACCATACAATAGCGGCAGCCCATACATTTTTCATCACGCCAGATAACAGGCCCTTCTTCTGTTTTATGCATTGCCTGGGTAAGGCATGCAGAAGCACATGCAGGCTGATTGCAATGCATGCATTGATTCTTCACATAAACCTCACCTTTTGAAGTATCATACACATTAATAACAGACCTGCGGGTTTCACTGGTTTTTCTCTTTATACCTGCTATAGGCACATCTTCAAGGTCGGGATCAGGCAGGCCATGCTCCAGTGCGCATTCCCATTCACATCCCTGGCATCCGGCACAGCGGGTTGAGTCATAAAGAATCCCATAAAATTCTTTATCACTATCTTTCTTAACAGAAGAGGCATTTATTTTATTTCCGGTTCCCACTGCAACACCGGTTATGCCCAATGCTTTTAGAAAGTTTCGTCTGTTTATATTCATAATCTTTATTATTTATTTAGTTTGATTCATTATATTAATTCACTGTCTATAATTACTCCTATCTCATAAAGAAGTATCAATAAAACGTCTCTGAAACTCCTCCCATACATCAGGGCCAAAGCTCTCCATAAGGTCATCCTTAATTTCACCTCCATCCTGCAGTATAACCTTTGAATATTTAGCATCATCCGGCTTAACTGTCAACGCAACAAAATCTTTTAATCTCAAGAATTCTGATTTCAAAAATTCACAGTACTTGTCTCCTATGAAATACCTTTTTACCTCCTTCATCCATTCATCTGGCTCAACAGTATAGATCCATCCTTTATCAAATGGTGCAGTATTTACCACTGAGGGATTACCTGCCAGCTCCTTGTTTGTTTCAGTTATCTTACCTGAAACAGGTGAACAAATATCCAGCTGTTTACCATTTTGTACCAGGCTTATAAATTTATCTCCCTTATTGATCCTGGCACCGGCTTCTTTCATTTTTATTTTTGTTATTTTACCCGTTATATGCTGCAGAAAATCATCAATACCAACTCTCACTTTACCATCCTTCTCCATAAAAGCCCAGGTATGAGTCCTGTCAAAGAATAATCCACCCGGGCATTCAACAGTGCTATCATTGAATACATGCAATCCGCCAGCCAACTCCTTTTGTGGTTCCACCGAACTGGCTCTTACCAGTCTTGCTATTACATATATAAGGAATACCACCAGCAGCATTATACCTGCAATAAATAATATGGTAGCTGCTTTTATGGGCTGCTCAGCACGTTCTATAACCGCTGTTTCTCTTGCATTTAATGCTTGTATCTTCGGCTGCCTCTCACCATGTATAAGCTCTGAATAACCGGCTTCTGAAATATAAGCCTGGCCTCCTGAAAGTATCCACTGTACAAAATCAGTTTCATTAACAGCTATGGGTGCTTTTGTTGAAACAACATGGATATTCCTGCAGAGTGATCCGGGGTATTTACCTATCCAGATACCCCTGTTGAAATCATTCAGGCAACGGTATATATTCTCATTATGTTCCAGTACACCATTACCGTTTATATCAACCGGTACTATCTGCAATCCCTGCTTGATATTGTGATTTTCGTAATCAATAACTGCCGATAACCGGCAAAACCCTATTGAATACCTGTCTTTACTTATTAATTCAACCAGCTCAGCATTATCTTCTGCTTTCTTGACATTACCTTCCAGATTCTCAGCCTGAAGGAATTCAGCCAGGCAGCATTTGAGCGACTGATCACCCACACAGTAACAGTTTACTGTTGTATTATCGTCGGTGTTAAGCACTTTACCCCATGTTAGCTTACCTGGTTCTGTATAAACACCTGCGAACTGACCGGGTGAAATTCCATTCGTACTTATCATTTCGCTGAATGGATTCTCCGAGCTTATAATAGGTACTATCACATCCCTGGCAACCACCATGCTCCACATTGTTTCACCATGCATTGAATGGAGGTAATCCTCGGTAACAATACCTATTACACCCTCATTACCAAAATCATATTCACTAGCTCCAGCAGTAATATCTTCCTGCCTCATTATTATCTCAGAATCACCGGATGAGTATTCTGTAATCCATTTACCAACCAGTGCAGACAATTCAGGACTAACGAGTACATGCACCGTATCTTTCTCAACAGGTGCACATACATGTGATACAATCATACCATTAACCTTAATTAATGAAATGAGTGCCACGATGCTTACTAAAACAACTAACTTTTTCATGATTATTGAGTTTTTCATTATTTATATTTTTTCAAATTTTATTATTTGTGTCTGCCAAAGCCATGCCAATTAATGTGCCAAAGTCTGTATACTGCTGATATACTGTTTATTACATACTTTATCCATATTTCAGATATAAATGATTGTGCTGTATTATTCAACACCAGATATTCTCACTATCTGTGTTATGCCTGTTATTCTGTATGTTACATGTTGTGTATATTTATTCTACATATGTTGTATATTTACACACTCCCGAAATATTGCAGTTTTAATTGTTTGATTATTTGATCTATGAGTCCCCTCCGAAAAGGCATATTTTAATAACCCTCGCTGCACTTGCATCCCGATACCGGGATACTCGCACAGCTCGGGATATATTGTTGGGGGTAATTCCCTGATTACAATTATTTGACGCCTACGGCGTCATTACTGCATTTGCTTGTTATACAGCACGATAAAAGCCTGACCCCCTTAGGGGTCAAATAATTGCAGATGTGTGATAAACCAAAAACCTCGACTCCAGCGGAGTCGCATAATTGATTTTGGACTTTTCGGAGTAGACTCATCTATGGATAGTATTATTATCTTAAATTTACTCTCTTTTGCAAATGGATGGGGGCCCTCTTCACCGGGAAAGCCGTCAGTCATATGATGCCTAAGTGGGGTGTGATTTCTGTTGATGTTGATCTTTCTCTGCCCCCAGCTTTATCAGTTTAAATAACAGAGAGGCGTAATTTCCTACGTCTCAGTGTTAAAAACTTGATAAACCATTTCAACCTTTTAAACAATAATGATTATCTTAATCCTTGAAATAAAAATCCAATAATGAAAAAACCTTTAAAACGTATACTTATCAGCCTGGCAGGATTGCTCGGTCTCTTGCTGGTATTTGTTATCATAATGATCATAAAGTACTCATATGCTAGACAGCAGATGAACCCGGCAGAGACACATGCTATAAACGACACTGTTTACTGTATAAGGGACAAGTTCGTAAATGCTTATCTTTTCAAGGGTTATGATGGATATTTGATGATAGATGCAGGAATGAACAAAAAGAGAGCCCTCGAAGAACTGGCTAAACTAGAAATAAATCCTGATGATATATTAGCTGTTGTCCTAACACATTCAGATAAAGACCATAGAGGAGGACTCAGAGCATTTAAAAATGCAAATGTATTTCTCCATGAAGATGAAGAACAGATGGTTACAGGTGAAACAGCAAGATTTTTATTCAAATCACGATGGAGAAACCATAATTATAATCTTATTAAAACAGATGAAATTCTCAACATTAATGTTTTTCAGGTAAAGGTATTGCATACGCCCGGACACACGCCCGGTTCATGTTGTTATATAGTAAATGGGGACTACCTTCTGACCGGCGATAATCTTATTATGGAGAATGGTGAATATGTAAACTTTTTCGACATAATAAATATGGATACCGAAACCCAGGTTGAATCCCTGAAGAAACTGCCACCACCATCAGAATTTGAGTATATCCTCACAAGTCATACAGGGATTACGAAGAGAGATGAGTTATGAATACTATTAAGTTTAAGTGGTTTAAGTAGTTTATAAGAATAATAATCCCGATTCAACGATTACACGATTCAACAAATCAACAATAAAAAACCTCTAAACAATCTTTATCGCACAGAATAATCAAGTATCTCCATCTCCCTGAAATTAATCACAGTCACTTTTGTTTTTAGCACACCAAGCCGTATATGCCCTGAATCAACATAATCTATTTCATGACTGGTTACGTCTATCGGTATCCATCCTGCTTCTCCCATATATACTTCATTCCAGCCGTGATGCCCAAAACTGCCCCCATCTACGAGGGTATACATACACCCCCAGACTACCCTTGCCGGTATTCCTGCGGCCCGGCATAGAGCTGCCATCAATAGTGACTGTGATCCACAGGCACCGTTACCTCTTTCAAGAGTTTCCATTGCACTTCCCCCATATACTGATCCATCTATATTTTCAGCTACCCATTCACTCAGAAGTTTTACGGCTTTCCATGAGTTAGTTTCTCCGGCAGTAACTTCATTGGCAATCGTATTTATCTGTGAATCATTCGATTCTATCATCTCCTCCGGAATCAGGTATATTGCTATTTCTTCACTGACTTTGTTATAATAATCCAATTCAGGGGCATTCTGACCATAATATCTTTTATGTTTTACCTCAAAAACACCACTAATCCAATTATCAGCAAGTTCTCCTTCAAATAATTGTCCTGTTACATTCAGATCATCAAGGGAAGATTCAGGTATAACTTCGAGACTGGCTCCAACACGCATTGACGTGATTGCTCTTATATTTTCTATTCTTTTATTTGTCCTAATAAAAAGCACATCATCCCAGCTACCTTTCTTGACCCTGCTCACTACTGATAAATCAGTAAGATACATACGCATATTATTTTGAGACTCATTTTTTAACCTGAGTCCGCTTTCAGTGTCAATCCAGTATGTGGTTTCTAAACCGGTGTCAGGATCAGATTCACTGATAATAACTGCATTATATGTTTTTCCATTCAGTTTCAAATCTTCTTCTCCAACTTTTTCATAATTAAACTCCTGGACTTTCCCATTCCTTACATTGAAAATCCTGTAAGCCATTGTTATAGCTCCTCCCCTCCCAAAATCCTCTTTCAGGTAAGGGAAGAACATTGTATTCGGTAATATGGTATTATCAGGGATAAACACATCTTCAATTCCGTTATCCGAAGGTGATTCTATACGTAAGGTATCACCAGCTAAAGTCATTGAAGCGGACATCTTATTCACTCCCTGCTCCATATAACTATCATGGTAGATGAAATTGCCTGTTTCCGGATCAAGGTGATAGGTAAAGACCTGCTTTTGATTAATATCTCTTCCCAGGGCCTCAAAAGATATGTATGTTTTCTGGTCTATTTCGATGCAATCATTAACTCCCTTATTATTAACCAGGACTTCTGAATAGCCGCATAACACGCCGTTTAGTTCTATTCCAATGAAGTACTTGCTGATTTCATCCTGGGCAGACATGCTTAAACTGGCTACAAGAATAAATAACAACAGTATACCTCTGTATGAAATTCCATTTCGAATACTTTTCTTCATAATAATTTATAATCAGGTTACAATTGATTTTAAGACAGCAATCAATACAATGAAGCCAAGAACGATAACTACCTGGGTAAGCACGATAACTGTTGTATCCTGCTTTCTTTTTGATTCGATATTCTCAGATGCCATTGCCAGTGCATTATCATTTAGGTCAGAAAGGCAAATTCTTATATGCTTTATATGATACCTTACCTGCCTCATGTCAAGGATAAAACTAAATATCATACTGGTAAGACATAAAAATGAATAAACGAAATAAGCCATTGGTTGAAAAGGCTTCAGGTAGCCGTATACCAGGATAAAGTAGAGCAACATACCCGGTACAAATCCAAAAATATTACTGGTGGCAGATATTAATGCCGAAAAAGGGAATTTTCGTTTCAGAAAGGTTAATAAGGAAGTCAGGTTATCCCTGGATGATCTGCCCGGATCTGCACTTCTTTTAAAAAGACCAAGATATTTGATCTGTGCCAGGGTAAAAACCATTAGCAGGAACATAAGAATTGTGTTAATGATCAGGATAATCTTATAATCCCTGTAAAGAATCAGGTTTAAGATAATAAACAAAAAAGATATAGATTTAATAATAAAATCTCTTTTAAATATGCCCCTGACCTTTTGGTATATTGATACCGATCGTCCCCTGATGAATTTTTCAACAGATGTAATACCGTATCCGGGTATACCTACAAACTCATCAATATTCTCCCAGCCATTTCTTATATCATTCATTTTCGATCTTTTTTAAGTTCTCTTCCAGTTTTTTCCGTACCCTGACTAACCTCACGCTTACTGCTGATCGTGACAAGCCTGTTATTTCAGATATTTCATCATACTTTTTCTCTTCCAGCCAGAGAAGAATAATAGCCCGATCAATATTATCAAGCAGAGATATGGCTCTCAATAAATTACTGGTCATTTCATTCTTATCACTGTTTTTAATGTGGTAGTGTCTCTCCGGATCCAGCTCCACGGTCTCAACAAACCTGTTTTTCTTTCTCACAGCACTTATAGCCGTGTTTAAAGCAACCCTGTAAAGCCAGGTACTGAGCTTTGATTCTCCCCTGTAATTACCATATGATCGCCAGAGCTGCATGCATATCTCCTGGTACAGATCTTCTTTATCAGCATAAGTTGAGGTATACATAAGGGCGACCTTATGAATTATGCCCTTATTGTTTTCAATCAGGTCAATGAACTCTTTCTTATTTCTTTTTCTTCTGTCCATTTAAGAGATTTCAACTTATATGTCGTTAATATCGGAAAAAAGCTACAGGGAAGGTTAAAAAAGTTCCGAAAAAGTTCTAACCACCCCACCCTTAACCTTCACATGCCTACCGGCATGATCGGATAAGGGTATCCCTCCTTTCAAAAGGAGGGGAAACTTGCTACTATCAACAAATCTCAGCCTTAGCCTTAGCTTTTTCTTTTTACTTTTATCTTTTTACTTTTATCTTTTGTCCTTTGTCTTTTGTCTTTTATCTTTTATCTTTTGTCTTTTATCTTTTGTCTTTTGTCTTTTATCTTTTATCTTTTGTCTTTTATCTTTTGTCTTTTGTCTTTTGTCTTTAAAATTTCATCCTATGAAAAGAATACTTGGTATAATAATCAGCCTGCTACTGCTGGCAGGACTGTCCTCCGCTCAGGTAAGTGAAACTAAACTGGAAGCTATCGACAGCTTATTCCTTGAATGGAACCGTCCAAATCATCCCGGAGGTACGGTGGGCATTGCAGTACATGGGATACCTGTGTTTGCTAAAGCATATGGACTGGCAAGCATGGAATACGTGGTACCTAACACTTATGGCACAAGGTTTAATATTGCCTCGGTATCAAAACAATTTACAGCCATGGGGATTGTGAAGCTCCACCTTAAAGGGAAACTTTCAATAGATGATGATATCAGGGAATACCTGCCTGAACTTCCCGATTTTGGACATAAAATAAGCTTACGGCATATGTTGCATCATACCAGTGGTCTGAGAAGTCTTCATACCCTGCTTTCCCTTGCAGGCTGGAGAGAGGATGATATGAAAAACAATGATGACCTGCTGAGATTCATGACCAAACAGCAGGACCTGAACTTTGAACCCGGGGCTGAGTACATGTACTGTAATACCGGTTATATACTGTCTGCAATAATAATAGAAAAGATCACAGGTGAGAGTTTTGCAGATTGGATGAGCAAAGAAATCTTCAAACCACTGGGTCTTTATGACACATATGTTGAAGATAAATACAACAGGGTTACACATAACTACGCTACATCTTATAATGGATCATATAACAGGGGATTCGTAAGGGAAATAGAGTACTGGGCATATACAGGCTCGGGAAATATACATTCAACCTCCGCTGACCTGCTTAAATGGATGAGATATTATTATGATTCGCCTGTAGGATGGGAAGAAGCATTTTCAATGATGCTTACCCTCGATCCCTTTAATAATGGTGAACCAAATGATTATGCATTTGGAGTACGGATTGATGACTACAAAGATGAAGAAAGGATCTCACACAGCGGTTCAATAGGAGGATTCAGATCATATGCATGCACATTCCCTGAGCATGAGACTGAAATTGTAATACTAACAAACTTCTCCTCATCCGGTGTTTCAGGGAAAATAAACAATATAGCCGATATACTTTTGGATAAAGAAAAAGAAGAAGAGCCTGAGGTAAACTTCGAGCAAAATGAGGTAGATGATAAGATTATTGATAAATACATTGGTGCATATAAATCTGAAGACCTTCCCGACAGGTTATTCGAGATATTCAGGCATGGAGATACCCTGTTATGCAAATCCACCGGCGGGCGCAATACCAGGTTATTTACTGCCAGTGACAGTATATTGTTTAATAACAGCTCAGGATTGAAGATAAGTCTCATTGATACTGTACCGGAGAAAATAGTAATCTGGAGCAATGGTACCAGGTATACATGGGTAAAAACCGAAAAGTATATACCGGATGAAAAAGAACTTGAAGAGATAGCAGGGAAATACTGGTCGCCCGAACTGGAGACACAGTACAGGTTCTATTTAAAAGATGGTGAATTATACGGTTATCATACCCGGCACGGGGAATTCTCTTTGGAATGCATTGATAAAGATGTTTATGTCTCCAACAGTGGTTTTATTAACAAGATCACTATTGTAAGGAACAGGAAGAAGATAACCGGAATGAAAGTAACCAACTCAAGAGTAAGGAACCTGTGGCTGGAAAGGATCCCCCTTTGAACCAAATCCTGCGTTAGCGGGATGAGCTCGGTGACCGAAGGGAGCCAACGGGACAAGGGGGATGTTATATTACCTATGATATTAGATTGAAGATTAACGATTTTAGATTTAAGAATGAGAAAGATAATTATTTGTTTGTCAGCATTACTTGTTATACTGGTAGGCTGCAATACAGAGGAAACAAAAGTCCCGGAAGGGAATGAAGTAATTCTTGGGATTTTCGGGGGTATGGGTCCGGAAGCCACGGCTGATCTTTACAAACAGATCCTTGATATTACTCCTGCAGCCACAGACCAGGAACATATTCCAACAATTATTTTCAGCAATCCACAGGTACCTGACAGGATGATTTCGATAGCCAATGGCGGGGAGT
>CAZSJH010000030.1:0-22974 GCA_964607105.1 uncultured Rikenellaceae bacterium | reverse complement strand
GAAGGTATGAGTTCAAGGTTGTCAATTTCGGTATCAATAATGGCAGCTTCCGGATCTGCATCATTTATTATGCAATCATATATTGTGGTTTCTAGTTTTCGGTTGTCAACACCAAAACCCGAAGTGGAATTAGCCTGAGGATCGAAATCAACTACCAGAACTTTTTTGTCCAGCGCTGCCAGGCTGGCAGCAAGATTTATTGCAGTTGTTGTTTTACCCACTCCACCCTTCTGGTTTGCTAATGAAATAATCCTCGCCATCTACTTATTTATTTGAATTAATTATGTCTTTTGGGAGTTTCAAAAATAATACTTATGATCCCCGTAAATCTTTGATTAACGATGTAATTGTAAACATTTCAATTGTGGTTTTCAACACTTTATTAACATGTTTTTGTAGTTAAAATGGGTTAACATTTTCGATTATATATTTTTTTAGCATCTTTATAGCTTCCCAATTATATAAATATGGGCAATTCAGAAAAAAATAAGGAATGGCTTGTAATAGTCAATCCAAATGCAGGGAAGAAGAAAGGTAAAAAAGATTGGACCATCATATCGGATCTTTTAAATCGTTATGGCATCTCCTTTAATCACATGTTCACTGAGGCAAAGCATCATGCTATTAAACTAGCTGCCGATGCTATCGAAAAAGGAAGCAGGAAAATACTTGTTGTTGGTGGCGATGGCACCATGAACGAGGTTGTTAACGGAGTTTTCAGTCAAAGTCATGTCCCTACAACAGGCATTATACTGGGTATGATAACAGTAGGTACAGGCAATGACTGGGGAAGGATGTTCAATATTCCCATGGAATATGAATCGGCTATCAGGGTGATAAAAAAAGAGGATATATTTCTTCAGGACACTGGTATAATAAAATTCTATTCTGGCACAGATATCAGGGAGAGATTTTTTGTTAATATAGCCGGACTGGGGTTTGATGCTCTTGTAGTGAAGCGCTCGAACCGCCAGAAAGAGAGGGGCCGTAGCAGTCAAGCACTTTATTTCTTGACATTGTTAAGGAGCCTGCTATGGTACAGGTATACCAATACCAGCATTGAGATAGACGGTAAGAAGATACAGAATGATACCTTCACTATCAGCCTTGGCATTGGTAAATATTCAGGGGGTGGGATGATTCAAACACCAAGGGCTATTGCCGATGATGGCCTTTTTGAGCTTACTCTTGTTAAAAGGATGCGTAAGGGTGAGATTATACGCAGTCTGAAAAAGCTCTATGACGGTACCATACTCGAGCATCCCAAGGTAGAGGGTTATACGGGATCCAGAATAAAAATTGACTCTGATCCCCTGATCCATGTTGAAGTTGACGGAGAATCGCTAGGTCATTCACCCATAGAATTTAATATCCGACCCAGGTCAATAAATATTGTACAGGGCCTCAGCGGCGCCTGACAAGATCAATTTCAAATAGACGTGGCCAGTTTTTACCGCTTACAAATAATCGCTCATTCTTACCATCCCAGGCTATGCCATTCAGCTCAGCGAGTTCAGCATGATCATATTCAGCCGGTAAAATGCCTGACAGATCTATATATGCCAGTACCTTCCCCGTTTTTGGGTCTATGCGTGCAATGCGATCAGTGGTATAGATATTTGCCCATACCTCACCGTTAATATATTCCAGCTCATTAAGCTGCCACACATGGCTTCTATTGTCATATACCTCCACCGATGATAATACGGTGAAATAATCGGGCTCAAGGAAAAATAGTTTATTTGTTCCATCACTCATTATCAGATCATCACCATCAGTAGTCAGTCCCCAGCCCTGCGTTGTGTAATGAACTCTATTTATCTCTTCAAAGCTTTGAATATCATAGACAAAGCCAACATTACTCCTCCACGTAAGCTGAAACAGGCGCCCATCATAGACTACCAGTCCTTCACCGAAGAATTTACTTTCCAGGTTACGCACTTTCAGGATATTGCCTGTTTCAATATCCACTTTTCTCAATGTTGACCTACCTTCTCCTCCAGTGCTTTCAAAAAAACAGCCATTATGATATATCAACCCCTGGGTATAGGCTGTAATGTCATGTGGGTATGAATTAACCACCCTGTAGGAATACAGGGCTGGTTCTATATCAGAAATAATGGTTACAAAATGTGTAAGGATCTGTGGCCTCCTGTCTCCTTCATAGGCCATTATCTTAAGAGGAATTTCACCAAGCCGGGCTGATTTTGTGTCTATTGTATATTCAAGGACCTGATCATGCAGGCTTACCAGTTCAACACCATCAAAAAACACCCTTACCGAATCTGGTATGGTTTTTCCTCTCAGGCTTAATTTCAGATTTATCATATCGCCCGAACTATATAAAGTTCCATCAACGGGCTCATCAATATCCACAAGGTTTGCGGCCAGCCTCCCGGGTTGCACTTCTTTTACGCCCTCCGTATTGTTACCGGATTTCTTGACAGAGCCATTGCAGGCCAGGGCAAGACTAATCAATACTAAATAAACAAGATGTATATGTCTCATCACATATATAACTTTATTAAACATTTAAACTCTATCAACTTTATCAACCCTATAAACTTTTCTTATCTCCATCCTTCTTCCTTCCGAACAATTTTTTAAAGATAGATCTTCTTCGGTTAAGGTTTTTTACTGCTTCCTTTTCCATCTCATCATATAGACTCAGCTGTTGCCAGATACTGCTCCACCCGGGGAATCCTCCGATATTTTTATCATCAATATAAACATCGGCATTGATTTTCCTGCTTACCGTATGGTCAAATTCTTCCTCGGGATAATTTTTGTTGACTGCATAGAACTCAATCCCTTTATTTCTGCAATATTCAACAGCCTCCTCCAGTTCCTTGCCGACCCTGAATGTCCATAATATAAGCAAGGCGCCATATTTCTGCAGCTCCCGTAAAGTTTCAAAAGCAAACAAATTTTCTTTTCCTATTGCGGGATATTCATGTTCAACAATAGTCCCATCAAAATCAACCGCTATTTTCAGATTATGTAAATGTTCCATAAGATGTAAAATTCATGTAAAAATATACAAATTGGGATTATTGATAAAATTTATATTAATTTACCTTAATTAAGGGATTAGCTCCTTTTATGAAAAAGCATATACCAAACTTCCTGACCCTGCTTAACCTTGTATCGGGTTTCATTGCCATAATAATGATAATGCATGGGAACCTGAGGGTTTCAGTATGGCTCCTAACAGCGTCTCTTCTCTTTGATTTTTGTGACGGTCTTGCTGCCCGCCTGCTCAAAGCATATTCCGATATTGGACTGCAGCTTGACAGCCTTGCCGATATGGTGAGCTTTGGTGTTGCACCGGGGCTTTTAATGTACAGGCTTATTGTTTCAGCTGAGGGATTTGATTCCATTGCAGGATATTTGCAGTATGTTCCTGTTCTGATTCCAGCCTTTTCCGGTTTACGGCTGGCCAAGTTCAATATTGACAAAGCCCGGAGTGATTATTTCAGGGGATTGCCAACACCGGGTAATGCTTTTTTTATTATTTCCCTTGTTTTTGCGAATGAATATGGGAACAGCCAGTTAATTGAAGGACTTCTTAATTCAAGGATGGTTCTATGTTTCCTTACCATACTTTTTTCTGTCCTGATGATAACCAATATACGCATGTTTTCCTTCAAGTTCAGGCACCTGAGGTTTAAGGGGAATGAATTAAGGATTGTTTTCCTGGGCTCTTCGGCTTTATTAATTGCCGGTGCAGGATTTGCATCATTACCCCTTATAATTATAATCTATATAATTGTATCAGTCATCTGGGCTATCATCAGCTGATTTTCCCTTTTCACTTTTCATTTTTTGCATTATTATCGTTTGCCTGCGAATTGATTCCTGGTGCATCAGTTTCAGGTATTTTTCAGTAAAAGTACGGTCCAGCCCAAGATGATCTGCCTGCCCGAGCCTTGTATTAAGGATTTCAAGCCACCTGTCCATCTGAAGGATAGCAACATTGTTGCTGTACTTATACTGGCCAATCATCTCTACTATCTCCAGTCGCCCTGAAAGCAGCTCTATTAACTGGTGATCGACAGAATCAACCTGGTTCCTGAGTTCTTCAAGGTGGTTCATGAATCCGGGGTCCTGAGGTTTCGGAGACCTGATTACCAGGTTCTTCATCATGTTGCAGTAATCTGCCGGCAGCAATTGTTGCCTGCTGTCACTAAGTGCTGAAGGAGGATTATGGTGTACTTCAATCATCAGTCCATCCATATTGAGATCCATTGCCTTCTGGGCCAGTTCAGGCACCAGCGATGAATTTCCTGCTATATGGCTGGGGTCGCATAAAACAGATATCTCCTTTACCCTTCTTCTAAGCTCTATAGCTATCTCCCACTTGGGCATATTCCTGTACCTTGTTCTCTCAAAAGGAGAAAATCCCCGGTGTACGGCAGCCAGTTTATTTATGCCTGCATTGTTTATTCTCTCTATGGCACCCATCCAAAGATCAATATCGGGATTAAGTGGATTTTTAACCAGTACCGGTATATCCACCCCCCTGAGGGATTGTGCAATTTCTTCTACGGAGAAAGGGTTTGATACTGTACGGGCACCAAGCCATATTACATCAATTCCTGCTTTCAGGCATGCTTCCACATGTCTTGGGCTGGCTACTTCAACCGTTACCCTCATACCAGTGCACTCCCTTACTTTGATCATCCACTGAAGCCCTTTTGTTCCCACGCCGCTAAAGGTGCCCGGTCGGGTACGGGGTTTCCATATACCGGCCCTGAACAAAGCCGGTTTGCATGAGCCAATCAAAGAATCGGCTGTCTGCTGTATTTGTTCCTCAGATTCAGCACTACACGGACCAGCTATCATAATCGGCCTGTCGCCAATATTGTCAAACCATTGCTCTATCTGCAGAATATTCATATGCTTAAGTTAATTAATACAGGTGTCCTCCACCACTTATTTCTTCCTTATCTATTTTTTTTCTGTTTATGGCACTCCAGGCATACCATATGTAAGCAATTACCACTGGAATAATAAATGAGATATACATCATGGTTTTCAGTGTAAACTGACTTGATGAGGCATTCCTTATAGTAAGTGAGCTCTGCAAATCGGTTAATGACGGATAAAAAGAAGTATCATTATAACCTGCCAGCATGAATAGCGACAATACCACCAGAACTGTGCCAATGCCTGCAAACCATATCATGTCACTTTTCCCAGTAAACACAGTGCGATAGAGGGCAAACAGTACTAGCAAGGTACCTGCCAGGAACATAATAAGCACCAGGGGCATTTCTACAAGGTTATGAAAATATTTTCCTTTCTCCATAAAAACGGTTCCGCTCTCCGGGTTAATGGCAAATCCCTCCGATATTAAAAGGCTTATAACAAAATACAGAAAGCCGATAAGAAAGGGGATCATATTTATCATGGCTTTCTTTCTTGCCCTTGTTATTAACTCATTGTCTTCTATTGTATTAATGATATACATCAACCCCAGGAGCCGGGCCAGGAAAAGAACCGTTATTCCCAGTGATAAATTTCTCAGACTCAATATTGCTTCAAGGCCATGCCAGGGAGTATCCCACTTACTCATATTCATTTCATTAAGCGAAAAATTAGCTCCGGTGAAAAAAGTGGCAACAGCGATACCTATCAACAACGGTGAGAGTGCCCCATTAATCAGGAGGAAGATCTCAAAAGTTTTCTTTCCCAGTATATTGGATGGCTTAGAGCGATATTCATAGGCTACGGCCTGGATCACAAAACTAAAAAGAATAGCCATCCATACCCAGTAAGCCCCTCCGAAGCTTGTTGCGTAAAAAAGAGGGAAAGAAGCAAAAAATGACCCTCCGAAGGTTACCAGGGTGGTAAATGTAAATTCCCATTTCCGACCCATGGCGTTTATAATCATTGTTTTTTGTCCTTCGTTCGCAGCAAGGGTGAATATGAATGACTGTCCACCCTGTACGAACATTAGAAATACCAGCAGGCTGGCAAGCAGTGAAACGAGCAACCACCAGTATTCCTGGAGAAATGAATGTGATACTGCTAATAACATGGCTATTCCTCCTCTATTTTAGGTCCTATTTTTATTTGCCTGGTCATAATTGAGACCTCTGCTATCAGAAGTGCCGTGAAGAGGGCTGCAAATAACCAGAATGTTGTTTGAACGGTTGAAGTGCTGATGCTTGATACGGCAATGCCAACCGGCATTAAGTCCTGTATTATCCATGGCTGCCTACCCATTTCGGTTACCAGCCAGCCAAGGACTGAGGCCAGGTACGGAAGTGGAATACTTAATAAAAGTATCCACAGAAAACCCTTCCTTTTCTCCAATGAACCCCTGGCGGCAAAAAACCATGCGAATATCTGCAACAGGAGAAAGAGAAAACCAAGCGCTACCATAATATGAAAAGTGTAAAAGAGAAGTGGCACATTAGGCACAATATCAGCTGGCCTGTTTAAATAAGAATATCCAAAATACCTGAAATATTGTTCCTGAAAATCACTGTCTTCAAACCTTTTCTTCAATTCATCAATCTCCGGGCTTTCACCCCGTTTTTTAGCTTCCCTGTAATCCAGCAATAATTGCCTTGCAATCTTGCCCCTCTCAATTTTCTCCGATGCTGATATAATACCCATTTCTTCATTCCCGTACACGAGGTCTTTTATGCCTGAAACATAAGAATCCCTTGTACCATTTGTCATTATCGAAAGCAAACCCGGTATTTCTATTGAGGCAATTATATCCTTCTCATTCAGTTCATCCTCATCTGCTTTATCCCTATCCGTCAGGATACCAAAGGCGGTTAAACCAGCATCGCTTTGTCCATCATACAACGCTTCCATGGCTGCAAATTTCACAGGTTGCACATCGGCCAGTGTCCGTGCTGAGGTATCACCTGTATAAATCAGCACCAGGGAGGCAAATGCGCCAAATATAGCAGCTACTTTTATACTTTTCAAGGCCATCTCCCTTTCACGCTTGCGAATAAGGAACCAGGCACTAATACCAGTAACAAATAATGAAGCCAGGACAAAACCTGAAGTTATAGTATGGAAAAATTTATCCATTGCCACCGGGTTAAACAGTACTTCCCAGAAGCTTTTCATTTCGTTCCTGGCTGTATCGGGATTAAAGACCATTCCAACAGGGTTCTCCATCCAGGCATTGGCAACGAGTATCCATAGTGCTGACAGGTTAGCCCCTATTGCTACCAGCCATGTTGATACAAGATGAAACCGTTTGCTTACCTTATCCCATCCGAAGAACATTACCGCGACAAATGTTGACTCCAGGAAGAAGGCCATAATACCCTCAATCGCCAGAGGGGCACCGAAAATATCACCCACAAACCATGAATAATTTGACCAGTTGGTACCAAACTCAAACTCAAGTATCAAACCTGTGGATACACCGATGGCAAAGTTGATACCGAATAATTTCATCCAGAACTTGGTTGTTTTTTTCCATTTTTCTGAGCCTGTACGCACATATTTTGTCTCCATAATGACAAGAATGAAGGACAAACCGAGCGTTAACGGAACAAACAACCAGTGATATATGGCTGTCAGGGCAAACTGTGCCCTTGACCAGTCAACTAAGGAGAGGTCGATATTCTCAATCATCAGTATTAGATTTAATTATTAATTCATCAAGTACATGCTCTCCCCGTTCCTTGTCACTGTCAAAGTTTTTTTTCAGGATATCGGGGAAAAAGAATATTCTCAGTACGACAAAAATTATGAATAGCTTAATAAGAATTACCAGCCATACTTTCTTTCCCCAGACCGGCATGGTAAGGAAACCATTTCTGTAAAATCGGAAAATATCATGAATGGTCTTCTTAAGAAAATCCATATTTTAAGATTTATGGACGTGTGTTTTGTTTAGGACGTAAATATAATAAAGATAAAAGTAAAAAGACAAAGGTGGAGACGCACCTTTAGAGACGCGAGGCTTCGCGTCTCTAGCAGAATATCAGGCCAACATTTCCTGTGCAAAGCGGTTACCATAAGCCACCAGTTCAGTTCTTGATTCCTCTCCCGGCCGAAATTTGAAAGCTGCATTTTCCTCGATCACCTTCAATTTAAGGTTCTTCAGGTTTGCCGCAATAATCCCTGGCGCTTCGCCGCTCCAACCGTAAGATCCAAATGAAGCAGCCAGTTTACCCTTATCTCTTAATGGGTTAATTACCGAAAAAAGCTTATAAATCTGCAGTAGCGTATTCTGGTTAATTGTGGGAGAGCCTACGAGAATGGCATCGCATTGGACTATTTCTGATTCAAGATCCCCAAGTTCTATATGCTCAATATCCAGAACCCTGACCTCTATGTTTCCCTGGCTTTGAATACCCATGGCTATAGCTTCTGCCATTTCTTTTGTGTACCCATAAGCTGAAACGAAGGTAATGAGAGCTCTCCTTTTCCTTTCTCCCATTGTTGTATCGATATATTCACGGGCATATTTCTCACTAAGGTCAACATATTTCTTCCAGTTTTTCCTGAGTACGGGGCCGTGACCGGTACATATGGCTTTAATCTCAAGCAGTCGGATTTTATCAATGGCTTTAAGCATGAACCTGCTATAAGGTTTTAATATAACATCAAAATAGTACTTGAAGGCATCATCAAAATCACCGATCAGGTCATCAAAAAGGCGGTCATCACAATAATGTGCACCGAATGAATCACATGTAAAAAGCAATTTGTCTTCTTCGAGGTAGGTATACATCGTATCTGGCCAGTGCAGATTGGGTGCAGAAATAAACCTCAACGTTTTATTACCCAGGTCAAGGGTGTCCCCATCCTTTACCACCATGCTTTTAAAAGGAAAATCGAAAATGTCACCCAGGTATCTTATGGCATTTCCGCTACCAACAACTGTAGCTTCCGGAGCTAATTCCAGTATATGTTTCATTGATCCAGAATGATCAGGCTCAGTATGATTGAAAATGATATAGTCAATCCCGGAAGGATCAGTAAGCTGTTTTAGCTTATTTATATAAGTCGATGCAAATTTTTCCTTTGCAGTTTCAATAATGGCTTTCTTTTCAGCATTGATGAAATAAGAATTATAGCTTGTCCCATATTCTGTCTCCATCACTATATCAAAGGTAACAATATCATAATCAAGTATACCTATCCAGCTTACATCTTTTGTTATTTCAATTACTCTCTTATCTTCCTTTTTTTTGTTTCCTCTCATTTCTTATAAAGAATTAGTTTTTCAATATTATATTTCTGCCAGTACGTCCCTGTTTGCGTGCACCGGCTGAAATAAATTAACATTTGTTTTAGTGCCGGGGGGCAGGAAAATATCCACCCTTGAACCAAATTTAATAAACCCCAGTTCTTCACCCTGCTTAACTTTTAAGCCGGGTTTTGCATTTGTTACAATTCTTCGGGCTATCAAACCTGCAATTTGCCTTATCATTATTTCAAGACCTTCCTCAGTTTCAATCACCACACTTACTCTCTCATTATTGACTGATGATTTGGGATGATAAGCAGGATAAAATTTCCCTGGTTGATATTTCACATATTTAATTGTACCTGACACAGGGCAGGTGTTATAATGTACATTAAACAGGCTCATAAAGACTGATACCTGCAGTTTCCTGTTCCGGAAATATTCTTTTTCTTCTGTCTCTTCAATGGCGACCACCCTGCCATCCGCAGCAGAAAGAATCTTATGTGGATCTTCAACTACATTTCTTTCCGGTTTCCTGAAAAAAGATATAATAAATCCCGTCTTTATTACTGATAAAGAGAGAAAGGTAATCCACAAGGCCTGCAATTCATTAAAGTAGTATATAATGATAATATTCAGTACTGCCAGGGCAATTATACTGTAGAATATAATTTTATGTCCTTCCTTATGAATCTTCATGGGATCGTAAAACTAATCATATAGGATTAATCAACCAAAAAGGATAATGAAAAGGTATACGAAAGGTAGAGACAGGATAAGGCTGTCAAACCTGTCGAGTATCCCTCCGTGACCCGGCAACAAAGAACCTGAATCTTTCACTCCTGCGCTCCTTTTCAACATTGATTCCACCATGTCACCCAACGTTCCTGTTATGGATATTATTACTGCTATTATCAACCATTCTCGTATTCCGGGAATACTAATCCATAGAGATACCGGCCAGGCTGCTAAAACGGTGAAGAGTAGTCCGAAAATAAAACCCTCCCACGATTTTTCCGGGGATATTCTTTTTAGCATTTTATGTTTCCCGAAGTATGATCCGAACAGATATGCGGCCATATCAAAGCTCCATGAAAGTATCAGGAACCCCAGCATCAATCCTGGCGAAAATGCCGATATCTTTCCTGGCAGTAGTGCTCCCGGTTCCCCGAAACCAAAAGCGAGGAAGGGAAACAGGGAATAGGGGACAGAAATAAATGTGATCCCAAAGATAGTGTGGGCAAGGGCATCGAAAGGCCTGGGCTTTTTGCCGAAAAGCTCAATAATAATAATGATCGTAATTGCAGCAATTACAATCAGGTAAAACATAGGTGTGAGCAGCCCTGCAGCAACAAATACTGAGATTAAATATATTATAACAGACGTTATTATTCCGGTAATTTTCTGCGGTGAGGCTCCTGTAGCGGAAATGAGACCGTAGTATTCATATAATGACCCTACGAGCAATATCAGGCCTACTGAAAGATATGAAACAGGATGTAACCATATTCCCCCAAGGACAATAATAACTAAAAATATACCGGTAAGTGTTCGCCTGGATAAGTTTCTCAAGATCAGAGTTCTTTTAACAATAATTTTGCTCTTATTACACAATCTCGCATACAGTACAGTTCATAATCTCCGAAGCCGTAAGCCCTGTCCTTCTTGTTAATAATTACACTTTCAATATCGTTATCCTCAAGTAATTGCCGGGCCATTTCCACTTTAATTTCATCATTCGATTCGTATATTTTAACCCAGTTTTTCTCCATATGTTAAATTCGGCTATTTACCTGTATCATTATTATCAGTCTTTTTATCACCCGCCGAATCTTCCTTATCATTAACACTTTCACTGTCTGCTTTTGCTTCCGGCTGTTTCTTTTTCAATGGTCTTTTTCTTGCGGGTTCTCCTGTTTCTTCTATTGCGGGCCTGTTGCCTTTTTTCTTCCCGAATATTTTTTCAAGGTCTTCACTGAAAATAACCTCTTTTTCAAGTAGTTGAGAAGCCAGTGAATCGAGGCCTTTTCTATTTTCCTTCAAAATATTAAGGGCTCTCTGGTATTCTTCATCAACAATCCTCTTGGCTTCTTTATCAATCAATTCTGCAGGTTTCTCACTGTAAGGTTTGGTGAAACCATATTCGTTCTGTCCTGTAGAGTCGTAAAAACTGAGGTTGCCAACCTGGTCACTCATACCGAAATATGTTACCATAGCATAGGCTTGCTTTGTAACCTTTTCAAGGTCATTAAGCGCCCCCGTTGATATTTTATTAAAGACCAGTTCTTCTGAGGCCCTCCCACCGAGGGCATAAGCTATTTCATCAAGTATCTGTTCACGTGTTGTTAGTTGCCTCTCTTCGGGCAGGTACCATGCTGCACCCAGTGCCCTTCCACGAGGTATTATCGTCACTTTCAACAGGGGGCTGGCATATTCCAGCAGCCAGCTAACGGTTGCATGCCCTGCTTCGTGGTAAGCAATAGTATTTTTTTCATCTAATGATATGATCTTATTTTTCCTTTCCAGGCCTCCAATAATCCTGTCAACTGCATCCAGGAAATCCTGTTTACCAACCATTTTCCTGTTTTTCCTTGCAGCAATGAGGGCTGCCTCATTACATACATTTGCAATGTCTGCGCCTGAGAATCCCGGCGTTTGCTTGGCAAGAAAATCTATATCAAAGGTTTTAGGAAGTTTCAGTGGTTGCAGATGAACCTTAAATATTTCTCTTCTCTCATTCAGGTCAGGCAGTTCCACATGTATCTGCCTGTCGAACCTTCCTGCCCTTAAAAGAGCTCTATCTAAAACATCAGCCCTGTTTGTAGCTGCAAGGATTATGACCCCTATATTACTGTCGAAACCATCCATCTCAGTGAGCAACTGGTTAAGAGTATTCTCACGTTCATCATTTGCTCCGAAGCTCGGATTCCTCCCCCTTGCTCTTCCTACCGCATCAATCTCATCGATAAAGACTATACACGGAGCTTTTTCTTTAGCCTGCTTAAAGAGGTCACGCACCCTTGAGGCTCCTACTCCAACAAACATTTCCACAAAGTCGGAACCTGAAATTGAGAAGAACGGAACGTTGGCCTCCCCGGCTACAGCTTTAGCCAGTAGGGTTTTCCCCGTCCCCGGAGGACCTATTAACAGTGCTCCTTTGGGTATTTTACCACCAAGCGCAGTATATTTCTTAGGGTTTTTGAGAAAATCAACCACCTCTTTAACTTCTGTTTTGGCTTCTTCAAGACCTGCTACATCACTGAAATCAATTTTCACATTTGATTCCCTGTCAAATATTTTTGCTTTTGATTTTCCTACCGAGAAAATGTTACCTGCTCCACCACCTGAGCCACCTCCTCCTGACATACGCCTGAAGATAAATAACCATAAAGCAAGGATAAGGAGCATTGGCAATATCCAGGCAAGTATCTCTCCAAAATAATTCTTTCTTGTCTCATACTCGGGGTGTAACCATTCTGATTCATTATAATCGTTTTGATCCTGTACCTCGTCAAGCCTCGATTCAAAAAGCTCAACCGTAGGGAAATGATAGGTAAACTGTGGAGATGGCCCGGATAGACTAAAATTCCTCGAGCCTGAAATATCAGGATATCTCTCTGATTCTATTGCCTGTGCAGTAAGGTAAATCTCAGCATATTCCTTGTTGATAACAACAATCTTGCTGATATCCTTATTCGCAATCATCCTTTCGACTTCACCCCACTGCTCAACTTTCTCCACCTTCTTACCCCCGAACATGAAATTAATAGCTATAAGCCCTACACCTATAGCAAGATATATCCATGTTGGATTAATCTTGGGCTTATCATTTTTTCCTGAACCTCCACCAGGTTTATTTGTATTTTGATCTCTTTTGTCTTTTTCTGTCATCTCAACCCCTAATTTTAATTTTCCCTGAGCTCTTCAATAAGCGCATCTGCCCACAATGATTCCAGATTATAAAAGTCCCTGTATGTCTCCTGGAATATATGCACGACTACATCTCCATAATCAAGTAATACCCAGAAGCAGTTATCAGTGCCTTCCCTGTGATTAGGATACTCCCCTGTATTTTTCTTCACTTGTAATTCAACTGATTCTGTTATCGAATCGACCTGTGTTACTGAATTACCATGACAAATTATGAAATAATCACATACTGAATTGCCCAAAGACCTGAAATCTAGTTTTAGAACTCTTTCTCCCTTTTTTTCAAAGATCCCCTTTACTATATTATCAATCAATGGTAATACTTCGTCACTGTTTCCTGTCATTAATCTCAGATTCTGTTTATTACATTATTAGTGCCCACAAAAATACGAACATTATTTTTACTTTTGTTATAGCATCATAAGTTTTACAATTACAGTGCCATATTCTGCAATTATGTCAGAAGTAGTGAAACAGATACAAATTATTAATTTAACAACCTGATTAACATGCTAATAGGTTCGAAAATTATATATTGTGAAAAAGTGTCATCCACAAGTGTTGAGGCAGCAGAAATGATTGCCGCCAATTCAGCCCCAGGAGGCACTGTGATTTATGCCGGGGTACAGACCAGTGGCAAGGGGCAGAGAGGTAATACCTGGATAAGCGAAGCGGGTAAGAACCTGACCTTAAGTGTAATCCTATATCCTGACTTCCTTGAAGCAGCCCGGCAATTCATGGTTTCAAAAGTTATATCGCTTGCAATTAGCGAGCTTCTGGATCAATATTCTGATTCAATAAGTATAAAATGGCCAAATGACATCTACCATAAAGATGACAAAATTGCAGGTATACTGATAGAATATTCGCTTGTAGGAAATAAGATACAGAGCTGCATAGCAGGTGCCGGTATAAATATTAACCAGGTGAATTTCCCCCCGGGACTACCTAATCCGGTTTCATTAAAAATAATAAATAAGCATGATTATGATACCGTTGAATTGTTATCATATTTTTGCCGGATTTGCGATAAATGGTACAGCCGGCTGACGGGAGGGTCTTTTGAAGAAATTAATAAACAATACCAGGAAAGGCTGTACAGGCTGAACAAAACTTCGGACTTTATGATCCACGGCAGGACAGTCAGGGGAACAATACAGGGAGTCGATAATTACGGGCGGATAATAATAATGAAAGATGATGGCAATACAGGGATTTATGGATTCAATGAAATAAAATTCACCTATTAGCATTTTCCCAGTCGTCAAATTCTTCCATCCCGCTTATCATTTTGTTAAGAAAGTCATTTATTGGTTTTGATGCAATCATTTTCAAACCGGGATTCAGGTCAGCCTTTATTGTAAGCTTCACCCTGGTATTTTTTTCTTCCATCTCTTTCAGCTGGATCCACAGGTAAAACTCGGTATTATTAAGCCCGTACCCGGTATATTTAACAGTATTGAAAGGATCTCTCCTCACAATCTGAATCTTTGCCTCTCCCACCGGTGACACCTCAAATGAACATTCATCAGCCGATGCCTTCCAGTTTTCTATTATATCTTCAGGCAGGAACCTTCTGAAATTTCTCATGTCAGTGACAAAAGAAAATATTTCCTTAGCCTCTGAAGTGATTTCCCCTATCCTGCTCTCATAACATGCTAGATCGTCCATAATTGTATTATTTGCCCCAGTTTGAGGGATTCTGCCTCCATTCCTTAAGCGTTTCAACATCATTCCCTGTAATGTAACCTGTATCCATGGCCTGAGTGATGAGCGTACTATAATCACTCAGGGTAAAAAGGATACAATCATTAGCGCTAAAATTGTCTTCAGCCTTTTTAAATCCATAGGTAAATATTGCTATCATGCCCAGCACATTGCAACCGGCTTCCCTCAGGGCATTAACAGCTCTCAGGCTGCTGCCTCCGGTGGAAATAAGGTCCTCGATAACTACCACCTTCTGACCCTTTTCATAAAAACCCTCAATCTGATTTCCAAGGCCGTGTTCTTTTGCCCCAGATCTGACATATACAAAAGGAAGATCCATTTTTTCAGCAACCAGCGCACCATGTGCAATTGCACCTGTGGCAACTCCGGCAATAAGTTCAGCCTCCGGAAATTTTTCTTTAATCCTTTGCACAAAAGAATCTCTTATAGCCTGCCTGACGGTTGGAAAAGAAAGAGTCTTCCTGTTATCACAATATATTGGCGATCTCCATCCTGAAGCCCAGGTAAAAGGATTTGACGGTTGCAGTTTAATTGCTTTAATTTGCAACAGATGATCTGCAATTGATTTTGCAGTATTTTCCATAGGCTATGTATAAGGTTTATTACGATAAAAGGTTTATAGTACTTAGCAGTCAACCCGATCAAAGGCAAAAATACTGCTTATTACATAAATACCATGATATTGATGAGCTTTATAGTAAAATTTCAGACTTCATCGAAAATGATGACATAAGCTCATTAAATATTTATTCGCAAGGTATAGAGTTATTATGGGATTCCTTCAGATCATATTTTGAAAACAGAATTGCTGCCGGTGGCTTACTTCTCAATGGTGACGCAGAGCTTTTATTCATAAGGAGACGTGGTAAATGGGATATACCCAAAGGCCACCTGAAGGAAAGGGAAGCCATAGAGGAAGGGGCAAAAAGGGAAATTGAAGAAGAAACGGGACTTATTCCGGGGAAACAACAGGTAATGCTCAAGCCCACATATCATATTTATAATATAGGTGCGAAATGGATACTTAAAGAAACACACTGGTTTATCTTTGATTATAACGGAGGAGGAAAGGCCCTTCCCCAGTATATAGAAGATATTACAGAAGTCAGATGGTTTGGAAGGGGTGAACTAATAAAAGTAAATCAAAACACCTGGCCTTCAATCTCCCTTGTCATCAACGAAGCTCTCTCCAAGCTTTGGCACAACTGACTTCCTGAGATTCTCAGAAGGCATTAGCGCCGGAGAAAAAATCAGCTTCGTTTCCCTGTCAAGAAAATAAAAAGAGGGAAGATACCTGATATTATAATCATTTACGAGCTCGTCTGATACCGATCCGTCAAGGAATATAAATTCATATTTCCCGTAACCGGCATGTTCCAGAGCTGATTGAAAATCGTCATCAAGAATTAATATTACTACCTGCAGTCTGTCTTTATATTCATTAACCCAGTTATTCAATATATCAAGTTCATACTTTGTTTCAGTCAATTCCGTTGTTCCGAAAGCTAGTATTGTGAACTTTCCTCTCAGGCTATCCAGTGTAAGTACATTCCCATACCTGTCATACAGGCTGAAACCGGGAGGACAATTTCCAGGTTTAAGCTTTTGAACCTCTTTAATGATAAGTGCTGCAAGCTTACGGTTATATTCATGAGTGGCATTATGTGAAATCCATGTAAAAATTTCTTCAATGGATTCCTTCCTGAATCCACCTTTGTAATATTCGGTATATAAATTATCCAGAAGTACAAATTCCAGGAGTGAAGTATCCCTTATGATATTCTGTTCCATGATGAGCTTAACTATATCTCTGCATGGTCCACCTGAATCGATCATCCCTTTAATCACACTTGTCTCCTTCCTGTTTGCCAGTCGACCGAGGTATCCGTTGAACACCTGTGTTATAAGATCGGTATAAGCAGGCATATGAGGGAAGAATGCTTGGTTTATCAACGCGATATCATCTGATCCCGGGATTTTATGTTTCCCTGATATCATCTTTAGAACAGAATATCTGTAATTGAAGTATTGTGTAGCATATTCACCTTCCAGTGATTTTTCTATATCAGAGAATGATTGAAGAAGGGAATCCCTGTCTGGTAGTTTTTCTCCCAGGTATATTGACTCAGCGACCAGGTTTGTATAATCATAATATATTGAATCAACATATCTTATAACATTATTTATATTAGCATTCCCTTTCAGTTTGATATGAACTTTTTTATATTGAAAAAAAGGATTAAGCTTTTCAGCCTTTGTCATAGCTCTGAAAGCAGGAAGTTCAAACTCATATTGCCGGTCTGCTTCTATGAGCAGGAGGAATTCGTATATGCCATGTCTTAGAATGAGCCAGCAAATACTGTCACAATCTATGCTGATAGTAAATTCCTCATCCTCTCTAACCCTGACTTTCTCAATCAATAATTTCTTACCGGTAAGCGGATCAGGCTGATCGTAAACCTCTATATATTCACCGGCAGCGCCGGGGGCATATCCGTTTAATTGCACATCACTGCCACTGATCACTGTTGAAATTAAAGTAATCAGTATAGCGGTCAGAAATGTTTTCATCTAACGGTAATTATTAATATCGATACTGGCTGGGAGGAATTTTGAGGCATCACCCCCATTCCGGATTATATCGCGTACTATGGTACTGTTTATGGGTGTCAGGTCAGGTGTTGTAAGCAGCATCACTGATTCTATTTCTGGTGCCATTGCTTTGTTTAATTGCGCAATGGCTCTTTCATATTCAAAATCAGCAGCAGTCCTGATACCCCTGAGCAGGAAAGATGCTTTATTGCTCCTGCAGAAATCTACAGTAAGTCCCTCGTAATGAGACACCTTTACCATGTCGATACCTTTGAAGACATCACTTATCATTTTCTTCCTGTTCTCAAGTGTAAAAAATCCGTCTTTCAGGGCATTGGCACCTATGGCAATAATAATCTCATCAAAGAGACTCAGAGCCCTGTTTACTATTGACTCGTGTCCACGCGTAAAGGGATCAAATGATCCGGGGAACACCGCTATTTTTTTGTCGTTCTTTTTCATAATATAAATTTAAACGATCCTTTTAGGATTTACAACCTTCTGTTTAAGAAGTGATAAATCGAGGACATCCATTATTGTCTCGACATAAGAAAATTTAAGTCCCTTAAGGTATACATCCTTTATACTGTCAACATCTTTCCTGTTCTCTGACGATAATATTATTTCTTTAAGTCCTGCCCTGCGGGCAGCCAGGATTTTTTCCTTTATTCCACCCACGGGAAGAACCTTGCCTCTAAGGGTTATTTCCCCTGTCATGGCTATATTTCGTTTCACTTTGCGCTGGGTAAATGCAGATGCTATTGACGCTGACATTGTTATTCCTGCGGAAGGGCCATCTTTCGGTATGGCTCCTTCCGGAACATGGAGGTGAACATTCCAGTTGTCTGAAAAATTATCGGGGAGGCCTATCAGGTCAGCATGCGATTTAAGATACTCAAGTGCTATAATGGCTGATTCTTTCATCACATCACCAAGGTTACCTGTCAGTGTAAGTTTTCCTGTTCCCTTGCTCAGGCTTGTCTCAACAAAAAGTATCTCTCCGCCAGCGGCTGTCCATGCCAGCCCCGTAACTACCCCTGCCTGCTCATTTCCGCTATACTTCTCCCTGTTGTATTTAGGAGGGCCGAGTATGGAGCTTATCTTCTCAAAATCTGGCGATATATCCGGTTTCTTGCCATAAGCAATATCCCTGGCGGTGATGCGTATCAGTTTAGAAAGTCTCTTATCCAGTTCCCTGACACCTGATTCCCTTGTATAATTATCAATCAATCCTGTAAGTGCTGAACGCGTGAGTTTGAACTGATTATTTTTTACCCCGTGATTATCGAGCTGTTTTGGTAGTAGATGTCTGAGGGCAATTTCAATCTTCTCCTCGAGCAGGTATCCGTTTATTTCGATTAACTCCATTCTGTCCCTAAGTGCCGGGCTTATAGTAGAAAGAGTGTTTGCGGTTGCAATAAACAGTACATTGGAGAGGTCATATTCCAGCTCGAGGAAGTTATCATGGAAAGCATTATTCTGTTCCGGATCGAGTACCTCAAGTAAGGCTGATGCCGGGTCACCCCTGAAATCCTTGCCAACTTTATCAATCTCATCCAGTATAAAAACAGGATTTGAGAATCCTGCTTTCTTAATATTCTGCACAACCCTGCCCGGCATTGCACCTATGTATGTTTTACGGTGTCCTCTTATTTCAGCTTCATCATGCAATCCGCCCAGTGACATCCTGACATATTGTCTACCAAGAGCCCTGGCCACTGACCTGCCGAGGGATGTTTTGCCCACACCCGGAGGGCCAAAAAGACATAGGATAGGTGATTTAAGGTTTCCCTTCAGTTTTATGACAGCCAGATGTTCAAGTATCCTTTCCTTTACTTCCTCCAGACCATAATGATCTTCATCCAGTATCTTACCAGCATGTTCCAGGTCAAGGTTGTCCTCCGTGAACTCTCCCCAGGGAAGTTCAACCAGCGTCTGCAGGTAGTTCACCTGTACAGAATATTCAGCCGCTGCAGGATTAAGCCTCTGAAGTTTATTCAGCTCCTTTTCAAATACTTCTTCAATTTCCTCCGTCCACTTTTTATCCTTTGATTTCTCCCTGAATTCTTCAATCTCTTTCTCCTGTGGATTATCGCCCAATTCATTCTGTATGGTTTTCATCTGCTGCAGCAACATAAATTCCCTTTGTTGCTGGTCGAGGTCAGATTTGACTTTTGACTGCAATTCATTTTTAAGTTCCAGCAGTTGCATCTCCTGCACCAGGTTCTCAAGGAGTATTATACCCCTGTCGTGCAGGCTATTGGCTTCGAGTAATTTTTGCTTCTCTTTTACTTTAAGCTCGGTGTTTGAGCAGATAAAGTTTATCAGATATGATTTATTCTCAATGTTCTTAATGGCAAATGATGCTTCCTGTGCCATTCCGGGATTCAGCTTTATTATCCTGAGTGAAAGATCTTTTAATGAACTGACTATTGCATCAAACTCTTTTGTTTTCTCCCTGGTTTTTTGCTCGGACCGTATAATCACCTTCGCCATGAGATAGGGACTGGTTTTGACCGCTTCTGTCAGTTCAATTCTTTTCCTTCCCTGTATAATAGCAGTAGTTGATCCATCAGGCATCTCAAGTAGTTTGATGATATGTCCTAATGTTCCTATTTTATGAAGATCGTTGAATCGGGGATCTTCAATCTCGGGATCGATCTGCGCAACTGCAGCCACCAGGCGTTCACCCTGATAGGCATCGCGTATGAGTTTTACAGATTTTGCCCTGCCTATTGAAATAGGCAGTACAACACCTGGGAAAAGGACATTATTTCGTAGTGATAACACAGGCAATTCCTCAGGCACCTGCGAATCATCCATCTCTGCTTCATCTCCTTCAGCTATAATGGGTATTATTTCCCCATCATCATCCACTATATCCCGTAAGAAAATATTATTCAATGCTTTATTTTGATTTCTCTTCATACTATTGACATGTCAAAATTACATTTTGTTTTCACAAATCAGTTACTTTTTGTGTCCTTCTCATTTCAGCAATCATTATGCCAGCCTTTAATATGGATCTGAACAAAAAAAAAGCCCCTAATTACCAGGGGCTTGACGGGTAGCATCAGACTGCTTTATTTTTTCTTTTTATCTATATGTGTTTTATATCTGTTCATGAATTTATCAACCCTTCCTGCTGTGTCAACCAGTTTCATCTTACCTGTATAGAAAGGATGTGAGGTGTCGGATATTTCGAGTTTAATAAGCGGGTATTCATTGCCATCTTCCCATTTGACTGTTTCCTTTGAGGGGGCGGCAGATTTTGTCAAAAATGATGTATTATTTGACATGTCCTTAAACACGACAAACCTGTAATTTTCCGGATGTATTCCCTTTTTCATCTCTCCTGTTTATTATTAATATTCTTACTTTTAGGGATCGCAAAATTAATCAAGAATTATTAAACCACAAAAAAATGCTTGATTAATTATCTGCTTTTTGTTCATTTAGTCCTACAAGTTCTTTCATTTCATCCTCAAGGCGAATGAATTCGATATTTTTATTTATCATATACCTGTAGGTAACATGTGTTTTAGCTTTTACAGCCCCCACTGCATTGTACACTGATATCATTGGTTTATTGAAATCGCCTACCCATGATAGTTCCAGTTCAGTATAATAACGCTTCTTCATAAAAACATCATAAAGGCATTTAAAAATTGCAGATTCAATACCACTGTTCCTGAAAGCAGGCTTTACACCTGCAACCACGCCCCTCATACGTGTCATGGTCTTTTTCCTTTTAAGGTAAAGGAACTTCATAATATTCCAGAGATGAAGTTTGCCGTTAAGGTGTTTAAGTATCTGGTTAAGGTCAGGGAACAGGATAAAAAATGCAACAGGCTCACCTTTACTGTATGCAAACCATATCAGTTCCTCATCAATGAAAGCTTTACCCTTCTTAATAGTATCATTAAAGTCTGACGGTACCATAGGCTGGTAATCTTCCCTGAACTCCGACCAGGTGGCATTATAAATATCAACCAGGTTATTTACATATTTATCAGCATTATTAAACCTGAAATGCTCAAATGAGTAGCCCGGTTTGCGACTGACCCATTCGGCTATCTTCATAAAGCGCTCTGGAAAAACGTTTACCGAGGCAATATCCCTGTGGAAACTATACTGGTTAAAATAATTTCTGAATCCATATTTCTCAAAGAAGCCTTTATAGTATTCTTTATTATAGGGCATCCCGTATCCCTGTTGCATAAATCCTTCCACCAGCAATCCCCAATTTGAATCATTTGTGCCGAAGGTTATGGAGCCATCAACTGCTTCCATGCCATTTTCCTTTAACCAGGATATAGCGGTATCAAAGAGTATAAATGCAGCCTTTTCATCTTCAATAACCTCAAAGAAGCCTATCCCTCCTGTTGGTTGCCTGTATGCTTTTGAACGGTTGTGATCAATAAAGGCAGCAATACGGCCTATAATATTGTTATCACTGCTGTAGAGGAGCCATCGTTTAAGTATGCCATGATTAAAGGTCCTGTTTTTTTTAGGGTCAAAAATTGCATTAAATTCCGAATCAAGCGGGCAGCACCAGTTGGGATCATCCCTGTAATGCCATTTATGAAATTCAAGAAACCTCTTTTTGTCTTTTTTATCAACAACTTCCTTAATTACCATATTGGAATTTTAATTATTCATATCAAACCAGTTTTTCACCAGCTCACCGGACGCTCCTGATTCTTTTTTATGTACAAATTCGTTACTTTCCTTTTCATAAAGATAATCTTTCTTCCAGATCTCTTTATTTTGTGCTATTTCCCTGATAGCACCCAGGACATAATCCAGCTCTCTGTTGGTCATTGTAGGATGCAGCGACATCCTTATCCATCCGGGTTTTTCAGAGAGGTCTCCGCTGTTGATTTTCTGTGTTATTTCATGGCTTTTGTCATATGATACCTGGAGAAGGTAATGGCCATAGGTACCCGCGCACGCACATCCTCCCCTGGTTTGTATACCATACCTGTCGCTTAATATCTTTACCACCAGATTATAATGTATGCCATTAATGTAAAATGAAAACACCGGCAGCCTGTTTTCCACATTATCAGCCAATATCTTTAATCCTTCTATTGACCTTAGCTCCCTGAATGTTTTTCGTACAAGCTGATCCTCCCTTTCCTTAATCCTGTCTGTTCCCAACTTTTCCTTAAGCTTTATTGCCAGGGCTGTACGTATAGCCTGAATAAAACCAGGTGTCCCACCATCTTCCCTTGCCTCAATATCGTCAACATATTTATATTCCCCCCAGGGATTGGTCCAGTCCACTGTACCTCCACCGGGGTTATCCGGCACCTCTCTCTTATACAGGGCAGAGTCGAACACCATAACACCTGAAGATCCAGGTCCGCCCAGGAATTTATGAGGTGAGAAGAATATCGCATCAAGCTTCTTTATAGGATCTGCAGGATGCATATTTATGTCAACATAAGGTGCCGAAGCAGCAAAATCAACCAGGCATATGCCTTCGTTTTCATGCATTATCCTTGCCAGTTCATAATAAGGTGTGCTTACACCTGTAACAT
>CAZSJH010000029.1:20815-23144 GCA_964607105.1 uncultured Rikenellaceae bacterium | reverse complement strand
TCATAGTGATTACATATGTTGTAGGCAGATCCCTCATAATTTGTATAAGCATGGGTAGATCCGTCAGCGCATTTCCCCCATTCAAAATAACCTCCCCAGCTACCTTGGTTGGGTATGTCAGGATTATTTAATCCGTTTGGAATAAGATACAAAAATGCAGGAGTATCACCTTCAACTCCATACTTGTATTTTGGATAGTTGTTTCCCAAACTACCATGTTTTTGGATGTGACTTGCATATTCATCCCAGTTTTGACGGCCGGTACCATTTTGATATTTCCAGGCGCATTCATCCCAGATGAAGAACAGGTCTTTTTCAAATTCCCGGCGCATCCATTGATGAGAGCTGATGGCAAAATCGGTTCGCTGGTCCCTATCCTGGTCTGTTATGGTGTACGCCCTGAGCTTCTGAAGAAAGGTTTTAAGTTGTTCCGGAGAACGATCCTGCTGAACACGCCAGATTGCCTGGGCCAGAGTATTTCCGCCACCCCAGATTGTCACCCAGAGCGGACGGTCGTCGTCTTCATCGGCAAGTTTAATAATCAGTTCACTGCCGGGGGAATCATTTTCTTCTCCGATAAATTTGAATCCCCGGTTTTTGCTGCCAAAAAGGGTGTGCTCTCTTAAATAATCCGAACTCGGCCAATTCCCGATTTCCTGCCGGTTTTCATCCCTGGCAAACTCTTGCTGGTTCGAACGTTTCATAAGATTTGGCAAATCCTTTTCATATGCATTTAACGCGTCGTGAATCAACCCAAAAAAATCATCCCGTGTTTTATCCAGGCTCCAGCCGGTTGTAAAGATCAGTGCTTCGATTTCAAAAAGGTCGGCATGTACAAGCAGCCTTACCAGTGACTCGCTGTCGTCCGTTTCCCAGGTGGAAATATCGGTGAGGACGACGAGTCGCGGTTTTAGCTCGCTATCTGAATTCTTCTTTTCTCTTTGCTGAGCCAGTAATGATTGGGATAAAACAATGAAAAGTAACAGATAGAATTTCACACTGTATAAATGTCTTCTGTCAAGGATTTTTAGATTCTTCATTGCTAACAATTAGGTTACATTTCAATTAAACTTTAGGAGATAAAGTTACAAAACACTATTTACACCCAAAACACATCAAACCGATCCCTAAACATATTATTTGAATATATAATTCAGAATACCAAGGGGTTAGAAAAAGAGAAACCGGAAGTCCGAGGATGCTTACCTCTTTCTTCCGGTTCTGTACCCGGAGCCGGGGTCGAATGCTGACGCTTCGGTCAGCATCCTGACAATTTCTCGGAGAGAAATTCGTCAGGACCGGCCAGGGTGGTACCCGGAGTGGGAATCGAACCCACACAGCATTGCTGCCACTGGTGTTTGAGACCAGCGCGTCTACCAATTCCGCCATCCGGGCTAGCGATGTTAAATATACTAAATCTTGTTCGCAACCGATTGTCAAACAAGTACTTTCTTCCTTAATCCCCTGATGGCGGTCCACCGCGGCAGTCTGGCCCCTCGCGGAAATTGTCCACCGCTCATCTCTATTTCCTTCGCCACCACCCGCGGCGAAATTATGAAAAAAGATTATTTGCTGCAAGACTAAATATCATGCTGGCGGGAAATACTGACCAGCTTCTCGGCAAAAAGTAAGAGGATAAGACAAATGAAAATAATTGCTGCATATACCATATTCCCTGGAAGATCAGCAGATTCTTCAGTTATTCCGGGGGTAATAATGACCAGAGTAATTCCTGATATCATCCCCAGGATGAAGAATAACCACGATAACTTAATATTCTTAAGGAAGGAATTTCTTTTTTCGTGCTCCATGCGGATCTCCGACATGAGTTCATCTTCGAAATCACTGAATGGCATTTCCCTGCTGTTGCCTGAAAGTAATTCCCTGAAATAACTGTCGTGGTTGTTATTATTTTCCATCAGTATAGTGTTTTCTTTTCGGTTGACAATAATATATTCAGTTCGTGATACATGCTTTTACGTGCGCGATGCAACAGGACTTTTACCTTTGACTCAGTCCATCCTGTCAGCTGCCTTATTTCTTCAATAGTATATTCCTCCATGTAGAAAAGTGTCAGGGCCAGTGCTTCATTTGAAGGGATATTCTGCATGGCCAGGTCGATAAAATATTTCTGCTGATCCCGGCTCAATCTATCATGTATTTCCATATGGCCTGGATCAACAGAATCGGTTCTGGTGACAGCATTATATTCTTCTTTCCCATATTTATTTGAACTTTTTAAAGCCTCATTTATAACGATCCTGAAGAACCACGTTGAGAATTTTGACTTACCCCTGAATTTGTCCAGCTTACGAAAAGCAATAATATA
>CAZSJH010000029.1:0-20805 GCA_964607105.1 uncultured Rikenellaceae bacterium | reverse complement strand
GCTTCCTGCACTGCATCGCGGGCATCAAATTCATTTTTCAGCACAGAGAAAGCGAGGTTAAAAGCCCTGTCTTTATACTGATGAACAAAATATTTGAAAGCATCGATATCACCATCCAATACTTTCCTAATATATAGTTCATCCATAATATTATTTTTTCTCCTTCCTGTTAACGAAATGAGCTATGATCATTGCAATTCCGCCAAAAAATAATCCTGATAATACCATTAAAAGTAGGAAAAATTCACCTGCCAACCTTTGAGGATTAATCATAAAAGCTAATACCACTAACGAAACCCCCATGCTCAAACCTATAATCACAATTCCAATTTTGAGCCAGGGAAATTTTGATTCTTTAAATGCATCAGGTGCATCAACTCCTTTTTCAATGAGAGCCATCCTCTCCTTATTCCTGAACCTCAGGTAAAATATCCAGGAGATGGTTAGGGCTGCAAAAAAAACCAGCCAGGCCAGTACGCGAAATAAGTTATACCAGGTCATAATAATACTTTTTATTGGTTACTGCTCCTTTGATATAATAATAAGGAAAAAGGTTACAAAACAATTCCCAATAAGGCCAGCTATAATTTTTTATTATGATTGATTTATAAATTATAATTCATCACTTATAATTTCACAGGGTGTATAAAAATAGAAAATCTTTGATACGCCATAATTATCAGAATAAATAGGGTATGAACCTTGTGGTTCGTCTCATATACAGCCTGTACTCTTCTCCGAAATAATTGATACATTCCTTTTCATCAATCAGGGCTGTAATGAGCAAAAATACACTGGAAAGTATACTTATGATAAGTAACATAAGTGTTATATGCTTCAGAAAAATCCCCCAGGTCAGGAAAAGCAAGGATGAATATAAGGGGTGCCTTATATATTTGAATATACCCGTATCAACCAGCAAAGATGTTTCTTCAAACCTGTAAAGGGATTTTTGTTTACCCACCCTGCCAGGCCTGCCTTTTCTTTTCATTAGTACAACACCGGCTAATACCACAAATGCCGATATAACAAGGAATATCCACGAAAACACCTGTTTGACACTAGAAGGATCAACAAACCAGTAAGGGTAATTACATGCAAATAGCCACAGTATGCATTCCCAGCTCAGGAAACGGTAGAAGCCATGGGAACTCAGATTAAACAGTGTCCTCCATGAAATAATTATCACGGGGATGCTGAGGATGCCGAAGATGATGAATCTGTCCATGACAAAAGACAAAAGTATAAAGGAAAAAGGAAAAAGAAAAAAGTTGGATTGAAGACAGCGTCAGAGAGACCAGTTACGAGAACACTTTGAATCCTTTAGACACGCCAGGCGTGTATCTACTTTTGTCTTTTTACTTTTATCTTTTAATAAATTCCTCCAGGTAGCTCACATTACAGATCACCCCCAGGTTCCCTTCTGCACCTGATACAATACCTACAAGGTACCCATTCGAGTCTATCACCGGTGAGCCGCTGCGGCCTGCAGGATCAACATTATCGCTTAGCGTATTCACATAATAATAAGGTCCTGCATTCCTGAATATCTGCATCTTTACAAGTGATGGAGATCCTTCTTTTTGCTTATATGGCCAGCCCAGGCAGTATATTATTTCATCTTCCTGTACGGGTTTTGTCCTTATCTTGAGTGGGGTAAATCCTGCCGGAATATCATCAACCTCAAAGAGTAACCAGTCGCGTACTTTAAGGGTATTGAAAGCATCCACCATTTCATCACTGTTCTTATTTATCATTTCTCCAAAAATCATAAGTTTATCCTTGCTCCCTTTGGGATATGCTATCCAGTTTACAAAATCTTCCCCAAGATCAATTGCTGGCAACTCATGATTTGTAAAGGCAAGGAATATATGCTTGCACGTGACACCCAGGGTATCACTCCCGGTATCAACCAGGAAAGAATTTGCAAGGCCAGCATAGGTGGTGTCTTTGAATTCAATATCATTTGTAAAAACAATTTCAGGCCACTCAGACACATGTTTATCTGCCCATTTCTCCTTTGTTACCTCTTCACCAGTGTTCCGGCAGGAAGTGACTACAAGGAACAAGAATAAGATGCATACCGGGTATTTCATTTACTATAATTGTCTGTTTTTATGAACATTAAATATATCACATTTTTAATTATGTAGCTGATATAAGATGCCAATTATTCATGACCTCCGGTGGTATTTTGTTCCGCGTTATGTCCTCCGAAGACTGGCACGGGTCAGAGACCCGCGCCAGCGGAGAAGGGAGCCTCAGCCTAAGCCTTCTCTGCCCTCCGAAGCTGGGCACGGTTCCGGAGAACCGCGCCAGCGAAGGCGAAGCCTGAATTTATTTTTTTGTTTTAGACACTAATATGACTAATTTTGTTGACCGTTTTATTTGATCTGAACAACGATAATATGGGTGATAAAAAGAAGCTTAGACCTTATGGTGACAAACAAAAGCAATTTGATAAACGATATCTTCAGATGGCAAGAATCTGGGCAGAAAATTCGTATTGTAAAAGGAGAAAAGTGGGGGCTCTTATTGTCAAAGGAAAAATGATAATATCTGATGGCTATAACGGCACCCCGGCTGGATTTGAAAATATATGTGAGGATGAAAATGACCGTACTAAACCATATGTTCTTCATGCAGAGGCCAATGCCATAACCAAGGTAGCCAAATCCAATAATTCAAGCGATAATTCAACTCTATATGTAACAACATCACCCTGTATGGAATGCTCCAAACTAATAATACAATCGGGTATAAAAAGGGTTGTCTTCAGTGACAAGTACAGTATGTCTGACGGACTTGACCTGCTTAAAAGGGCAGGAATAGAACTTATTTACGTTGACCTTGAAAAAGATGAATATGAAATACAATAACAGGACAAGGAACAGTATTTTACCTCTGATAATAGCTGTTTCGCTTATCGTCGGTGTGCTTATAGGGATATGGATGCCGTCCAGAACTACACATCCTCCCCTGTCTGTTAAACCCAGGGCAGATAAATTAAGCAGGATTTTAAATTATGTTGAAGCAAATTATGTTGATTCTATTGACCGCGACAGGCTTGTTGAAGCAGCCATCCCGGTAATGCTCCAGGAGCTTGATCCACACTCCGTCTATATCCCCGCGCAGGAAGTAACGGCCGCAAATGAACAATTGCAGGGTAATTTTGAGGGCATTGGCATATCTTTTAATATGCTTACAGATACCGTCCTTATAATCAGTACTATACCTGGAGGACCCTCAGAAAAGGCAGGCTTAATGGCCGGTGATAAGATAATATATGTAGGCGATTCATTGATTGCCGGTCAGGGCATCGCCGATGAAGATATAATGGGATTGTTAAAGGGGCCGCGAGGTACCGAGGTAAATATTAAAGTACTCAGGAAGGGTGTTGATGAACTGATTCCTTTTACTATAGTGAGGGATAAAATCCCCATCTATTCAGTTGATGTTGCATATATGATCAACGACAGTATCGGTTTCATTAAAATAAACAGGTTTTCTATGACAACCTACGATGAATTCATTGAGTCTGTAAAAGAACTGAAGGCCATAGGTATGGAAGAACTGATACTTGACCTCAGGGGTAATGTGGGCGGCGTTATGGATCCATCTATCAGGATAGCAGATGAATTCCTGCCCGGCGGTAAGCTGATAGTATATACTGAGGGGCGGGCAAGGTCCAGGGAAGAATACCGGTCCACTGACAATGGTTCCTTCCTTGAAGGCGAGCTCGTGGTTCTGATTGATGAATGGAGCGCTTCGGCCAGTGAAATCGTTGCCGGGGCCTTACAGGATAATGACCGTGGTACCATCATTGGAAGAAGATCATTCGGTAAAGGCCTTGTTCAGGAACCCATAATGTTTAATGACAGGTCAGCCATGAGACTAACAGTAGCCAGGTATTATACACCTACCGGCCGGTCAATCCAGAAACCATATGAGGATGGTTACGAGGAATATATTGCCGATCTGAATGAGAGATTCATGAGAGGTGAACATCAAAGTGCAGATAGCATTCATTTCGAAAACATCCAGAAATTTGAAACACCGGGTGGAAATATAGTTTATGGTGGAGGTGGCATTATGCCCGATGTATTTGTGCCGGCCGATACATCAGGGATGTCAAGGTATTTTGCAATTGTAAGAAATAATGGTCTTATATACAGGTATGCACTAAGTTATACCGAAGAGAACAGGGATAAACTCCAGGAATTTGACGCTGTGGATGATATTAATACTTACCTTAAAAAACAATCTCTCCTTGATAAATTCATCAGTTTTGCGGCTAAAAATGGAACACAGGCCGACCGTGAAGGTATCAGGGAATCAGGTGAAATCATCGATATCCAGATAAGAGCTTATATTGCCAGGAACATAATCGACAACAAAGGTTTTTACCCCATCTGGCAGGAACTGGATACCACGTTGAAGAAAGCAATTGAGTATCTGGAAAATAATTAGGCTAAGGTTGAGGCTAAGGCAAAGGAAAAAAAGACAAAAGACAAAAGGACAAAGACAAAAATAGAGACGCCATGCCTGGCGTCTCTACAATTATCTGCCTTTTGGCTTTTATCTTAACTATAACGTGCCCTTTATATCAACAATAATTACCGAGCTATAATCATCCGGTGCCTCTTCAGGCAGATCAATAACAATCTTTTCACCCTGAACTTCAAAACCGGTCTTTTTCATACCATCCATGATGAAAATATCTTTAACCTTGTTTTCAAGTGCCGGTACAATAAGCTTATTATCGGCGGGCCAGTCAAACACATGAAGATAGAGCCTTGTATTTTTGCCTATTTGTTTTTTCGTACACCTTCCCCATTCAAGGTCACTGAAAGGGCTTGCCGATGTTCCATATATTGATTCCCCATAGATCTCCACCCAGTCGCCGATTGATTTCAGCCTGTCGATGCTTTCCTGCGGGAAAGTGCCATCGGCCTTCGGTCCTACATTAAGAAGGAAATTCCCTCCTTTTGATGCAATATCAACCAGTTTCTGTATAAGTTCTTCTGCTGACTTCCAATTATCATCATACTTATTATAACCCCAGTGGTTATTCATTGTCATACATGTTTCCCAGTCGACGCCTGGCAGTCCGGTTGCAGGTATTTCCTGTTCAGGTGTTCCAAAATCGCCCTTGAACTCATCACTGCTTGTCATCCCCTGCATACCCTGGCGTCCTTTATCTACCCTGTTGTTAATGATTATATCTTCCTGCAGCCCGCGTACATAATTATAAAGGTCAACACCCCTCTCATGTGTCCAGGTATCTTCCCATTCACCATCGAACCAGAGTACACCTATTTTGCCATAATTGCCTGTCAGCTCAGCCAGTTGTTTTTTCAGGTACTCTTCGACATACATGTCAAGATCAGCTCCCTCGATAGACCTTTCTGTCTCCCAGTTACGGCGTGGGAGATAATTAGGATGGTGCCAGTCCATAATAGAATGGTACCAGCAAATTACAATATCCTGTTCTGCACAGGCATCTGAAAGTTCCTTGAGTATATCCCTCTGGAAAGGAGTTGACATTATATCGAAATCAGTGTACTCCGAATCGAAGAGGCAAAATCCATCATGATGTTTCGAGGTTATGACAATATATTTCATACCTGCGTCTTTTGCCATTCTTACCCATTCATCAGCATCAAAGTCAACAGGATTGAACTGATCAACGAAAGCATCATAAGTTTCAAGAGGGATCTGGGCGGTGGTCCTTATCCATTCAGCATGATTGGTTGTCCCTTCCCATTCACCTGCCGGTACGGCATAAAGTCCCCAGTGGATAAACATGCCAAAACGGGCATCACGCCACCAGTCCATCCTGTCCTTTGCATCAGTATCAGTGGTTTCATTAACACAGCCGGTGGATAAAACAAGTAATAAAACTAGAATTGTCGTAAAAGTTTTTTTCATAATTCCCGGGTTTAAAATTATTATTATAATTGCTTATTATAGAAATGCATAATTGCACTTTGTGTTTTCTCCTTTTCTTCTATAAAGCCCATATGTCCGGATTCTTCAAGTACAAGCAGCTCAGCATTTGCTGGCAATTTTAGCCAATTATTCAACTCCTCGAAGGGAATATAGTTATCATATTCCCCCGCTATAATCAGGAGTGGAACTACTCCCTTTTTCAGTATATCAATCCTCGATGGCCTGCTTATCATTCCGTTGATAACAGCTATTATGCCTTCTGCTGTAATACCTGCTGCAATCTTCTTATTACGCTCCACTTCTTTCTTGAACTTTTCAGTATTAAAATCTGCAAACATCCTGGGGATATTTACAGGGTAGATAATATCCTTCTTTCCTGATTCTACTATTTTAATTTCCCTTTTCCTGTTAGCAATGACCTCGTTGGTATCAGCAAAGGGATGAGAATGAAACAGACAGTAAGCGTACAGTCTGGAAGGATACTTTTCTACAAAAGCCAGAGCTACATAACCACCCATTGAATGCCCGACCAGCATTGCTTTATCAATGCCTTCGGCATTCATCACATTTTTTACAGCTTCAGCCATAAAAGACATACTGTGTTCCCCTCCAAAAACTGATGACTCTCCATGACCGGGCATATCAACGCTTATAGTTCTGTAACTGCGCGATAAACTCCCGCTTAATTCATCCCACACCAATGAGGTTTCAAGATACCCGTGTAAGAAAATAATCGCTTCACCTTCCCCCTTGTCATAATAAACAACTTCTCCCTCTCTGAATTTCAGTCGTTTTTTCATTATCTGAAAATAATTATTGTATGTTTAAAATTTCCATCTCTTATCGATCTAAAAACATTTCGAATAACATTACTTTTAATTAGTAAGCTAAAAATAATTAAAATATATTTGTGAATACAGTTCATAAAATTAATCTAAAAACCTTCCTTTCATTATGAATAAAGTAATCGTCTCATCCATATCAAAGAAATTTGTTATGGCCCTGGCGGGATTGTTTCTGCTAACCTTCCTGCCCGTTCACCTTGGAATTAACTTTATGTTACTCAAATCCGACCCTGAGCCTTTTAATTCAGCAGCTCATTTCATGGCCACTTTCCCGCTTATAAAAGTGGTTGAAATAATACTGATCCTGGCAATTTTGATCCATCTCACCATTGGTCTTATAGTCCAGATACAGAACTGGCTTTCAAGGCCATTAAGGTATAAATCAGGAAGCAAATCCGAAACCTCATTCTTTTCGAGGTTTATGATCTGGACAGGTGGTACTATTTTGATTTTTTTAATTATCCACTTCATAAATTTTTATTTCATAAAGCTTGGTTTTATTGAAGGTGATCCTGAAAATTTTTATTCAGTAGCCCACCAGCTATTCACTATTCCGGGATATAACGTATTCTACTGGCTCTGTTTTATAGGCCTGGGATTCCACCTGTACCACGCATTTACTTCAGCTTTCCAGACCCTTGGTTTGAACCACAGGATATGGACACCGGTAGTAAATTTTGTGGCAGTCTTTTATGCTATTCTCATTCCTGCCGGATTTGCATCTATCCCTCTAATAATCTGGCTATTTAAATAATCAGGACAAACAAGAAAAATTATTACAATGGCAAAATTGGATTCAAAAATACCCGAAGGACCATTAGCAGAAAAATGGACCTTACATCAGACATCATTAAAGCTGGTTAATCCTGCCAATAAGAAAAAACTTGACATTATCGTAGTAGGTGCAGGTGCTGCCGGTGGGTCGGCAGCAGCTTCTCTGGCAGAGCTGGGATACAATGTCAAAGTGTTTGTATTCCAGGATTCTTCACGAAGAGCTCATTCAATAGCCTCACAGGGTGGTATCAATGCCACCAAGAATTACAAGAACGATGCTGACAGTGATTTCAGGTTATTCTATGATATGATTAAAGGTGGTGACTTCCGGGCAAGGGAAGCAAATGTTTACCGTGCCGCTGAAGTGAGCAACAAGATAATCGATCAGTATGTGGCACAGGGAGTGCCCTTTGCGAGGGAATACAGTGGCTACCTGGCCAATCGTTCCTTTGGCGGGGTTCAGGTTTCCAGAACATTCTATGCCCAGGGGCAGACAGGTCAACAATGCACACTTGCAGCTTACCAGTCTCTAAGCAGACAGATAAAGGCAGGTAAAGCAAAAATGTTTGCACGCCGTGATATGCTCGACCTGGTGGTTATCGATGGCAGAGCAAGGGGAATTATAACCAGAAACCTTATTACAGGAGAGATTGAGAGGCATTCTGCACATGCTGTTGTGCTGGCAACGGGAGGTTTTGGTACGGTATATTATCTCTCAACACTAGCTGTAAATTCGAATGGAAGTGCTGCATTGGCCGCCTTCAAAAGAGGTGCCTTAATGGCTAATCCCAGCTTGGCCCAGATCCATCCTACATGTATTCCTGTCCTCAATGATTACCAGTCGAAACTGACCCTTATGTCTGAATCGCTCAGGAACGATGGTAGGGTTTGGGTACCTAAAGAAAAAGAGGATAAACGACCTGCAAGTGAAATAAAAGAGGAAGAGAGGGATTATTATCTTGAACGTAAATACCCGGCCTTTGGCAACCTGGTGCCCCGGGATGTAGCTTCAAGGGCAGCCAAGGAAAGATGTGATGAAGGATATGGTGTGGGAGAAACAGGACTGGCAGTGTACCTCGATTTCAGAGATGCCATTAATAACCAGGGGAAAGATACAATCAAAGCCAAGTACGGAACACTTTTTGATCTCTATAAGAAGGTCACAGGTATAAACCCATATGAAGAACCTATGAGGATATATCCTGCATCACATTATACAATGGGCGGATTATGGGTTGACTATAATCTAATGACCACAATACCAGGCCTGTACGCAATAGGTGAGGCCAATTTCTCTGATCACGGGGCAAATCGCCTTGGTGCCAGCTCATTAATGCAGTGCTCAGGAGATGGATATTTTATCCTTCCTGTTACAATTAGCGATTATCTGGCAGATCAAATTAAAATTCCGCGCATTCCAACAGATACTCCTGAATTTGAAGAGGCAGAAAAATCGGTCAGGGAAAAATTAAATAAACTACTTTCTATAAAAGGTAGCCAGAGCCCTACCTCATTCCATAAACGACTGGGCCATATATTATGGACTTATTCGGGAATGAAAAGAAATGAGGAAGGATTAAAGAAAGCCCTGAAAGAAATCAATGAACTAAAAGAAGAATTCTGGAGAGATGTAAAGGTAGCAGGTGAATTAAATGAACTAAACCACGAGCTTGAAAAAGCAGCCCGTGTGGCCGATTTCTTTGAACTTGCCAATCTGATAGTTATTGATGCTCTTAATCGTAAAGAATCATGCGGGGCACATTTCCGGGAAGAATATCAAACGGAAGAGGGGGAGCCCAAACGCGATGATAAAGACTATTCCTATGTTGCAGCATGGGAATACACAGGGGAATCATCAGATCCGAAATTAAACAAGGAGGAACTGAAGTTTGAATTCGTTACTCCCATCCAAAGAAGCTACAAATAGTGATAATAATTAATTTTCAAATCCGGAAGATATGAATATAACACTTAAAATATGGCGTCAGAAGAACAAGGATGACAAAGGAAAATTTGTTACATATAAGCTCGAAGGCGTCTCCTCCGAAATGACATTTCTGGAAATGCTGGACTACCTTAATGAAAAACTTATCAAGGAAGATGATGATCCTGTCGCATTTGACAGTGATTGCCGTGAAGGAATTTGCGGTATGTGTGGTTTATACATTAACGGAAGACCCAACGGGCCACAGAAAGGTGTAACAACATGCCAGTTAAGCATGGGTGCCTTCAGTGATGGAGATACAATCATTGTTGAACCCTGGAGATCAAAAGCTTTCCCTGTAATTAAAGACTTGGTGGTTGACAGGACTTCTTTCGATAAACTTATCGAAGCTGGTGGATATATCTCTGTTAACACAGGTGCTGCCCCTGAAGCAAACTCAATTCCTGTTAACAAACAGAATGCAGAAAGAGCTTTTGATGCAGGAATATGTATAGGTTGCGGAACCTGTGTTGCAAGCTGTAAAAATGCTTCCGCTATGCTTTTTGTCTCATCAAAAATAAGCCAGTTCGCTCTCTTACCACAGGGAAAGGTTGAAGCTAAAGAGAGAGTACGTGCCCTGGTGGAAAAAATGGATGAATTGGGTTTTGGAAACTGCTCCAACACGGGATCTTGCGAAGCTGAATGCCCAAAAGAAATAAAACTGGTGAATATTGCCAGGTTAAACAGGGAGTTTTATAAGGCTTACTGAGAAGAAAGACTGAGAGACTCAGGGACTGAGAGATGAATGGGAGAAGGGAAGAAGGGGAGAGAAAGCTATGAGGTGAACTTAAGCGGATCCTGCAATTTTAAATCTGCGGTAAATTAAGATTATGGCTGATGCAATAACCAAGTTGCCGGTAGCAAAAAGCCACCAGTTGAAACGCCTGGGTACATACCCGGAAGCATAGTCCAAAATTGAACTGTCATGGGGGTAATTCCATATGTCAGACAGCGAATAGCCCTCAAGGATATAAGCCGAATAATCCCATGTAAATGAAACTATCACTAATACGGCTCCGGCAATTAAAATAATCCATTCACCTGCAACCAACCTTGTATTAATTCCCATGTATGAATGATAGAGAATGACTGCAGCCAGACTGATCATCATAATACATAAAATCAAAGGGCTGATCACCGGACCGGTCCAGGTAACAGGCAATAGGAAGAGTATATCCCATTCAAGCAATGATGATGGCCAATCAATCAGCAGCTTCAGAAAGACATAGTAAAAAATATCCCATATGGCGAAACTATAGACAAACCAGGCAAGAGTGCGGGAGAAAGTTTTGCCGGCAATGAAGGCTATCGATACGAGCATAAGCAGTGTGGAGACTTCCCTCAGTATTTCTGTAACAGCAAGATGACCCTCAATGGTAGCGAGGGGAAAAGAAAATCCTTCAGGATACATTAGCTCCCTTAGGTATACAACCACCGAACTTTCGAGGAAAGCCATGGAAATACTGAAGAGCGTAATCCAGATAAGCAAATTCCTTAATCTCATTTTCAAAAATTACATTTATTATCCTTTATTTCAAAATTTGTTAAAAGATTTTAAATCCTGAGCTTTTTGACATAACAATCTTACCTACTCTACTCACTAATTGATATATTTGATATTAAATCAATAAATGCATTATCATGAAAAGATACCTGGTATTTGTTATAATTATAATTTTTAGCATTCAGCTTAGTTCAGCACAGGAAATAATAAGGAGAGATCCTGTCATCAGTAACATGGTTGAAGAGATCTCTCGTGATAATATCGAAGCATATATAAATAAGCTCGTAAGCTTTCACACACGGCATAACCTGAGTGTACAGGATGACCCTGATATTGGTATAGGAGCAGCATGGAACTGGGTAAAGGAAGAAATTGAAAAATCTATACCGGGCTCAGAAGACCGATTGTCGGTAGAATTTGTAAGGTATATGGTTGGAGGAGAAGGCGAGAGGATAGCCACGGAAACAGCGTTGAGGAACGTTATTGCCACCCTTAAGGGAACAGATCCCGATGATGACAGAGTCTTACTTATAAGCGCCCATCTTGACAGCCGTGTTGAAGATAACAATGATGGCAAATCTTTTGCACCCGGAGCCAATGATGATGGGTCTGGTGTAGCAGCCATACTTGAGCTTGTAAGAATTATGTCAAAACATAAGTTCCCGGCAACCATAAAGTATATGATATTAACGGGGGAGGAACATGGTTTGTATGGTGCTTCGGCCATGGCTGATATAGCGAGTGAGGAGAACTGGAATATCATAGCCATGCTCAACAATGACATGATAGGGAACAGTAGTTCCAGTGGCACTCTGCTAAACGATAATATGAGGGTAAGGGTTTTCAGCGAAGGTGTCCCTGCATATGAAACAGAACAGATGGCAAGAATGAGATCTTATACAGCTGGTGAAAACGACGGCAGGGCAAGACAATTGGCCAGGTATGTAAAGGAAGTGGGTGAAAGGTATGTTGACCAGTTGGAGGTCACACTCGTATACAGAAATGACAGGTTTGGACGTGGCGGTGACCATACACCTTTCTGCAGAAAAGGGTTCACGTCTGTCAGAATATGTGAATTTAACGAAAACTACCACCGTACCCATACAACACCCGCTGAAAGGGATGGTATAATTTATGGGGACCTGCCCGAAGGTGTTGATTATGAATATGTACGGAAGAATGCAGGTATTAATCTTGCCAGCCTGGCCAGCCTGGCTTTATCACCCCGGCAACCGGTAAATACCGGGATAGTGGTTTCAGGCTTAAGCAATTCTACAACCCTGAAATGGGAAAAACCGGTAAGTGGTAAAGAACCTGCAGGTTATTATATCCTTATGCGTGAAACATACCAGCCGATGTGGCAAAAAAAGATATTTGTTAGCAGCACTGGTGTTACACTTCCCTATTCAAAGGATAATTATTTTTTTGCCGTACAAAGCGTTGATTCAGAAGGTCATGAAAGCCTGCCTGTGTTTCCAGGCCCGGCCCGGAGCAGGCGATAACACTATTCACCGCAAGTATCTTCCACTTCCTTAACAGTTTTGGGAATCGGTTTGCCAAGTACCCTGTGCCCCTTTTCGCTTATCAGTATATCATCCTCAATACGCACGCCACCAAAGTCAAGATACTTCTCAACTTTATCGTAATTGATAAACCCGGTGTGCATTCTTTCTGATTTCCACTGAGCGACAAGTTCAGGGATAAAATAACATCCCGGTTCTATGGTGAATACATGACCAGGCTTAAAAGGCAGGGCAAACCTCAGGAAGGCCAATCCAAACTGTTCGCTTCGTTTGACTTCATCATTATAACCAACGTAATTTTCACCAAGGCCTTCCATGTCATGTACGTCCAATCCCATCATATGACCGAGTCCGTGTGGCATAAACAATGCATGCGCACCATGTGCAACAGCCTCATCGATATCCCCTTTCATCAGACCCAATCCTTTTAGTCCTGACGCAAGGATCTTGCAGGCTTCCAAATGAAGTTCCCTGTTTGATTTTCCGGGACCTGCAGCCTGTATTGCCTTTATATTTGCCTCCAGCACGATTTCATATATCTCCTTCTGTCTTGAGTTGAACTTACCTCCTACTGGTGTGGTTCGTGTGATATCTGAAGCGTAATGCGTATTTGTTTCAGCGCCTGCATCTGTAACCATCAACCTTCCTTCGCTAAGAATGTTGTCGTGGTTGTGATTGTGTAGTGTCTGCCCGTTTACACTGAGTATTATGGGGAATGAAGGTCCCATACCCTTTGCCAGGGATATTCCCTCAACCATACCGAATATTTCCTGTTCCTTTACACCCGGTTTGCACATTTTCATTGCTGTAGTATGCATTTCATATGCAATATCAACAGCCTTTTCTATCTCTTCCACCTCACACGGCTCTTTGTAAGAACGCAATGCCACAACCGATTTTATTAGTTCTTCTGACGCTTTTGACTTCATCTGGCATGGATTCTCCTTCAATAAAGCTCCAAGTGTCATTTTATTCTCCCCCCTGTAAGGTGGGAGGAAGTGAATCTTTCTTCCTGCCGATTTTGCTTTTTCAATAAAATCTGTGAGCTTCCCCATTGGATATGTATCCTTTATCCCTACTTTTGATGCCAGTTCTCTTATCATGGGTTGTGGGCCCATCCAGATAATATCATCCATATCAACATCATCACCAAAAATATAATCCTTCCCGCTGTCAATGTCCATAACTCCTGCAAGATCCTGCAAGTCGATACCAAAAAAATAAATAAAATCACTGTCCTGCCTGAAATGAAAAGGATTGGCAGGATAGTTCATGGGTGAGTCAACATTACCAAGAATAAGCACCAGGCCTTCTGTCATGGATCTTCTTAAAGATTCTCTCCTGTTCTTATATACTTCTACTTTAAACATATGATTATCGTTTATTAGTTAATTACCAAAAATTACGATTAAAAATACGGCTATTAAACTGCAATGCAAAATGTTCTTCTCCGTTTGATAAAAATTTCTCTCCTGATTTTTAACAATCTTTGCATCATATAAGACCATTTTCCGATTCTTCGGTAAAAAGTATTGAAAATCATGAGCGAATACTATTGTAATTTAATTCTAAATTCCTATATTCGCACACATTACTAACAAGTTTTCAACAATTTTCCCGTCAATATGCCTTATCGTCGTTTACCAAACACTGATGCTGCAAGGATTAGGGCTATGGATCAGGCCCTGAAAAAAGGAAAAGAGCTCCCTCCTTTCAAACTGGCATATAAGCCTGATAAGTATGTTAAACTACAGGCTCTGCTACCATCTTTCATGCATAATTATCAGCTCCAGAGGCAGGCTTATAACAAGCAGGTAGAAAGTAATAAGGACTACCAGGAATCGTTGAAAAAGGCAAAAAGGTATATCAATCACTTCTTTCGTGTTATGACTATGGCAGTTCAAAGAAAAGACCTGCGGCATGACACACCGGAGTTTTTTGGCTTTATCAATGGTCATTACTCTTTGCCTACTATTAGTTCCGAAAAAGATGTCCTGTACTGGGGCAATAAGATCATTGAAGGTGAGGCAGCACGGCTAAGGGCTGGACATACACCCGTAACAAATCCCACAATGGCGGTGGTTAAAGTTCATTTTGAAGATTTCCTTGATGCCTATCATTTTCAGAAGACCTTGCAGAAGAGAACGAGTAACTATGCTTCTAAGATTATTGACTTAAGGGAGCAGGCTGATGAGTTGATAGTGAATATATGGAACGATGTTGAGGACACTTTTTCCAACCTTTCAGAAGAAGAAAAACGTAAAAAAGCAGAAAACTACGGATTGGTATACGTATTCAGGAAGAGTGAGCTGGAGAAGATCGAAAAAAATTAATTCTCAACCTGGTTTTCTTTACGGATATTAAACAAAATCATTATAGCTACAAAAGCCGGTATTATCATTAACAATCCATCCCGGGCAGAAAATTCATCAATTGTATTGTTGATATTATCCCATCCTATAAAATAAGATAAGATAACCGGTACCAGATTGTTTGCGAGGTGAGCAAGTACGGGAAGCCAGATATTCCGAGACCACAGATACATATATCCAAATCCCAAACCCAGCACGAACCGTGGCAAAAAACCATAAAACTGAAGATGTGCAGCACTGAAAAGAAAGGCAGTCAGTATAACCGCCATGTTTCCCGATCTTAACCACCGTGTAAAGATATCCTGTAATACCCCCCTGTAAAGAAACTCCTCCCCAACGGCCGGGATTATTGCTATTATTAATATATTAATCATCAGTACACCCACATTCCCGGCATCCATAAGAATCAGGGTCAACCTCTCTGATTGAAGTTCTTTATCAAGCATCCAGTTCTCAAGCCATTCGAGCCAGTGTGGTAAATCCAGTCCGGAATTAAGCCATGAGAGGTAGCTGTTAAGAGGAATAATGAATATGATAAATAATACACCTAACAGTGCTGATGTCATCCCTGGTTTCTTATTAAGCCCCAGGTAGGAAAATATATCTCCACGCATAAAGAAGGCTATTACCAGTGCAGGAATTAAGAACATTGATATGTGCTGGAATGTCTGCAGATACTTAAAATAATTTATATGCCTGCTCGTTGGTGCCAGCTGCCATATATCAGCTTCACCAGGAGCAATATCAAAAATGAGCCATGCCGTTAATATGGTAATTGACAGACCTATTATGGAAATAAGCAGAATCAGAAGCATCGATACCAAAAACTGTATAATTGGTTTCTTTTTACTTAATGGTATCAATTCTGAATAATCTGTCATTTTGCTACTTTTGCACCGAAGATAATTAATTAGGTATAAATATTTAAAAACCCGCTTTGAATATAGGGGATACATATCTTGGCGACAGGCCACTTTTTCTTGCTCCCATGGAGGATATCACCGATCCCTCATTCAGAAGCATCTGCAAGCAATATGGTGCCGACATGGTATATACTGAATTTGTTTCATCTGACGGGCTTATCAGGGATGGGGCTAAAAGTGTCAGGAAACTTGATATAAATGACAGTGAGAGGCCAATAGGTATACAGATATATGGCCATTTGATTGATTCGATGGTTGAGGCAGCAAGGATAGCTGAATCAGCAGGCCCGGAACTTATTGACATAAATTTCGGGTGTCCCGTAAAAAAAATAGCCACCAGGGGAGCCGGATCAGGAATGATGAAGAATGTCCCGCTTATGGTAAAAATGACTGATGCCATCGTAAAAGCTGTCAGCCTTCCCGTAACAGTTAAAACGAGACTGGGATGGGATGAAGAAAATAAAAATATTCAGGAAGTAGCTGAAAGGCTCCAGGATGTTGGCATAGCGGCTATCACCATTCACGGCAGGACAAGATCACAGATGTACAAGGGAGATGCTGACTGGAGGCTTATAGGAGAAGTAAGTAATAATCCCAGGATCACTATCCCGGTAATAGGAAATGGGGATATCAATAGTGCAGAAAGAGCAGAATATGTCTTCAGACAGTATGGTATTGATGGTATAATGATAGGAAGGGCAACGGTTGGCCGTCCATGGATATTCAGTGAAATAAAGCATTACCTTCAGACAGGAGAGCTTCTTCCTGAACCAGACCTGGATAAAAGAGTGGATCTTGCTATCTTACATCTGAAAAAATCAATTGAGCATAAAGAAGGTAACAGGGCAATCTATGAAATGAGAAGACATCTTTCAAACTATTTCAAGGGGCTGCCTCATTTTAAGGAAACGCGTTTAAAGCTGCTCACCACCCTAGATGCAGATGAAATTTTCGGCCTGCTTGAATATATAAGAAAAAACTGGAAGGGCCAGGTTACTACCTGACCCTCAAGTTCCTTTTAGACTTAGTCATACCAGTATCCATATCCAGGGCCATAGCCTGCTCCACATGGTCCCAGTCCGCGACCTCCAAAGGCAGCCCTGCCTCTGCCACGACCCATACCTCTGCCTGGTGCAAAATTACGGTAACCACGTCCTGCTCCCCTGCCATAAGCAGGCACCTGACGCAACCCCCTGGGGCCCATACCGAAGTAAGTATTGTTTAAATATTCTTTCTGCTCCTCGTTAAGTAAAGCTTTAACCTGCTTGATATGCTCGTTATGTTGCAATAACATTGAGGCACCTATCTCATTCATTTCTTCGAAAGTGGCTGCTGTTTGTCTTTTAAGCCTTAGCTCATCAAGTTTATTACGATGTGCTTCATTAACTTCCATTATCCTCTGTTTCTGCTGCTCATCCAGACCCGGTATATCAAGACAATATCCGAGAGGCTGCCTGACATTGTTCGTGTTAAGTCTGCCATACTGGGCATTGCTAATAAGGGTGCCAGCAAAAATCAACATTGTCGCCAATGCTATAGATCTGATTTTAGTTTTCATAATTTTTATTTTAATTGTTATACATATTTATTTACTCATATTGAAAATCTCTTTGTATCCTGCCGGGATCTCTTCTCATACCACGGCCTGCACCTCCTCTTCCCCTTCCATATATTGTACCCTCGGGATTAAGCATATCCCTGAATATAAAATACAGCCTTTCTTTCTGCTGCTCATCAGATATTGATTTTAGGTTAAAGTAATATTCCATGGTAAGTTTTTTCATTTCCTCGTGCAATCTTCCGAATTCTGCCGCTATATTATTCAACTTGATAGTATCAGGGTTTTCAGATGCCATTTCATCAACCATCTGATGACGCAGTTCTCTCATCTTAACCGTAAGTTCGCCTGCATACGTATTAAAATGCCTGTTGTAATCCCTGTAGGCGGGAAACTGTTCATCACTTATACCTAACTGGTTATGGAAATAACCGACCCTGCGATCTCTTGGAAGTTCTATAACCGGGGGCTGAGAAACTTCTTCCTGCTCCTTCTTATTCAGGCTGACGGTAGTAAATATAGTAGCCAGATTGGTAACCAGCAGGAAGATTATAATTATAATATATATTGTTACCCTATTCATTATCCTCATAGTTTATCAGAAAGAAGCTTTCAATGGGTTCCTGGTACATATCATTCAGATAATACGTCTCATCAGTCATCTCTGTCAGCTCTTCTTGGTCATATCCTGATGCTAATCTGGCTATATTTATACCTGTAAAGACGCCAAAGATGATTATTGCTGCTGCTGCTGCATACCTGAGGATCTCCAACGAATAAGTATTCTGTTTCTTCCCCTGCACGAATACCTCAGCCATTACCCTGTCTGCAAAGTCATTATCCTCACTAACCTTCTTTTCTGCTTCGATAACATCAAGGCTTTCCCTGAGCTTATCAGCAAAATCAGAACAATTCTTGCATGTATCCAGGTGTTGCTTAATGGCGGAGCTTCTTTTTTTATCTAGGCTTCCCTCGATATAAAAGATAATGTCATTATGTGCCTTGCTGCATTCCATTTTTTATTCTTTCTATTATTTTAGACACGTTGTTTAAAAAAAACTTGCGGACTAGCTGAGATTTTTTTCGTAATAATCTCTCAGCTTGTCCTGTAAATTCCTCTTTGCCCTGAAAAGGAGCGACTCCACGGATGAAATACTTGTTCTCATTATATCGGCAATCTCGGAATATTTGAGATCTTCGTATTTACTCAATATAAAAACTGTACGTTGTGCCTCCGGCAGTTTTTCCAGTGCATTGTGCAATGCCGCGGCATGCTCTTTCTGCACCAGAGGGCTGTCTGCAGAATAATTATCACTCCCTTTGATAACCTCTTCATCGTGTTTGCCGTGTTCATCGTAATTCCTTTTTTTATTGTCCCTGATAAAATTTAGAGATTTATTTACAGCTATACGGTATATCCATGTAGACATGGAAGATCGTGACCTGAATTTACCAACAGACCTGAATACTTCGATAAAGATATCCTGTGCAAGGTCTTCAGCATCTTCAAATGATCCGGTGAATCCCCTGCAAAGCCTTATAACAGGCTCCCTGTATATTTTAATAACATGTCTGTACGCACTTTCATCTCCGGCAATAAGTGCATTGACCAATACTTTTTCGTTATTGTAGTTATCGAAATTCACTCGGTGTTTTTTCTGCGTCTTTTTTATTAGACACAGCAAACAGTAAAAAATTGCGCTATGAATAATGATTAAACTTGAATATCTCCCTGAAGCACCATTTATTTGCTATTCCTATAATAGCCACAAAAATCACAGACACTACAAGCAGTGACAAAAAATCGTTCCACGGATAAACTTTTTGCTGTTCGTATATTGCAGCTGTCTGCAGGGCAGATGATTTCTGTGTTACAAAGACTGAAAGAAAAATATTATTTGCCGCATGTGCTCCCATAGCAATCTCGATACCATTATCAACTATGGTTATAAACCCGAATACGAGTCCATATATGACATATTGTGGCATCATAGTCCAGAAACCGTATTCCTTTATCTCCGGATTGAAAGAGTGCATAAGACCAAAAAATATTGATGTTATAAGCAGGGGCATCCACTTATTCCTGAACCATGCACCCGCACCCTGCATCAGGTATCCCCTGAAGAGTATTTCTTCAAAAGTAGTCTGGAAAGGAATCAGTAATAGAGCAATAATAGTAAGCCAGATTAACGATTTTGAGGTATTGTTAAGGGTGAAATTTTCCGGATCATTTTGAATGCTGATATACAGGTATATTCCCATAAGCACAAACCATAAAAGGGCGCTGACAATAAATTTCCCCCACCGTATATTTCCCCCTCCATTGAAAAGACTTTTAAAATTCCTCCCGTGCATGGGTTTCATCAAAAGAAACATGGTGATCAGGCCAACAATGAAAGGGAATATCATTAAAACCAGGCCAGTATTGTGATCAATACCATATGTAGATAGGTCCATCAGGTTCTCGGATGTGGTATCCAGTATGTCCGGGTTTGCAACTCCCTTCAAGACTATTACAATAATCAGTGGCAGGGCCCCAATTGTGTTTGTTGCGGCAAATACTACGATAAACATAATAAGGTATCGCCAGAATGCATTTTTACCTTTTAGTGCTGATTCAAAAAACATATGATTTATCTTAAATTAAAATTCCGACACTTTCCTTTCAGGATAATCCAGTGTATAATGCAATCCCAGGCTTTCATGCCTTTGCTGGGCCATTTTTATTACCAGGTATCCCACATTTATAAGGTTTCTCAATTCGCATAATTTTGGACTGAGAACCGACTTTTTATATAACTTCTCCGTTTCTTCATAAATGATTTGAAGACGCCTGAGGGCACGTGCCAGGCGCAAATCTGACCTTACAATACCAACATAATTGCTGAGCATCGCCTGCACCTCCTTATAGCTCTGGGTTATCAGCACCATTTCTTCCGGATGACTGGTTCCCTCAATATTCCATTCCGGTATGTTATCCTGCAGGCTGGTCCTATCCAGTTTGCCGGCAGAGTGAATTGCAGCCCTGTGCGCATAGACCACTGCCTCCAGAAGGGAGTTTGATGCCAGCCTGTTTGCACCGTGAAGACCCGTGGAGGAGACCTCACCTATAGCAAAAAGATTATTGATGGTAGTTTGTCCGTTCATGTCAACCTTTATCCCCCCACACATGTAGTGAGCTGCAGGTACAACAGGTATAAGATCCCTGCTGATATCTATCTCCAGGCTTTGGCATTTACGTGCTATATTAGGAAATTGTTCTTTGAGCTCATCCGGATCAAGATGCGTGCAATCAAGATACACATAATCATCACCTCTCACTTTCATCTCGGTATCTATTGCCCGGGCAACGATATCTCTTGGTGCAAGT
>CAZSJH010000028.1:11544-23324 GCA_964607105.1 uncultured Rikenellaceae bacterium | reverse complement strand
TGCAGCTATTCATGTCAACGGGTATAACAATGCAACTAAAGTGCTGGAGGGACCCGTTCCCATCTGGAAGATTTTTGGAAGTAGCGGAACAGGTAACGGTGCTGCCGGTACATCATTTGGCCTGCCGCGTTTCGAGGAAGCCGAATTCATAGCCAGGTTCCCTTTCGCCGAGGTCTATCTTAAAGATAATGATATACCTATGAATATAACCATGGAATGTTGGAGCCCATTTATACCGGGTGATGCCGATAATTCCTCTCTCCCGGCAGGAGCCATTGAATATAGTTTTACAAATACATCCGGTAAGAGACTGGATGCTGTATTCTCATGGAATGCAAAAAACTTCATGTCAACTGGACCAGGTAACAACATTAAGCCAATAAATGGTGGATTCATTCTTCACCAGGATTCAGTAACCGGTCATCCTGAATACCTGGGTGATTTTGCAGTATTTACCGATAACCCGGATGTAAGTGTCGACCATTGCTGGTTCAGGGGTGGATGGTGGGATCCCATGACAATGGCATGGAAAGCTATCACCCAGGGTGATACAAGCGCCGGTGACCCTGCTCCTGAATCATCTCCGGGTGCCTCGCTCTATGTTCCATTTGAGCTGGAGAATGGTGAGACTAAAACAGTGAAGTTATTTTTTGCATGGTATGTACCAAACACCGGCCTCAGATACGGTGCTGATATAAACGGTGGACAGGCAAATATGCAACAGGCAACTGTATGCTGTGGAGATTCCCTGTGCGAACCTTCCAGTCCTTATTACCGGCCATGGTATGCATCAAGGTTCAGTGATATAAAGGAGGTTGCAGAATACTGGAATGTAAACTATGATGATCTTAAGGAAAACAGTGTGGTATTCCGCAATGCATTTTATGGATCAATCCTTCCTCCGGAGGTGATTGAAGCTGTTGCTGCAAACCTGACGATCCTTAAATCACCCACAGTACTGAAGCAGGCAGACGGCAGGCTGTGGGCATGGGAAGGATGTAGCGATAACAGTGGATGCTGTGCCGGGTCCTGTACGCATGTCTGGAACTACGCCCAGGCAATTCCACACCTGTTCCCATCCCTTGAGAGGTCATTCAGGGAAACTGAGTTCATGGTGAGCCAGGATACATCAGGACACCAGGTGTTCAGGTCAGGACTGCCGCTGAGACCGGTACGCCACGAGTTTTACGCTGCATCTGACGGCCAGCTCGGAGGGATAATGAAAGTCTACCGCGACTGGCGAATCTCGGGAGATAATACATGGATTGAAAAAATGTGGCCTTCCGTTAAGCTCAGCATGGACTACTGCATTGAGACATGGGACCCCAGGCATAAGGGAGTACTTGAAGAGCCACATCATAATACATATGATATAGAATTCTGGGGACCTGATGCTATGTGTTCATCGTTCTATCTTGGTGCACTAACGGCAATGACTGAGATGGGTAATTTCCTGGGTGAGGATGCCGGTCTTTATGAGGAATTGCTTGAAAAAGGTACCACATTCTATGAGGAAAATCTTTATAATGGTGAATATTTTATACAACAAATAACAACCAGCGGGCTGGATGCCAAAGATCCGGTTACTTTGGCCGAGGAAACATGGTCTGTTGATTACTCTGATGAAGCAACTGAATTATTGATAAAGGAAGGACCCAAATACCAGTACGGGAATGGCTGCCTGTCAGACGGCGTTCTGGGTATGTGGCTTGCATCGTGTGCCGGGTTGAACGAAGTAATAGACAATGATATGGTCACCGGGCATCTCCTTTCTATTCACAGGTATAACCTCAGATCTGATCTGAGTGATCATGCCAATCCTCAAAGGCCATCGTTCGCAATGGGAATGGATGGAGGGCTACTCCTGTGTTCATGGCCAAAAGGAGGTGAGCTCTCACTGCCATTTGTTTACAGTAACGAGGTATGGACAGGTATAGAATACCAGGTCGCCTCCCACCTGATGATGAAGGGTATGATTAATGAAGGACTTGAGATAGTGAGAACATGCAGGAACAGGTACGATGGTAGGATAAGGAACCCGTTTAACGAGTATGAATGCGGGCACTGGTATGCCCGGGCTATGTCTAGTTACGGGCTGCTGCAGGGATTAACCGGTATCCGTTATGATGCTGTTGAAGGTATCCTATATATAGATAGCAGGATAGGTGATGATTTTGTTTCATTTATATCAACCGAAACAGGTTTCGGTAATGCAGGGCTGAAGAACGGAGAGCCCTTCCTGGATGTAAAGTACGGGCATATTGATGTTAGAGAGATACGGAATCTCAGCGATGAGCGATAAAAGATGAGAGATGCGCCCGCCTGTGATGGCGCGGATCTCCCCTTCGAGCGACAGCTTATCTAAAAAGAATCAGTTGGCACATGGATGGGGATTTTTTACTAAAATTCCGCATCCATTTTCCGCTCATTATACTCCAATAAGATCCTCACAATATCCCTGTCCAGACCCACATATCCTTCGGTTTTATTACGTATTTTATCTGCAAGTACAGCGTCATCAGCAACATAGGCTGACATATTTTTTGCAAATTTTATGAGAAATTTCCAATGGGTAAGGTTTGTGAACTCACTATTGGTTTTCATGCCATATATATCTTTATGCAGATCTTTCTCGTCGAACATAAAGGCACTACCGAACTCTTCCAGTGTAAGATCCTTGTCCATAAAATTAGGCTGGTCAGGATTATAATACCATATATACATGCTTATGGGTCCATCATACTTCTTTTGAATAAAATTTTGCTTTTTTGAACTGTTAAAGAATGAATACTTCATACTTTCATAATATCTGTTTCCCACCTGGTAGGCTTTAATATCTTTAGCTTTGTATTTCACCCTTCCTTTAAAGTCGGTAGAATCGCTATAGTAATAAGTCATCATCTGATTTAACCACAGATTGATGTTAAGCATGAATCCTTCCACCGTATCTCCCTGAAGTGTAATGATAAAACCGGGATAAATACCACCCCGCCTCAGCGAGTCCTGCAACTCGGTCTCCTGCGCGATAGCAGGCAAAAATAAACTTGCTGAGAAAAAACAAATAATAAGTTTTTTTACGGTTTTCATAGCTGATAATCTACTGGATACAATTATGTCGGTCACTAAATTACAAAATACAGAGCGTGTTTACAAGGGATGGGGCTTGACACAGGTTATAAAATAGAGTAAATTAGGCATGATAAAATAAAACTTAATATTCATCACTCATGAAAACAATCCGTCTTATTGCAGGTATACTTCTTTTGATAACAGGAGTATTACATGTTATTCTTTATGCCAAAACTCCAGATGAGCCGGGAATGATAGGTTACCTGGTCTTTGGAATTATCTATGCTATTATTGGTTTGTTGCTTTTTACTCGTAATTGGTATCCAGTTTACCTGGGTTTGATTTTACCTTCAATAGGATTCACTATCTGTCTTATAAAATTTGGATTTCCGGCTCTTGTTTCAATAGACACATTGCTATACATTATTGATGTGATAGTCATTATTTGTTGTATAGTACTTATCGTTAATAGAAAAAAAATATCAGAGACAACAACATAAGTATCTTCAGCATCTTTACTTTTATTTCCATCTCTCCGCCTCGCTAGCGGGCTTTGAAAGAAGATTATTCGCTTCGCCCGCCGGAGCCTCCGACATAGGCGAGCTGCGCTCATGATCTTCCTGAGGGGTGCTTCACAAAGAAAAATACATATGCTAATGGAGCTAATCGAAGACAGATTATTACCTTGCAACTACCTGTTAATGAATGGTATAATGTGATCGGTGAAAAAACTGTTGCTGATGCCATCCTGGACCGAATGGTTCATGATGCCCATAGAGTGGATATTGACAGAGACTCCATGCGGAGAAACAAAAAACTTAGAAAGTTATAGTGGAATCCCTATATTAAAATATATTTGTATTTAAGCTTATTGGCTTAAGAAAAGTTCTTTACTGTTTTTGTCAAAAAAGAGGGGTCAATCGATCCCGGCTTCCAATTGTCAAGTTCAACTGGCGAAAGGGGGTCAGGTTGGTCGGTTTTCCCATTTATGTCATACGAACGAAAAATCCCATATGAAAGCTAATAATTTATTTATGGCGATGCTTCTTATTCTGGCATCCTGTAACAACAACTCACAAAAAGGTCCCTGGATCATCTCTGCCCCGGCAGGGGAACAGTATGTAAGCATCGATAAAAATGGTCAGACCGTCATACCAAACGGCAGAATCATTACACCTGCAGGAAAAAGCATTGTAGTGGCACCCCACCCCTATGGACTCGCCTTAAGTCCAGATGGGAATACAGCGATCACTGCCAATTCCGGGACAAGCCCTCTTTCCATTACCATTATCCGGAATATTTTATCAGAATTTCCAGAAGTTCAGCAGGTACCACCCGGACCTTCTACAGATAGAGGAGTGCTGGCTTCAGTGTTCATGGGGCTGGCTGTATCCAATGACAATAGTGCGGTATATGTAGCTGGAGGTCAGGAAAATAAAATATTCATTTTTGATTTGGTTACTGGGGAGAAAAAAGGGTTCATAGATTGCTCTTTCATTTCAGAGAGTACTGATTATTCACATGGATATATAGGAGACCTGGTACTATCCAAAGATGGAAAAAAGATATTTGCAGTTGATCAGATCGGTTTTCGTATGGTCATTGCCGATACTGAAAAAGGAACGATTCTCCACAATGTGCCGGTAGGCAGGTATCCATTTGGGATTTGTCTGTCACCCGATGAACTAAAGGCCTATGTTGCCAATGTGGGTATGTTTCAATATAGCATGGTAAGAGGTGTCACAGGAGATAATGTAACGGAAAAAGCTTTGAAATTTCCCGCCTTCGCCTATGGCAGTAAAGAAATGCAGGAGGGTATTGACAACGACAGTATTTCCGTTCCCGGTCTGGGACAGATGAATTCCCCCGAAGCTTTTTCGGTATTCACAATTAGTCTTTCAGATTCTGAAAATCCCAGGGTAATTGCCAAAACAAAAACCGGACACCTTGTCGGGGCGCTGGTAGAGGATATCCCAGCTGTCGGGGGAGCAAGTCCTAATTCTCTGGTAGCAACCGATGACTATGTCTTTGTTACAAATGGAACCAACGACAATATCTCAGTCATATCGCAGGAAAAAGATACCGTTGTTCACACCATCTTCTTAAAACCGAATGAGCGTATCAGGCAATTCAGGGGCGTTATACCTTTTGGTCTGGCTCTTTCTCCAGACTATCAACGCTTGTATGTGGCATGTTCGGGTATCAATGCTGTAGCAGTTATCGATGTTGGAAAGCTGCAGGTGATCGGGTATATCCCCACAGGATGGTTTCCTGCCAAACTAAAGGTAAGTAATGATGGACAGATGCTGATCGTTACCAATGCCAAAGGATACGGAAGTGGCCCGAATGGAGGAAAGACATTTACCCGGGGGCCGGAGGGGAGTTATATTGGTGCGCTGATGAAAGGCACAGTACAGATACTGGAAATTCCTACCGATGCTGAGTTGAATGTCATGACCGAGAAAGTCATTGCCAATAATTTTAGTTTTGAGAATGCAGGATCGCAGAAATTTGCCAATCGGCGAAAAAATCCTGTTCCCTTGTACCCCGGTGAGAAAGAGAGCCCCATCAGGCACATCGTTTTCATATCAAAAGAAAACAGGACCTATGATGAGGTTTTCGGACAGATTGAAAACGGGAAGGGTGATCCTGATCTTGCACGCTACGGAAGCGCGGCCAGTTTTACCAACATTAAGCATACTGCTTCCCTGGAAAATGTCGACGTGATGGTCAATCATCTGAAACTTGCCGGCGAATTTGCGATCTCTGACAATTTCTATGTCGATTCCGATGTATCTGCAGACGGACACCGCTGGCTGGTGAATACCTATCCAAATGAGTGGACGGAAACGTGCACTGCTGCAAGTTACGGGGGGAACCGTAATTTCAGATTCGATTCAAAAGCCCCCGGTTGTTATGCAATGAACGGTGCAGCAGGTGCCATATACCCTGAAGATTATAACGAAGCAGGTTCAATGTGGGACCATCTTGAACGGAACAACATTGATTTCTTTAATTTTGGTTTCAGTATAATGTTTGAACCAGGTGTCTATGAGGAGCAATTCAAGCATGAAGGGATCAGACATTATATCAATTTCCCGCTTCCTCAACCGATTTGGGACCGGACCTCGAAACTATATCCAACGTATAACACGGCTATACCTGATCAGTTCAGGATAGATCAGTTCATGGAGGAATTTGAATCCAGGTGGATGAATGGCAAGGATAGCATGCCTGCCTTGCTGACTGTAATTATTCCCCAGGACCATGGAGCCGGCGATCGCCCCGAAGCTGGTTATCCGTACCGCGAAAGTTATATGGCGGACAATGACCTTGCAGTGGGACGTATTGTGGAATATCTTACACATACCCCATACTGGAATAACATGATGATTGTGATCACTGAGGATGACGCCCAGAATGGAGTAGACCATGTGGATGCCCACCGAAGCATATTGATGGTGATCTCTCCCTGGGTGAAAAAGAACTACGTAAGCCACTATCACTACAGCTTCGGAAGTATTTTTAAAACCATCTGGAATATCCTGGGATTGCCTTATCTGAATCAGTACGATGCAGGTGCAACTGACTTTGCTGATTTTTTTACTGATACTCCGGATTTCACACCATATTCTGCCATAGCTGTGGACACACGGATTTTTAACCCACAGAAAGCCCTTGATCCATTCGATGAAAACTTCGATTGGAAAGCTCTCGAAGAGTCACCCGTTCTCGACAATCCGGAGGACATGATCAGGGAAAGCAAGGAAAAAGACGAATACAGGCTGAAAAATAGAGAGAAAGAGAAGTTTTAATATGTATGTGCTTATGGATTTGGTCGAGGGAACACACTCGGGGCTAGTGTTGCCCGGTCTTGCAGGCTTCGCGAGTCCGAATGGGGGTGCATTATTAAGAAAAAGCCTTTACATGCTGAGCATGAAGAAGTATTTAAAGCACAATTCGGTTCAATGATTTAAAGAATCTTTTGTATTTCTTGTTAATTGGTTTGTTGACTGTTTTTGAACTCAGTATCAAACTAGTCATTTTCACCGGAAGAAGCTGAACCATCTGTTTTGGTCTCCTCCCATTCGGGAGAGATCTCCACATCCTGATCTTCCAGGGCACTTTCTAGTTCATCTACGGCCTTTTTCGAATGCTTGATCAGTGCCACTGCCATAATGACCGAAGTGAACAGGATAACAAACAATAGGATGCCCTCCTCAAAATCAGGTGAAATATATTCTTTCGGGATAGCGTAGAACAATAAAACAGTGATCAGACCCCGTGGACTGATAAAGGCCTCAGGATACATATTCTTACCCAGTGCATATAGAATCACCAGGATGGCGATAAAAAGAAATAGTTTTGTTTCTGATTTTATCTTCTGAAAAAGGAGTATGAGGCCAAAGCATACCACAGCAGAGATCAAGAGTGTGAAAAGGATATTCCCCCCAATATAGAGCAAAACCTGTTGGGTGCCCTCTTTTTCAACACTTCCAATTAAAAGAAAGAAAAACATGATCCCCAGAATGTCGGAAATGGCACTTTCGTAAATCATAAATTCTTTCTTCTTCTTACTTAAGCCCTCCACACTTGGGATCACTATTGCGCTGCTGATTATGGATAGAGGAATAGCATACAGGAGAGCGGTGATCATCTCCATTTCCATCAGCGACATAAATATCACTGCAAAGGTTATGGTATTTAATGCCAGAAGGATGATTGCCAGAGAAAAAGATTTAAGGATCAGGGGGAGGTTTTTTCTCTTCAGATCCAGGTCAAGCGAAGCTTCCAGCACGATCATGATCAGCCCAACAATCCCAAGTATCTCGAGAATTGGAACAAAGTCAAAGTCCTTCACTCCAAGTCGAACCGAAAAGAGTTGCAGAATGATTCCAAGAGAAATAAGCATCAATACTCCAGGTATGCTCTTTTTCTTCTCTATTAATGTAAAGAAATAAGAGATGATAATGATCAGTGATGCGGCTATGATAATGTAGTAGCTCATGCTTCCTTTTTGGTGCAATTTATGATATTATACCGGATAAATAATCTGTGAAATGAATTTTTATATAGGCTGTTTCGTTTCATAAAGACAGACAGTTTTAATGTGGTGAATGAAAAAACCCTGCATCCGACTTCGGTGTCTGTTGAGCTTTATTATTCAGCATTTTCACATAAGCAAGCTTTTGACTAGCACTAAAAAAACAAAGGGCTGTCTCATAAGTCCACCATCTCCCCCTATCCTGACGGTTAGGGTACTCCTCCTCTGAAGAGGAGGAGAAAGTTAAAGTGTTGTTAACCAATTATTTCCTCTCCTTTTTAAAGGAGGGGTGTCCCGACCGTAAGGTCGAGGACGGGGTAGTTAAGCTACTTATGAGACAGCCCCTTTTCTTTGTAGCGTGGATAGATGAAATATCGAACTTCAATATGGTGAAAGACATGATCAAAGTCGTTGATTTTCTTATATCTTCAAGTCCATAAAATAACAATTATTAATTTTGTATTAAATTGCTTAGCATTAGAATAAATATGAATATATCATGAAAAAATTAATCAGGTTCTTCTTGCAAGGTCTCTTATATACAGCCCCTCTGGCAATAACTATTTATATCCTGTATCTGGTTTTCAACAATGTTGATGGCTTTCTGCAAAGATGGATACAGGAATTATTTGATATAAAGATTCCTGGACTCGGAATCATCATCATCATTACTCTTCTGATAATCATTGGTTTTCTGGGTCAGACTTTCATTGCGAGACCATTCAATTATTTATTTGGTAAACTCTTAAAGCGAATTCCTATCCTTAAAGTAATTTTTTCTGCATTTAAAGACCTTTTTACAGCCTTTGTCGGGGAAGAAAGAAAATTTAATAAACCTGTAGTAGTCTTGGTAAATAAATCTTTAGGTATTGAAAAGCTGGGGTATCTTACTGATGAAGATTTATCCTCGATAGATATTGAGGGGAAAGTTGCTGTATACTTTCCACATTCATATAATTGGTCCGGCGAGTTATCTCTTGTTCCCCGCGAACTGGTTAGAGAAATTGACATTCCACCTGCTGATGTAATGAAGTATATTGTATCAGCTGGTGTTGCAGATTGGGATTAGGTAAACCCAAATAACTATTAAAATGTGGCTGAATATTATACTTATAATAACAGGTTTAGTACTTCTTCAACAAGGAGCTGCATTCTTTGTGAAGGGCAGCTCAGGTCTTGCAAGAAAGTTTCATGTTTCTGAATTAGCCATTGGACTTACCATTGTTGCATTCGGAACCTCTGCACCTGAACTGGTTGTAAATAGTTTTGCTTCTTTAGAAAATAACTACGAAATAGTTTTCGGTAATATTATTGGGAGCAACATCTTTAATTTATTTATTATTCTCAGTATAGTTGCTATCATCGCACCAATGAAGGTTCAGTCAAGCACTGCCTGGAAAGAAATTCCCTTTTCCTTTTTTGCCCTAATTCTGCTATTCCTGCTGGCTAATGACAAATTAGTTTTTCATAGAAATATTTCCTGGCTAAGCAGATTTGATAGTTTTATAATGTTAATTGCTTTTATACTTTTTTTACTCTATGTATTTAAGCAGCTGAAATATGATACTAATAGTACTCATGCTGAAAAAGGCATTGATAAGACTGGAATAATCATAGCGCTAATCATTTTAGGATTAACAGGATTGGTGCTCGGAGGAAAACTGGTTCTTGACAATGCTGTAAAACTTGCATTGGAGCTTGGGATGAGTGAAAAACTAATTGGTCTGACTATTGTTGCAGCCGGAACATCTTTGCCGGAATTGGCCACATCCATTGTAGCAGCAATAAAAAAGAATCATGACATTGCAGTTGGTAACATTATTGGTTCAAACATCTTTAACATCTTATTTATTCTTCCTGCAAGTTCCCTTATACGACCTTTGTTATATAATCCCGGATTTAACAGGGACATAGGTTTTCTAGCTGGTGGGACAGTTGTTTTATTTATTGCAATGTATACAGGTAGAAGAATGCAAATTGACAGGTGGGAAGCGTTAGTACTTCTTATCAGTTATGTAGCTTATATATTCTTGATGGTACAATGAATGCAATAGTAATTAATTGTTAAATGAAAAAAACATGCGCAGGTGCAAATAAGACAAGAAAAATGAAAGATAATAATGACCATCCAGATAACTATTTGAGCCCTCATTTCATTACGCGAAGCAATTGGTTAAGAGCAGCTGTACTTGGAGCTAATGATGGAATCTTATCGACAGCAAGTATTGCGATTGGTGTTGCGGCAGCAAGTAATACACGGGAGCCAGTTATTTTAGCGGCATTGGCAGGCTTAGTTGCCGGGGCTTTATCAATGGCAGCAGGAGAGTATGTTTCTGTGAGTTCTCAAACAGATGTGGAACATGCCGATATTGAAAGAGAAAAAAAAGAATTGATCGATATGCCTGAAATTGAATTGCAACGATTAGCAGAAATATATGAAAACAGAGGTCTGAGTATAGAAACCGCTCAAAGAGTTGCAAAAGAACTAACAGCAAAAAATGCATTGAGCGCACATGTCAGAGATGAATTAGGTATTAATGAAATAAACAAAGCAAAACCAATTCAGGCAGCATTAGCGTCTGGTTCTGCATTTACAGTTGGAGGTATCATGCCGTTTTTAGTAACTCTGTTTCTACCTTTAGAAAGTTTGGAATACTCTCTTTATGGATTTGCCATTCTCTTCCTTATTGCATTAGGTGCTTTAGCAGCTAAAACAGGAGGTTCAAGTGTAACTAAAGCAATCATTAGAATTACATTTTGGGGTACGGTCGCTATGGGACTGACCGCTTTGGTAGGACATATATTTAATATAGCTGTTGGATAATATTAAAACGCAGATGCGGTTTGATAAATTTTAATAAGCTCTTCACAGCGTATGAAAAACTTTCTTATTCCTAACACAGATACGAGTCCGAAAATTTAAATTAATTTTCAAGACAAGCGCTTGCTCATTGAAGGTAAATGGACCATGGGCCAAGAGAAAGGAAGCAAAATAACAGATGTGCTAATCGCTGCATTATCGGAGTATCTAAAATACCCCCCTCAACAATTAAGCATTGATATAAAGTTAAGTATTATCAGTACCAGCTACAGTAAGCTCTTACTTGAAGCATTCAAATATGCTGAGAATGAATACCTAAAGGGTAAAACATAAAAATCAATTGGTTTTACGCTGCGGATGATGAAGATTTCATTGAAACCGGCGAAGATTTCAAAGCCGTACTTAAACTTCCGCTTAACCTTTGTGAATATTAATTTGTTGCTCAAAAATATGGATGAAGATCTATTAGAATTTGATTGCTCACTTTGGTCATCCTAATGCTTCCATGCTATCCTTGCATTCTTCAAATATATCCATGACCTCTCCAAATCCAGCACAGTCATGGCTGTTATTCTTGGTGGCGATACAAATTTAAAAACATCAAATGGAAGCTACATTACCTGGAATAGTCTGCATAAGCGTACTATCTAACTTTAAAAGTCAATATCGTATCCACCGCAAAGCGTTCATTTTCAAATGAAAAAAAGCATAATAAAGGACTCCTCACTATTTTCGGTGAAGAACCCTCCCATAAGGCCGGATCTTTCTCGCAAGATAAAAGCAGCAAAGCGAGATAGGAAAACATCAATATTGCTTTCATTGTACGCATTTATTTCTCAATTTAAT
>CAZSJH010000028.1:0-11534 GCA_964607105.1 uncultured Rikenellaceae bacterium | reverse complement strand
GTTTAGGATTTTAATTTCCGTATTAATTCTCTTTTTCCAGAATTCTGATTATTCTTCTATAGACACTTTCCGATTTTGACCATGAATTTCCACCACTTGTATTTATAAACTGAATAACAACTGCATCGATATCCTCATGGTATCTTGCAATGCTTTGATAACCTGGCAATTCACCTGTGTGCTCATAATGATAAATGGAGGAATAAATCTTTTGTTCGGCATCATCTAACAAGGAACCATCAATTAGCGCCCTCAAAAACACACCAACATCCTGGGCCGAAGAGACCATGGAGCCACCAGGAATAATATAATCATTCTGCTTGATATCCAGGTCATAATCCACGAAATACCCACTCATCACATCATCTAAGTTTACTTCACTAAGTAAACTGTATGTGTCGTAAAGCTCAAGAGGGAGTAAGATTTCTCTCTTGATAAATTGGTGATGGCTATAACCTAAGGTACTATCAAGGATTTCTCCTATCAGCAGGTAATTCGTATTTGAATATTTATTACGCTTATCTGGTTCGAAGTCAGCAGGCATGTCCAATACCAGTTCAAGTGTTTCTCTGGTACTCATTGGTGGCTCGCCCCAGGGGTAATCGGGATGATCGATAAAATCGGGAATACCGCTGCGATGTTGCAACATCAATCTCAGGGTGATCGATTCTGAATTTTCAATTCTTCCAACAAGATCGGGGATGTAATCAGCCAGCGTTTTATCTAATGACAAACTGTCGACACTAACTAATTTAGTGGCAGCAGCAGCGATATACAGCTTACTGATACTCGCTATCTTGAACAAGGAGTGCGGATCTGCCGGAACCTTGTTTTCTCTATTCTTCCATCCAGCAGCGTAATGCGCTGTATCTCCATTTCGATCTACATAAACTATGATTCCATCGAATCCTCGGTCAAGAGCATCTTCAAGTTCTATTTGGACAGTATCTGGTAATGGTTCCAGCGATATACACCCGGAGATGAATATGAGACTAAAACCTATCACAATAAAATGCATGCTTATTTTGGACATTCTTTTCGTATATTTTCTCATAATGTTCTTATAAAATACTTCTGTGATTTCAATTTCTTTTCTACACTCCATTTTGCAGTCGCTTTAACATAGAACGACTTTTACTGCTTTTTTGTTTAGTTGATCATTTCAGACGCACTCCAAAGCATATCTGCATTATAATATTCCAGTGAATTTCCGCAGTGAATAATAATGCTTTCCTCCTTTGGCAGGATATAGATTTCCTGGCCCAGGTTCCCTGATGCAAAAAACTGGTAGCTGGAATCACAATTTACATGTCCCCACCAATGATATTTGTAGTAGGTTCTTTTACAGCCGCTGCCCATCCATTGGGGATAGATTTCACGGAAATTACCGGGGTCCTCCATGGTGGCTTCCTTTATCCAGTCTTTTGGAAGAATCTGCTCTCCATTCCAATTCCCCTCATAAAGAAACAGGCGCCCGAACCGGGCATAATCAATGGCCCTGGCCATCAAACGACTGGGCATGTATTCAAAAGCCGATCTTTTACTGTCAAGGGAAAATAGTGCATCATATTCCATGATCCTGGACCACAGTTTTTCTTCCATGTATTTGGAAACGGTTTTACTGGTCGCCCTTTCAATGATCAGTCCCAGGTAAGAGGTATTGTAGTTATTATATTGAAATTGCTGTCCGGGCTCGTCAGCAATTTTTACTCTTTTCAATAAAAGTTTGCGGACATTAGCATGATAATAACCTAAAGCTTCATCATGCCATGGCGCATGAATACCTATACCTGGTAAATAGGCTTCATTATACTTCAGACCACTCTGCATCATCAGCAGGTCTCTAATTTTAATCTTTTCAAAACGCGAATCCCGCTTCAGTAGTTCCAGAATATAGACTGTCATGGGATCATCAACACTTTGTATATAGCCATCCTCAATGGCAAAGCCAATGAGAGTTGATATGAAGGATTTGGCCATGGACTGGGAATGGAAATAGGAATCCCGGGGGAACCCATTAAAATATTTCTCGTATAAAATTGTATCCCTTCGGATGACTATCAGTGCTGTTGTCAGGGACTTTTCCGCCCACTCATTAAGACTGGTGAACCCGTAGGCTTCCACTTTTTCACGGAACATAAATTCCACGAAGGGCTCATCTATACTTACCGGGAACGGTAAGGTACTGTCCGCTGCCTGTATCACTCTGTTATCGAAATGAGTGTAATCATATACATCAGCCACATTGTATTTTGGCAGTCGGTATACATACCTCTGGGAGTAAAGTATGGATATAACTCCAAAGGTCAGGATGATTATGGCGATCAGCGAAATTAGTATAAAAGAGAAGTATCGAATCAGAGTTTTCATATTTCATGTTTTCGGGTCTTACTAAAGCTTTAATGGCTCTTTTCAGGAAATATTTTTATGAGGCCTTCCCTCCTTTGACAAGTAGCCAGATGGAGAATGCCATTTCGCCTATAATACTGGGTATTGCTACCAATGCAAGAAAAATTGAAGCATAGTCTTCATAAACAGGAAGCACAAAATGCGCAGCAGTATCCACCATGTACATGGCTCCCGCAAGTACCAGAAATATACCTATTACTCTTGGCCTGCCTATGATTCTTCCCAGCAATATCAGGTGTATTCCGAAGAAAAACAGTCCGATCAACCAGATTATATTAAATTTGTCGATCTGCTGTAGTATTTCCTGGCTGCCTGTGGATGAAAGTGCAATAACAAGTGCAAAAACTGCCACTCCCATTATGGCCGCGTGCATCATCCTGAATAATGTGCTAAGCATGGATAGAATGTGGTCTTTATATAGTTCAAGGAGAGCCCATGCAACCACTACATCAAACACAACAGTGATCAAAAATGCCAGTATACCGAATCTTACCATCATATGGTTTTCTCTGATGGTCAGGACCGGATCGTTAAGAATGGATTCGATCACAAAAAAATTTGCGAATATTGCCGCAAAAAAAATAACCAGGTAACTAATACCTGCTATTACAGAAAGTCTTCTTTTATTCATTTTAACTCCAGTTTATGATAAGTATTCATAAGGTGATGCCTGTGATGTATCACTTTTTTTTTAAACATTCATGAATTGTTATTGTTCAGGTTCCCCTGTCATGGGGAGGGGCCCGGGAAGATTACTCGTCACTTCGTTCCTCGTGATCTTCTGGAGAGATGCTTTACAAAGAAAAGCCTTTCCATGCTGAGCATGGATGAGGCTTTTTATTTATCCTCCCTTACAAAAGCAAACTTTTGACGGGCGGGTAAATAAAAAGCCTCAACGCTTCGCGTTAAGGCTTTTCTTTGTAGCGGGGGGAAGATTCGAACTTCCGACCTTTGGGTTATGAGCCCAACGAGCTGCCACTGCTCCACCCCGCAATGTGGGTGCAAATATAACACAGTTTAAGAGACTGCGCAAAACTATAAGCAAAATTATTTATGCCTTAGGGATATGGCTATGAATATCATTTATCAGCCCTTGTCACTTATTCGCTGCAGACGTTCATAATCATGAACAATAAAATGTTTGCCATTTATGCTAATGAGTCCTTCCTCATGAAATTTTTTCAATATCCTGATAACTGTCTCTGAACTCATACCCGACAGTTCCGCCAGGTCTTTTCTTGACAGGGGCAACTCAAATTCCTTCTTCTTGAAAATGCGTTCTGACAGGCAGAGAATGATGTCGGCAAGTCTTCCAAATGCCTGCTTATGCGTCAGACAAAAGAACCTGCCGTAAATCTGGATACTGTTTGAACTTAGTATATCTATCACCTCCTTGGCGAATTCTGGATTCTTATTTAACAACTCTCTGAATATATTTATATCAATCTGGTATATCTCTGATTCAATATAAGCCATGGCTGAATACTGATATGTGTTATACTCCTGTGAAACAGAAGCAAGACCCAGTAGATTGCCCTCAGGTATTATCTTAAGAACCAGTGAATTATCTCCATTATCCAGGTATACTTTAACAAGACCCTTTTTCACATACATAACCTGTGAAACAAAACTTCCCTGCTTGCAGATTATTTCACCCTTTTTGTATTTAATAACGACAGATTGCCCGTCAAGGTACCCCTTCTCTTCCTCAGTTAACTTATCAAAACACCGACAATAATGAGAACCGATCGTACATGCCGTGTATCTAATTGTATCATCCATCTATTTAAATATTATAAGCCTCAAATATATGAAAAACTATAAACAAACATGACACAGATCAGTTTTTATGCCAACGCAGAGCAATAAAATATAATACTGATCTTATTATAGACTCATATTGGAATTCGGCGGAAAACAGCAATTTTTACAGCGAAGCAAATCGTTTTACATGAATTGTTAATTATTTCACAATAATAACCCATGAATACAATAATATTCAACAAGTTGAAGCCATTATTAATCCCTATGTTCACCGCACTTCTTATCATCGGTTGTGCAAAAGTCACGAATAAAGATAAGGATACACTGCCTTACGGCACATGTGAAGGCTGCCATACAGACTATGATAAACTTATAGAGGTTCATACTCCTGATACAGGTGCACCAGCTGGTGGTTGTGGAGGATCAGCTCCGGTAATTGACCCCTACGACAGGGTGATAATGGAAGGTGACGGCTATGAAGCGTTCAAATCCTCAACTCACGACGTGCTGAAATGCACCGACTGTCATAATGGTGTTGATAAGACCTCGGATAAGGACCTGGCACATTCAGGCGACTTCCTGAGGCACCCATCTGAACAATATGTTGAAAAATGTGGTGACTGCCACGGCGATATCGTTAGTGACTTCTCCACCAGCCTCCATCATGGAACAGGCCAGAAAAGGAAAGTTGCCATGAGAAGCGGACTGGACGGACCTGAAGATTTCAGCCAGCTGCCCCAGCACCAGATTGAAGGATATAATGCCAACTGTGCAACATGCCATGGTACATGCGGAAACTGCCATGTGGTAAGACCAGCCTTAGCAGGTGGAGGACTGGCCAACGGACATAACTTCATCAAGACCCCGAGTATGCTTAATAATTGTATTAAATGTCATAGCTCAAGGGGCGGTCATGCCTACCTTGGCCTGGCTTCAGGAACAGAACCCGACGTTCACCTAACCGAAGCGGGATATGAATGCATCGATTGTCATAGCGGTGCTGAACTTCACGGTAATGGGATGCCTGTTGATCACAGGTACGAATATTCTGACCTGCCAGAATGTGAAGACTGCCATGACGAAGCAGACAATATCTACCATGATATGCACTACGATGATTTCAACTGCCATGTATGCCATTCACAGGATTATAATAACTGTGGTGAATGCCATGTGCATGGCGATGGTGCACGCATACCTTCATACCAGGATTTTAAAATAGCACTGAACCCTATCCCTGAAACAAAGCCAGGTTATAAAATGACACTTGTCAGGAGAACACTTGCAGCACCCGATAACTGGGAAGTTTATGGTGTTTCCGAATATGATAATTTTGAAGCATTTCCAACTTACAATTATACCACTCCTCACAACATCGTGAGATGGACCAGCCGTACACAGGTGGATGGAGCATGTTATATCAACTGCCATATCAGGGAAGAAGGCGGTGAACTGATAAACAAGAAGTTATACCTGTTTATGGATGACCTTCTTTCATGGGAAGTTGAAGCCACAGGCAGCATAACGGTTGACAATTCTCTCCCGGCAATTTGGACTAAATAATAAAAAGATGAAAATTCAGTTAGATAGCAAGAGCTAAAATTAAGTTTAATTAATGTAGAATACCTATTAAATTATTTATTATGAGAAAGACAAAATTTCTATTCCTAAGTGTAATTCTTGCACTGATAGTTGTTTCTTCATGTAAGAAAGATGACCCGGTAGTTGAATCTGAAGAACTGGTCAATTATGCAGAATCAGTGGTTAATGTCGGGAGCTTGCAGAGTTACATCTCAGCACAAGATTTATTAACCCTTATTAATGGTGGTAATTCACCTTATATAATTGATATCAGATCATCATCAGATTACAATGACCCGGGACATATCCCCGGTGCTGTTAATGTAACTGCCGGTGAAATACTTGCTCATGTTCAGACAAATGTCGGCAGTATGGACGATCCCATTGTGGTTGTATGTTACAGCGGTCAGAGTGCAGCATTCTGTACATCACTGCTTAAGCTTGCAGGCTACAGTAATGCCAAATCATTATCATTCGGTATGACCTCATGGAATTCAGCCTGTGACAGCTGGACAAGTAGTACAAGTACATATTATGCCACGTTCCTTGAAACCACTACAAATGATAAACCGGCCGAGGGTGACCTGCCTGACATAAACACCGGTTTTGATAGTGGAGAGGATATTCTTCTCTCGCGGATAGGTTCAATGCTTACAGCAGGTTTTGGTGCATATGCAATTAATGCCACCATGGTGACAGATAATCCATCTAATTATTACATTGTAAACTACTGGCCAAACAGCGAATATCTTAATCCGGGTCATATCCCGGGAGCATATAATTATGTTCCTGGCCAGTCACTGACACTCAATACCGATCTGAAAACACTCCCGACAGACAAGACTATTGTGGTTTATTGCTATACCGGCCAGACGAGTGCTTTCATGGTTGCATACCTGGGTACCCTGGGATATAATGTAAAATCACTTAAATTCGGTGCAAACAGCATGTTCCACGGAGACCTTCCGAAATCAAACTGGACAACCGACAACATTAAGGAATACGATTTCGAGTAGTCGAAATAACTTTATTTAAAAAAAGGCTATCCGCGGATAGCCTTTTTTTAAATATTCCGGACCTGAGATTTATGGATTATTTTTCAGGTATTTAATTCCTGTCATTTCTTCCGATACCTCCCATAATCGCCTCCATAATTTCCTGTTATGCGATATCTTCCCTGACCTCAGGACCGCAGGATAGCCGAAAGCCTGCCACAAACCTGAGGGACCTATATACTCCCCCCCTCTGAGCCCACTGTCTGTAGCTGCCATCATCACGGGCATGGCTCCCCTGGAAGCACTTGGCAGGACAAGAGACTTAAGTACATTGACAGGGAAAGGCAGCCAGATTATTTTTGTTGTGGTGACTCCCGGGTGTGCCGCAATGGATATGGTGCCTGATCCGCTACTTTCCAGTTTTCTATGTAATTCATAGGCAAAAACCAGGTTGGCCAGCTTTGACTGCCGGTAGGCATTCATCCTGCTGTACCACGACTCTCCTGATAAATCACCAAAATGTATCTCACCATTGAAATGCGCTATACTTGTAACCGTTACTATCCTTGAGTCAGCAGTACTTATAAGAAGATCAATAAGATGTCCCGTGAGTGCAAAATGTCCGAGATGGTTAATAGCAAACTGCCATTCAAAACCATCCTCGGTCATCTTGTGGGTCGAAGCCATTACCCCTGCGTTATTTATTAAGATATCAAGCCTTTCATACCTGGTTCTGAATTCGTCAGTAAATTTTCTTATTGATTCCAGGCTGGCAAGGTCAAGGTGCATAATCTCAAGGTCAGCATTTGCATGTTTTCCCGATATTTTTCCTGCAGCCATCCTGGCCTTCTTATCATTGCGGCATGCCATGATAACTTTTGCGCCTTTCGAAGCTAATACTCTCGCAGCCTGAAAACCTATACCGCTGTTGGCACCGGTGATAATAACGGTTTTGCCATCCTGGCAGGGAATATTATCTATTGTCCACTTTGCCAATTGAAAATATTTAATTGAAATCTGCAAAATAATGGCAGCAAAGCTAATGATTAATATTTATTCTGGTATAACCTTGAAATTCGTTGATAAAGTTGATAGAGTTAATAAGGTTTAAAAAGTAACAGGTATAAGTAGTAATCGGGTTCATAAAAAATCTGTTTTGCACTTTAATCTTTTTACTCTTATCTTTTATCTTTTAAATCAAACAATGAAAACTCTTCATGTAACCGGCCGGGATGAATGGCGGAAATGGCTCGAGGAGCACCATAAAAAAGAAAAGGAGATCTGGCTCGTTTACTATAAGAGACATACCTGCAAACCTCGAATACCTTATGATGATGCCGTTGAGGAAGCCATATGTTATGGATGGATTGACAGTATAATAAAAAGAATTGACGAAAACACCTATTGTCAGAAATATACACCCCGCAGGAAGAGAAGCAAATGGTCTGAAAAAAATATTGAGAGAGCTAAAAAGATGATAGCCATAGGCCATATGAATAAGAACGGTCATGAAGCTTACATGGAAACAAAAAATGATCCCTCACTAATAATCAGGAAGGAGGATACCCACTCTTTCATTGATATTCCCTATGATCTGAACAGGGAGCTTAATAAAACCATGGAGGCGTTCCGGAATTTCATTGCTTTCCCGAAATCCTACCGGAAAATGTGTATCCGTTGGATAAATGCTGCCAAGAAGGCCGATACGCGCCATCGAAGGATAACAGAAGTGGTCAGTAAAGCTGCAAATGGAGAGAAGATAGGACTTAAATGAAAGGTTGAAATGTTGAGGGGTTGAGGGGTTGAGGAACTGAGGTAAGGATATGATAAAAAGGAAAAATCAAAGCATGAAAAGGAAAATAGTACTCATATTTCTTTCTACAGTATTAACACTAACAATATTCGGACAGGATACTGGCAAGCAATCAGCCTTGCTGGTAATTGATATACAGGATTTTTATTTCCCGGGAGGTGATGTGCCACTTTACCAGCCTGAGGAAGCTGCAGAAAATGCTGCTTTGCTGATAAATAAATTCCGCAAAAACGGGGATGAAGTAATTTACGTTAGGCATAATTATGACCCGGGTGGAGCAATTAACAATACCGTTAAACCCATTGAGACTGAGAAAGTATTCTCAAAGGACAATGTAAATTCATTTCTTGGGACTGGTCTTCAGCAATACCTCAAGGAACAAAAGATCGATCAACTGATTATTTGTGGGATGCAAACACATATGTGTGTCGAAGCCGCTGTCAGGGCTGCTTCCGATTTAGGCTATGATTGTATCCTGATACACGATGCCTGTACCAGTAGGGACCTTAAGTTCAATGACCATGTAATTAAAGCCACAGATGTACACCTAGCTACACTTAGTACCCTGGGCAGTTATGCTAAGATTATGAGTACCCGGGATTATATTAACGAGTAAAGACCAGGTTTTTGCAGCAATGATCCATAAACTCACTCACAGATTCCTTCGTATTCCCAGGCACTTGTGACGAAATAGGAACTCCCTCTCAACTTTATCAACTCTACTTATTGTATTCATCAAAAAAATCATTCCCCTTATCATCGGTAAGGATAAATGCTGCAAGGTTTTCAACCTTAATCTTCCTTACTGCCTCCATGCCAAGCTCGTCGAAATCAACAACCTCCACTGATTTGATGTTATCCTCAGCCAGCACAGCTGCCGGTCCGCCTATAGTACCAAGGTAAAATCCTCCATATTTTTTACAAGCATCAATTACCTGCTTTGAGCGGTTACCTTTGGCCAGCATTATCATTGATCCCCTGTGGCTTTGGAACAGATCTACATAGGGATCCATCCTTCCAGCCGTGGTGGGGCCGAAACTTCCCGATGCCATTCCCTCAGGTGTTTTTGCCGGACCTGCATAATATACCGGGTGATTCTTGAAATAGGCGGGCATTGGTTTCCCTTCATCAATCATCGTCTTGATCCGTGCATGAGCCATATCCCTGGCTACCACAAGGGTCCCAGTCAGGCTCAGCCTGGTTTTAACCGGGTACCTGGTCAGCTCTGCCAGTACCTCTTCCATTGGCCTGTCGATGTCAATCTTAACGGGTTCCTCCAGCGTAGGTGCTTTTGGAGGCATGTATTTTTCAGGGTTCTTTTCAAGTTGCTCCAGGAAAATTCCTTTTCCTGTTATTTTTGCTTTAATGTTCCTGTCAGCGCTGCAACTAACACCCATTCCCACAGGACAGGAAGCAGCGTGGCGTGGCATGCGTATAACCCGTACGTCATGGACAAAATATTTCCCTCCGAACTGTGCTCCTACCCCGTACTCCTCACATATTTTTTCAATCTTTTTTTCCCATTCAAGGTCGCGGAATGCCCTTCCACTGGCATTGCCTTCTGTTGGCAGGTGATCAAGGTAACCTGCTGAAGCTTCTTTCACTGTTTTAAGTGTTGCCTCGGCTGAAGTACCACCTATCACAAGTGCCAGGTGGTATGGCGGGCATGCTGCGGTGCCCAGCTCTTTGATTTTTTCCTTAACAAATTTCGTAAGATTCTCCTCGTTCAACAGTGACTTGGTCATCTGGTACAGGAAAGTTTTATTGGCCGATCCGCCACCCTTGGTTATGAACAGGAACTCATAGTCCCTGCCCGGTCTTGAATAAATATCGATCTGTGCCGGCAGGTTGCTGCCCGAGTTCTTTTCTTTGAACATTGAGTAGGGCACTATCTGGGAGTATCTGAGGTTCTTACTTTTATAAATATGATGTACTCCCCTTGAAAGATATTCTGCATCATTTACACCGGTATATACATCCTCCCCTTTCTTCCCTATTACTATCGCAGTACCCGTATCCTGGCATGATGGCAACTCCCCTTTTGCAGCAATGACCTGGTTCTTGAGCATTACATACGCAACAAATTTATCATTGTCGGTTGCCTCAGGGTCATCCAGAATTTTTTTGAGTTTTTCAAGATGTGAGCTGCGCATAAAGAATGATACATCATTGATTGCTTCCTTTGCCAATAACTCAAGTCCTTCGGGGTCAAGCTGCAAAATTTCACGCCCATCCTGTTTAATAAGCTTTACATATTCTGAGGAGACTAAACGGTACTCCGTTCTGTCCTCACTTATCTGAAAAGGTTTTTCATATATAAAATCGGCCATGGTTTTGATATATTTGGTTAGTATTAATTAGGGTTTACACTTCTATCAAAGTTATGAAGATATGGGATTAAATAAAAGTAAGATGCTTATAAACACATTTTATTATTATTACTGATCTCTATTGGTAAATTTGATATTATATAACTTTTCTCTATATTAAACTTGTTAATCCGGTAATATCAAATCTGATCAATATGGATACCATTAATAATGAAAAGTCTCAGCCATACAAAAATGAAATACAGCCACTGCAATACCAGAAATGGCCTTATGGAACAAATTATACCCTTGAAAATTTTAACGGACTGTAATATGAAACGAACATGAAAATTTTTATCATTAAATTTTCGCAAAAAAGCATGTTTAAAATTTTCATGTGAGAGCGAGGAACGAGCGGTTCCATGCCGTGCGAAAATTTTTTGCAAATTTTCATTGCAAAAAATTTTAAACGTATGAAATGTATTAAATACCTGTTCATGATTCTTCTTTTTTCATTAACATCGTGCCAAACAGGTGAACAGGACAGCAAAGATATTATGACAGGTTTAACACTTATGACACTTGATCCGGGACACTTTCACGCTGCTCTTGTGCAGAAGAATATGTACGAAGTAGTATCTCCGGAGGTATATGTTTTTGCTC
>CAZSJH010000027.1:0-23325 GCA_964607105.1 uncultured Rikenellaceae bacterium | reverse complement strand
ATCTGGCAGCACTATGTTATAATTTTGGCCGCTATGTTTTAATATCCTCTTCCCGTCAGGGAACAGAGGCAGCAAACCTCCAGGGTATATGGAATGAAGATATGAATCCTTCATGGGACTCAAAGTATACTACCAATATTAACATTGAAATGAATTACTGGCCTGTAGAGTCAGGTAATCTTTCTGAATGTGCCGAGCCACTTATTACAATGGTTAAAGAACTCACTGACAAGGGTTCACAAGTTGCCAGGGAACATTATGGTGCCGGGGGCTGGGTTTTTCACCAGAATACCGATATCTGGAGGGTAGCAGCTCCTATGGACGGGCCAGCATGGGGAACTTTCACTACTGGTGGTGCCTGGCTTACAACACATTTATGGGAACACTATTTATATACCATGGATATGGATTATCTCAGGGATGTGTACCCTGTGATTAAAGGCTCTGTTGAATTCTTTATAGATTTCCTGGTTGAGCATCCAAATGGTAAATGGCTGGTAACCAATCCCTCAAACTCACCGGAAAATCCGCCTGACGGACCAGGATACAGGTACTTCTATGATGAAATTACCGGGATGTATTATTTCACAACTATCTGCTATGGCTCTTCAATTGATATGCAGATACTAACAGACCTTTTTGGATATTATATTGAGTGTACCAATCTGCTTGATGTGGATCACGAATTTGCAGAAATAGTTAAGAAGGCCAGGGAAAGACTTGTGCCACCGATGGTTGGATCAGATGGTACATTGCAGGAGTGGACAGAGGACTATCAACAGCTTGAAGAAAAGCACAGGCATTTTTCTCATATGTACGGTCTGTATCCGGGTAATGTTATATCAGTAAAGAAAACTCCCGGACTTATTGATGCCTGCAAGGAAGTTCTTGAACAGAGAGGTGATGGTGGAACAGGATTTTCCAGAGGCTGGAAAATGGCCCTGTGGGCACGATTATATGATGGTAACAGGGCACACAAAATATTTAAAGGATATATTAAGGAACAGGCATACCCTCAGCTTTTTGCGAAATGTTTCACGCCTCTGCAGATAGATGGTACAATGGGTGTTACGGCCGGGATAACTGAAATGCTCATACAATCTCATGAAGGAGTAATTGACCTGCTGCCGGCTTTACCTGATGAATGGGATATTGGGAAATTCAATGGTGTTTGCGCCAGGGGAGGATTTGAACTGTCTTTTGAATGGAAGAATAATAAAGTGACTGATGTGGAAATTATCTCAAAGACAGGTGAAAATTGCAGGATAAATACGCATACAGACGTCAGGGTTTTTTCGAATGAGAAGCAAATAGCAGCAGCAAAACATAATGATGGATCATATGAGTTTATGACTGAAAAGGGTGAGAAATACTTTATCTTGACATCTAACTAAAACATGATAATTTATCTTATATTATTAATTCAAAAATGTATGTTATGAAACCCGGAATGATTAAAACGTTTCTGTTTGTGACAGGTATTCTTATAATAGTTATCCCTGTTTACTGCCAGATTGAAGAACATGAGTTAAGGATTGAGGATATTTATAAGAACAGGATTTATGTTCAGGAAGGATACGGTCCGGTAAGGTGGATGAAAGATTCTGACGGGTATTCAACCCTTGAAATGAACCAGGAAACAGGTGCCCCTGATATTGTAAAGTATGATGCAAAAACGGGACAGAGGTCAGTTTTGATTTCATCAAAGCAGTTTATCCCTGAGGGAGATTCAGAACCACTGTATGTTGCTGATTACATCTGGTCAGAAGATAATAATAAGCTTTTATTCTTTACTAACACCAGAAGGGTATGGAGATATAATACCAGGGGAGATTACTGGGTGCTAAACATTGAAGATGGTAAATTGCAGCAACTGGGAAAGGAGGTTGAAAGGACAACAATGATGTTTGCCAAGTTTTCACCTGATGCGACCCGGGTTGCTTATGTTAGTAAACAAAATATCTATGTCGAGGATTTGTCGACAGGCAATATAAACCAGATTACATTTGACGGGGGAGAAAATATTATCAATGGAACCTTCGACTGGGTATATGAGGAGGAGCTCAATTGCAGGGATGGTTTCAGGTGGAGCCCGGACGGAGAACATATAGCTTACTGGCAGACAGATACAGAAGGGACAGGCGTTTTTTATATGATTAACAACGTTGATTCTGTGTATTCAGTACCTATACCACTCCCATATCCCAAGGCAGGTACGACAAATTCAGCGGTTAAAGTCGGAGTAGTTCCATCAGCGGGTGGTGAAACCAGGTGGTTTGACATTCCCGGTGATCCGCGAGGCAATTACCTGGCAAGAATGGATTTTATCCCGGGTTCGGATGAAGTGATGATACAGCAGCTCAACCGAAAACAGAATACCAATACTGTATGGGTTGGTGATATTAATACCATGGAGCTGACAAATATCCTTACCGAAAGGGACGAGGCTTTCCTCGATATCCATGATAATATTATCTGGCTTGATAATGAGCAGTATTTTACCTGGTCAAGTGAACACGACGGGTGGCTGCACCTGTACAAGGTATCAAGGGATGGTAAACAGATGGATCTAATTACAAAAGGTGAATTTGATGTTATCAGCATAAGCTGCATTGATCCTGTCGGAGGTTATGTATACTATATTGCGTCACCAGATAAACCTATTGACCGATATTTGTACAGAAGCAGGATTGATGGCAAAGGGGAGGCTGAACGTGTAACCCCAGGAGATACACCCGGCCAGCATTCCTATCAGATGTCTGCTGATGCAAAATGGGCTATTCATACATATCAGAACGTTGTTACACCTCCGCGTATATCACTTGTGAGCCTTCCAGGGCATAAAGAAGCCCGTCTGCTCGTAAGCAACCAGAAAGCTAAAGACCGATACGATAAGCTGGGATTGAATCCCAAGGAATTTTTTAGGGTAGATATAGGTGAGGTTGAACTGGATGCATGGATGATAAAGCCACGCGATTTTGATCCTTCAAAGAAATACCCGGTGATAATATATATCTATGGTGAACCAGCAGGTGCTACTGTGCAAAACAGTTGGGGGGGAGGAGACCTCTGGCATCAGTATATGGCACAACATGGTTACCTTATCCTAAGTATTGATCCCAGAGGAACCAGGTCTCCAAGGGGAAGGGAATGGCGCAAAATTATTTACAGGAAGATTGGGATAGTGGCTCCACAAGACCATGCTGCAGCCGTTAGGAAAGTGATAGATACCTTTCCTTTCGTCGATGGTTCAAGGATAGGAATACATGGCTGGAGTGGAGGAGGGCAGATGACACTTAACTGTATGTTCAGGTATCCCGAACTTTACAAAACGGGAATAGCCGTGGCATTTGTCTCCGACCAGAAAAATTATGATACAATATATCAGGAGAGGTATATGAGTACTCCACAGGATAATCCGGAAGGATACCGTGAGGGATCACCCATAACACATGCACATAAACTGCAGGGCAAACTGCTTATAATGCATGGTACTGCCGATGATAATGTTCACTATCAGAGTTTTGAAATGCTTACCAATGAGTTTATCAAACATAATAAGTTAATTGACCAGATGATATATCCTATGAGGTCACATGGTATAAATGAAAGGGAGAATACTTCATACCATGTCAGGGAAACGATGGAAAAATTTTGGCTTGAAAACCTTGAACCGGGAGCCCGGATGATTGAAGATTGACTTACAGCGAGCTCGAATCACTCGCTTGCCTCTGGCAAACTCGCAATTCTCGGTTGAAGATCAACGATTTAAGATTTTAGTATTTGTGTAGGGGGGCATTGGTTCAAAATAGGTACTTCAAATGCTGGGCTTAAATCTTAATCAGGTATAAGATACCTCATGATTAACTCATGAAAGATTTCGCTTCAGAAAATCTATCTGGTCATTTACAGCTTTTTCAAAATTATCTCCTTTGTAGATATCAAAATGACCTATTGGATAAACCATCACTGTTGACTTATCTCCCAGGATATCTGCAGTACTTTTATATGATTTTTCTGATACCAGATTATCATCCCTGCAAATACAGAGAAGTACGGGGCATTCAACCTGGTCAGCGAAATTAATGGGATTATAGTTGTTAGTATTTAATAAAGCACGAGCACAAACCTTATTTATGAAACTTTTATTTGCTAAAGAAGAATAACCTTCAAATGCACCAGTTGCTCTCATGAAAGCCAACGTGCCGGGTTTGCCTACTATAGGTACCATATGTGGTGATAACCTGAATCTTGAACGTCCCTTATCACGTTGTGCATGCATAAACAGTCGTAGAAAAAATCCCAGCCCTTCTCTTTCCAGTGCTAACTTACCATCTTCCCTGCTGTCGAGGGCCGGACACTGCGCTATAACACATGCAATCTCTTTGTCTTCAGCGGCTATTATCAATCCATATCCTCCTGCAGCAGAGGTACCCCATAAAGCAATTCTTTTCTTATCTATATCATTATGTTTTCGTGCAAATGATATTACTAATTTAAGATCTTCAATCTGTTTAAACATATTAAAATTCTGACGGGGTGTTCCTTCACTAGCTCCAAAATGGCGATAATCATAATTTAGTACAGCAAAACCTTTATCTGCAAAGCGTAATGCATATTGCTCGAGAATCATATTTTTTGTTCCACCGAAGCCATTACTCATAATAATGCAGGGGATGGTGCCTGAAAAAGAATCAGGCATGTAGAGCCATGAACTTAGATTTACAGCTTCAGATTTAATTGTAACATCAGACCTGCATTCAGGAGGAGGAGAACTTTTATTTATATCATTTTTACTTATTTCTAATGGTTGGTCCTTAATTTTCAGAACAGGGAAGAATATAATAGTTATAAGGTAAAGAAGTAAGATGGCTAGGAGAGCACCAAGTATTATCAGAATAATTTTTAATGCAATCATGAGAAGGTTAAATCAATATATGTATTCAAGTTACGATATTCCTATGGAAAACAACAGATAAATAACTTATTAGATTGTGATTATTTATCACTCATCTCTCATAACTCATCTCTCATAACAATTACTCCACTTCGTATCCTACAGCCCGGATATTTGATTTAATCTTTTCAAGGTCGTAATCTTTACCACTGATAGAAAGACTACCCCTGGCTAGATCAGCTGTCGCAGATTCAACACCATCAACAGAGGCAGTCGCATTCTCAACGGTCTGCCTGCAGTGGTTACATGTCATTCCCTTGACATTCATTGTTATAATACCCGGAGTGTGAACAGGTGATCTATATGTTGTTCCATCCTTTTTTCTATTAATATATTTTTTCATATATCCATTGATTATTAATATAACAAGTATTACGGCAGACCCTATAGCGAGCCATCGCGGCAAAATCTCATGGTTATGAGACATCATTTGCTGAGGCAGTGTAAACCATCTTTCCGGTAATAATGTGTTCATCAGGAAACCAAATATCATCGCTCCCGAGATAATTGATACAAGATAACTGACAAGGCTTTTTCTTCCCATCACTTTGCCTATCATAGTAATTGTTGCTGCATTTGTAGCCGGTCCTGCCATAAGCAGTACCAGGGCTGCCCCGGGGCTCAGTCCTTTAAGCATTAATACCGCAGCTATCGGCACTGAAGCGGTTGCACATATATATACGGGGATAGCAGCGATAAGTATTATCAGCATTTCCAGTATATCATTGCTTGCCCTGCCTGCAAAAAAATCATCCGGTACAATTACAGCTATGAATGCGGCAATCAATAATCCAATAATGAGCCATCCCATTATATCCTGGAGGAATTCCACGAAAGCATAGCGGAGCATAGCCTTTACCCTGGGAAAAAAGCCTGATGGAAGGGTGTTGCTGTTATTATTTCCCGTAATTTCTTCTTCTTTTTCTTTCCTGCTAAGCCTGTTTGTGAGCAATCCTCCTGATATTCCGGTAGCCAGTGCAACAAATGGCCTGATTAGTGCAAAAGGCAAGCCGAGCATTGAGTAGGTAACAAGTATTGAATCAATACCGGTCTGTGGTGTTGATATAAGGAATGATACCGTTGAACCTTTGGATGCACCATTCCTGTAAAATGAAAGGCCTGTAGGTATCACGCCGCAACTGCAGAGAGGCAAAGGTATACCAAGTAAGGATGCATTTATGACAGCTCCATTCCTGTTACGTCCCATATATTGCCTTACCCTTTTTTTAGGGAACAGGAGGTATAAAATACCGGCAAAGACGAATCCCAGCATGAGATAGGGAGCCATCTCAATGGTTATGAAATACAACTCATTAAGAAAATCCTTTATGTATTCCATTTATTACCCTCCTTTATTCATATAAGTCGAAAACAGGGCAAATTGTTCAAAATCAGGATTTATTTTGATCTCCTGAGTGGAAAGTAGCTCATCTCTCCCTTGCCCTTGGATGGTAAAGGTTGATAGTTTCCTTCAGGTGAATACGGTCGATATGGGTATAGACCTCCGTTGTAAGTATTGACTCATGCCCAAGCATTTCCTGTACAGCCCTGAGATCAGCACCTGCCTGTACGAGGTGTGTGGCGAATGAATGCCTGAATGTATGGGGGCTGACATTTTTTTTGATACCTGCTACCTCACATAAGTCACGTACTATTGTGTATATCATGATACGTGAAAGCTTCTTACCACGACGGTTTAAAAATAGAATGTTTTTATCCATGATTGTCTTTAGCCTGTTCCTGTCCTGCAAATAAAATTCTATCTGTTTTATAGTATTTTGATTAAGTGGAACCAGTCTCTGCTTATCACCTTTGCCGGTGACAGTAATGTATTCCTGTTTAAAATGCATATCAGTCAATCTCAGGTTAATAAGTTCAGACACTCTTAATCCGCATCCGTATAAGGTTTCAATAATTGCCTTATTTCTTTGCCCTTCAGGTTTGCTCAGGTCTATAGCCAAAATTATATTATCAATTTCATTTATAGAGAGAACATCCGGTAACCTTGTTCCTGGCCTTGGTGATTCCATCAGGGATGCCGGATTTTCACTGATTTTACCCTCAATCATCATATACCTGAAGAAAGCCCTTACACCTGATAAAACTCTTGATTGTGTCCTTGGATTTTTTATATCTAGCCATTTGATAAAATCTGACAGGTGGTTGAGGGTCACATCCTGTGGCATCAATGCGGTGGGAAGTCCCTCACAGTAGCTATGCAGCTTTTCTATATCCCGCAAATAAGCCTGAATGCTGTTATCCGATAGGGAGCGCTCTATTTTCAGGTAATTCTTGAATTCTCCTATGCAGTCTTTCCAGTTTTCTCTCATCAGGCTATTTTGATTATCCAAAAGTATTACTAAGTATCATAAGTTCAAAATAATGATTATTAATGTTCTTTCTGTAAGGAATATCATTTTTGTTATCTTTGTTTCATATAAGCATAACCCGGCTATGATAATAACAATAATTAACGGCCCCAACCTTAATTTACTGGGTAACAGGGAGAAGAATATTTACGGAAACCTTAGGTTTGAAGATTACTTTAGTGAATTAAAGAAAGCTTTCCGGGAGATCGATTTCAGGTATTTTCAATCAAACGTCGAAGGTGAAATAATTAATGCCATACAGAAAGCTGCAGTGGAAGGAAAGGGAATTATACTCAATGCAGCCGGATATACGCACACATCTGTATCTGTGGCTGATGCAGTGGCCGCATGTCCTGTTCCTGTAATTGAGGTACATATAAGCAATATACTTGGCAGGGAAGAATACAGGCACAAGTCACTTATTGCAGCATATTGCAGGGGGAGCCTGTTTGGGTTTGGACTGGATGGTTACCGCCTGGCTGCTGAAGCATTAATAAATATTCTAAATGATAAGCAATGAACAGGAAACGGACTAAAATTGTAGCTACTATTTCTGACAAAAGGGCTGAACCTGAATTTATCAAAAGATTGTATAAGGCAGGAATGGACGTTGTACGCATAAATACTGCACATCAGGATATTGAAGGAACAATGAGGGTAATGGAGAATGTTAGAAAAGTGTCAGATAAGATAGCTTTTTTGCTGGATACCAAAGGTCCTGAAATAAGGACAACCATATGTGACGGAGAATTATTTTTCAGAAAAGGTGAATATGTGACAGTAATCGGTGATCCTGATACACGTACAACCCAGTCGGTTATTGCTGTTACATACCCTGATTTTGCCAGGGATATCCCGGTAGGATCACATATACTTATAGATGATGGGATATTAGAACTGGTGGCAAAAACAAAAGATGGTAACACCCTGGAATGTGAAGTACTTAATGACGCCCCCCTGGGCTCAAGGAAAAGCGTGAATGTGCCCAGGGTAAAACTCAACCTTCCTTCAGTAAGTGAGAAAGACAAGAGATATATTGATTTTGCTATTGAGAATGATATAGATTTTATTGCACATTCTTTTGTCAGGTCGGCACAGGATGTGAAGGATGTTCAGGAATTACTGGATAAGAAGAACAGCCCGATTAAAATTATTTCCAAGATTGAAAACCAGGATGGAGTCGATAACCTTAACGAAATACTTGAAAATTGCTATGGAATAATGGTAGCAAGGGGGGATCTGGCAATCGAGATACCTTATGAAAAAATACCAGGTATACAGCTAAAAATTATTAATAAATGCATTAAGAAAAGAAAACCTGTTATCGTTGCCACACAGATGCTGCATTCAATGATTGAAAACCCCAGGCCTACACGTGCCGAAATAAGTGATATAGCAAATGCCATTTACTGGAATACTGATGCTATAATGCTAAGTGGTGAGACAGCGTATGGGAAATATCCCGTTGAGTCGGTTGAGACCATGACAAAAGTGGCCAAGGAAGTTGAGAAAAACAAGGAAAAATTTCTTGAACTTCCTGCCGGGTCACTCACGGGGGAAGTGTCAGCCTACCTTGCAAAAGTAGCCGTAAAAACAGCTTCAAGGGTGGGGGCGAAGTGTATAATCTCAGATACTGTGCGTGGGCGAACCATAAGGAATATGTCGGCTTACAGAGGGATAAAATATATAATGGCCCAGTGCTATTCGGCAAGGACTATGAGGGAACTTGCCCTATCGTATGGGGTTTATCCCAGTTTGCAGGAAAAACATAAATCAGCGGATATGTTTATGAAGATAGCACTGGAGAACCTGCTTGAGTCACATAAATTAAAAGATGATGACATACTTGTTGTACTTGCAGGCAATTTTAACAGAGGAACAGGATCCTCTTATATTGAAGTGGGGTCGGTTGAATACCTGAAAGAGAGGGTAAATTAATTTATTAACACTGTATATTGGTCTGATTTTTGATATCAGATAGGGAGCTAATTCCACCTGAATGATGATTAGGTTAGTTGTTATTTATTTATTTTCATTGCTGCTACATCCCGTACATGTCTCAATGTCGAGTATGGAATATGTTACGGAGGATGAAGGTTACAAAGTCACGGTCCGGATGTACAGCGATGACCTGCTGCTTGATCTCCTGAGCCTGTTTCAACTGCCCGGGGAATATATAAGCGATCACATATATACAGGCCCGGATGATATATATGAAGATTATATAAATGAAAAAGTAAAAATAACTATTAACGGAAATCAGCACAGGGCAAAACTCATGGAAACAGAGAAACTGGAGCTTGAAACTTTAATGCGTCTTTTTGTTAAATATAAGGGTGAATTAAACAGCATTGAGATAAGCAATACGATTTTAACAGGTATCTATATGGATCAGGTAAATCTGTTTATTTATAAAGATGAAAGTAATGAACAGGCCTTTCGTTTTACAGCTACTTATCTGAACGAAAAGATAAACCTGATGGAAAAAGTCATACCGTAATGTTATATTAATGAAGAGAATACTTTCAATATTAATCTTCTCAACCCTGGTAACTGGTATCTATGGCACACATAACAGGGCAGGGGAGATAACCTATGTGCAAATCTCAGACCTGACTTATGAGATAACGATCACCACCTTTACTTATGTTCTCAGTCAGGCTGACAGGGATTTTCTGGATGTAGACTGGGGCGACGGAACCATATCAACTGCTTCAAGAAGTTTTAAAGGGCAATTGCCCAATTATTACCAGAAAAATATATATAAGATTGAGCATACCTATCCCGGCCCTGGTATATATAAGATTGTTGTGCAGGATCCCAACAGGAATGACGGGATAAATAACATTCCGAATTCAGTTAATGTTGTCTTTTCCATCTCAACTGTTCTGATGGTTAATCCGGGGATGGGGTTCAACAGTACACCGGTGCTTCTTAATCCACCATATGACAAGGCTGCTCTTGGTTATAAGTTTATCCATAATCCTGGAGCCTATGATTCTGACGGAGACAGCCTCTCATATAACCTTACCATCTGCACCAAGGAAGATGGAAAACCAATTGAAAATTACACCTATCCCCCTGCCTCAAATGTTTTCTATGTCGACAGCATTACAGGTGATCTAGTATGGGATGCACCAACCCAGCTGGGGACATATAATGTTGCCATGGAAATAAATGAGTGGCGCAACGGCATCAAAATTGGTATTGTGGTAAGAGACATGCAGATTGAAGTATATGAAACCGATAATAACCCTCCTGAAAACGGTCCCTTATCTGATTTTTGCATGGAAGCTGGTGATACCCTTGAATATGAAGTTAGTGCGAGTGATGTTGATAATGACCTTATAACTCTGCTCTCAACCTCAGGCATTTATACTCTTAATGAATGCCCCGCAAGGTTTGACAGTCTAAGTTCCCAACCCGGGTCATCTACTTCAATGCTTAGCTGGGTGCCCTGTCATGAAAGCGTGAGGGATCAACCTTATGCCATTCTTATTAAATCGGAAGACAATAACGAAGACATGGAACTATTCGACCTGGATAATTTCAGGATAAAAGTGCTGGGTCCAGCTCCTGTTCTCGAATCTGCAAGCCCTACCGGCAAATATATCAGGCTCAGCTGGGAGTTGTATGAATCGGATTACATCGAAGGATATAATATTTACAGAAGGGAAGGTGCAACCGATTTTCAGCCTGATAGTTGTACCAACGGAATACCTTCTGAATACGGATTTGAAAAAGTTGGCTTTGCCGGTGGTGCATCTACGGTATCTTTTGTCGATACTAACGAAGGTGAGGGCCTTGACAATGGCACTGAATATGCCTACCGCATAGTTGCAGTTTACCCCAACGGAACAGAAAGCAAAGTATCCAATGAACTGGCATCATCCCTTATAACGGGTGTTCCCCTGATAACAAATGTTAGTGTTACTAACACAAGCATAGTTGATGGAGAAATATTTATTGCATGGGCTAAACCGGATCAGCTTGATACCATACCTGCAACAGGCCCCTATGAATATATCATCTACCGGTCTGAAGGGCATTCCGGAAGCGGGTTCATCCCCATAGATTCAATACAGACCAGTGACCTGAATGATACTACTTATATTGACATACAGATAAATACACTTGACCAGGCTTATACCTATATGATAGAATTATATAATGACAGCCCCGGTGACAGGTTCCTGGTAGGTGAACCTGGCGTGGCATCTTCCTTGTTTATTGAACTTACTCCGGGCGACATGAAAGCCAGGTTTGTGGTAAAGCGAAATGTGCCATGGGTTAATTATCGTTATGATATCTTCAGATGGAATCCCAACACCTCACAATTTGATTCCATTGCCAGTACTAACCTTCTGGAATTTACTGATACCGGCCTTGAGAACGGTCAGGAATACTGCTATTATATCAGATCAACAGGTTCATATCAAAACACTGGCCTACCGAAAGACCTTGTTAACCTTTCACAGGAAGCCTGTGTGATACCTCTGGATAATGAGCCGCCATGCACACCTGCACTTAATGTTACAACAAATTGTGACAGCCTGTACAACCATGTTACCTGGTCAGTAGATGATCCCGATTGTTTTGAAGATATAGCAGGTTATAAATTGTTCTTTAAAAATGATTTTAATGGTGAATTAAGCCTGCTTATCACTTTTGATAACAGGAATATACTGGAATATACCCACCATCCCGGGGAAATTGTTGCCGGCTGTTATGCTATCCTTGCCTTTGATGATGAAGGAAATGAAAGCCCTCTATCAGTCATTATTTGTGTCGATTCCTGTAATTTCTATGAGATTCCAAATGTGTTTACACCAAACAATGACGGTAAGAATGACATCCTCAGGGCTAAAACAACGGGTCTGGTTGAAAAAGTTGATTTCAAACTTTTTAACAGGGGAGGAATGCTGGTATTTCAGACAGATGAGCCCAGATTAAACTGGAATGGTACATATAAAGGAACAATTGTAAGTCCCGGCGTGTACTTCTACCAGTGTGATGTTTTTGAAAGAAGAATAACAGGACTGGAAGAATATAGCCTCACAGGTTTTATACACGTAATTACTGAAAAAGGTGCAGAACCAGTAACTATAGAATATAAGTAAATGAAATTCAGACAATGCATATTATTAACATTTGTTATACTGTACAGCAGTATTATTTCAGCTCAGGATATTAATGCTTACCTTACCAGAGCTGCAGCATTGAAAGACAGATCGATGTTTTCCCAGACCATCGCTCTTTGTTCTGAAGCCATTAATGTCAAGAAAGATTATCGTTTATATACTGAAAGAGGTGGAGCATTTCTGATGAATGGTAATACAGAAGATGCAATCAATGATTTCAAAATGGCGAATAATTTAGAACCCGGTTCCGGATATCTCGGACTGGCCAGGGCATATGCAATTAATAATGAAACTGAAAAAGCTGTTACCAATCTGCAGTATCACCTTCAGTCAGAGTTCAAGCTGCCAAGGAAGGAAATCCTGCTTGATGCCCATTTTTCTTCTATCGAGGAAACTGTTAATTGGAGACAGTTATGGAAAAAAAACTGGTATAACCAGTTGGAGGAGGCAAAAGCTGAGATTGAATATTTAGTAAATGCGAACAAAATTACTGAGGCCAGAAATATCCTTTCTGTGATTGAAAACCTGTATAAGGAACAAGCAGAGATCATGTACCTTAAAGGCCTGATTGAAGCAGGTTCCAACAATACCAAGGTTGCTTTACAATACCTTTCCAAAGCAGTGTCAGAGGGCAAAACAGAATACAGCATATGGAAATTATATATCGGACAGCTGAAACAAAATGGCGATTTTTTAAGTGCTGCAAATGCATGTACGGAGGCTATTCTTTTATACCCCGGCAAAACTGAACTCATAATGATGAAGTCAGAAAACCTGAGAATGGCCGGTGACCGCAGCAGGGCTATTGAAGCTGCGGAAATGTATCGTGAACTTTATCCGGGTGATCAAGCAGCAAACAGGCAGGCCGGTATAATTGCGGGTGAGAACGGAGAATATAACAGGGCCATACGTTATTTCTCTGAAAACATTGAGAACTATCCAGGTGAAGCACAGTGCTTTACAGACCGTGCCTCGATATACCTGAAAATGAAATCATGGAACGCAGCTATTTATGACTATTCAATGGCTCTTGACCTCTGGCCAAGAGATGGAGAGGCTTATTATAACAAGGGTGTTGCTTTATTCAACTCCGGAAAGACAGAAGAAGCATGCCATGATTTCAGGATGGCATTGAGATATGGTAACCGGAAAGCGTCAGGGATGTTAAGTAAATATTGTATAAAATAGCATCTACCTGGTATGTTTCAGTATCTTATCATACAAATCCCTGGGCTTAAAAGGTTTTAGTATAAAATCATTGAAATCCAGCTGTTTAACTTTTTCCTCATGTTCCGACATTATTGCTGCTGTAAGGGCAACAACTGGCATATTTTTCAGATTGGGATCATCCGAGTCCCTAATTATTTCAGTTGCTTCGATGCCATCCACAACAGGCATATGGAGATCCATTAAAATAAGATCGTACTTATTTTCCTTAATATAGTCAAGGGCTATCTTTCCATTTTCGGCGTGGGTAACTAACACGCCCCATTTCTTTAGGAACTTGTCAACTACAAAGAAATTAATTTTGTTGTCTTCTGCAATAAGAATATTCTTACCTGTTAATTCATCCCACCGTTCATCATCATCAGAGACAACTTTTTTATTCTCTGAGGCAGCTATCAGGAATTTCATATTAAAAAAGAAATTTGACCCTTCGCCCACCTTGCTTTCTACAGAGAGATTACCACCCTGCAATTCAACCAGCTTCTGGCTTATAGACAGGCCCAGCCCTGTCCCACCGTATTTCCTTGTGGTGTCATCTGAAGCCTGCTTAAAGCTTTCAAATATAACAGTTTGCTTGTCAGGATGGATGCCAATTCCGGTATCTCTTACACTGAAATCCAGGTTTATTTCATTATTGGTTCTGGATGTTTGCTTTACATTCAATTCAATATAGCCTTCAGTGGTAAATTTAGCTGCATTGGATAAAAGATTTGATAATACCTGGTTGAGTCTTATAGGGTCACCTATAATTCCCGGAGGGATATCTTTTTCGATGGTTACTCTAAAATCCAGGCCTTTGTTTTTGATTCTGAATGAATATGATCGTTTCAATTCCTCAATGAACTCAAAAATATCGAATTTAGTTTGTTCAAAACTAATATTACCCGATTCCAGTTTTGTATAATCGAGAACGTCATTTACCAGTGTTAACAGGTGATTGGCAGAGAACTGCAATGTTTTTATATACTCCATCTGGTCCTCACGAGGGTTGCCCTGGAGCAGTAGGTTATTTATGCCTATAACCTCATTCAAGGGAGTCCTTATCTCATGGCTCATGGTTGACATAAATTGTTGTTTTAATTTTGCTGCATCTTCTGCCTTTCTCCTCTCAAGTATAAGGTTATTAAGCATATGTTTACGCTGAATAGCCAGAGCTATCTGGTTACCTATTAGACTCAACAATCTCAGGTCTTCTCCGGTAAAGGTATTTTCATCATTATAATCCTGGAGCACCATAGCCCCGCTTATCTCATTTTCCAGGCTGAAGGGCACACCAAGCCATACTTTACATGGTGATCCAACCAGTGAGACTTCACCCTGTCGCTCAAGTTCATCTATATCGGCTTCTTTGAGAAGTACCGGCCTGTTCTCTCTTATTAACCACCCCGTGATAGTATTTTTTACGGGTACTTCTTCAAAATGATCTTTCTCATCCTGGAAAAATGAAAGGGTAAGAGTTTCGGTATCTTTATTGTAAAGTACTATGTAGAAGTTTTTTGTATCCCATATTTTGTCTATCTCGATTCTGATAGTGTTAAATATATCCGAAAACTCCGTTATGGTGAGTGTGGCTGCAGAGATATTGTATATTACTGATTTGGTATCGTCGTCCTTCTTTTTGTTGGATACATTACGGTAAATTGCATATAATGCGATGATTTCATTATTAACCACTACAGGCTGAATGATAAGCGTGACATATATTTTTCTCCCTTTTTTATCTGTCCTGTATGTATCTATGCTTAATGTCTCATTATTGGTTGTGTGCTTTCTATATACTCCAGCTTCTTCCTTTAATTCCGGGGGTATAATCAGGTCATCTATATTTTTACCAATAGCTTCTTCTTTCGTATAGCCAAATTCTTGCGTAAAAGCCTCATTGATTCTTTGTATTGTGCCTCCTGTGGTGGTTTGTACTATAGCTTCCGGGGCTTTATCAATAAGGATCTCCAATATGGCCTTTTCTTTTAGCAGGCCAGCTCTATCCAACTCATCGAAGTATCCATTGCCCGGTTCTATACTGTCCTTCTGGATAGTATTTGCCCTTTCGGGCTTGCTGTTAAGAAGCTGGTTTATTTTTGTTTTTATTCCCATGAGGAGAATCCTTTATAAGCTCTAAATTATAATTAATATTTTAATTTTCCCTTTCTTTGACATCCTGTGCATAATATTTACAGTAATCAGCTATACCACACTCATGGCATAAAGGTTTCCTTGCTTTACAGACATACCTGCCGTGAAGTATCAACCAGTGGTGAGCCAGGGGTATGAGTTCCTCGGGTATATTAGCAATAAGTTGTCTTTCAGCCATCAGGGGTGTTTTCGCATTATTTGTAAGACCTATTCGTTCCGAAACTCGGAAAACATGTGTGTCAACAGCCATTTTGGGCTGCTTGAATATTACAGAAGCTATTACATTGGCAGTTTTTCGTCCAACCCCGGGTAGTTTTTGCAGTTCTTCCACGTCGGACGGAACCTTATTATTATAGTCCGTAACCAGTACTTCTGACATGGTTTTAAGATATTTGGCCTTATTATTGGGATATGAACATGATTTTATGTATTCCAGAATTTCATCCGTGCTGGCCTCAGCCATTTCTTTGGCTTCCGGGAATCGCTTGAATAAAGAGGGTGTTATCATATTTACCCGTTTGTCTGTACATTGAGCCGATAAAATAACAGCTACCATTAACTCAAACGGATCAGTGTAAATCAATTCCGTTTCCGCAACAGGCCTGTGTTCAAGAAAATAGTCAAGTACAGCCTTATATCTTTCAGCTCTTTTCATATTACAAACTGCAAGTATACATAATTCATAAAAAAGACAGACATTAATAATAAAATATAATGATTAGTTTGCATAGAATTAATAAACACTTATTTTTGAACCCAAATTGTATAATGATGATAAGTACGAATACATATTTCTTCTACTATTACTACGTCACCAAAGTAACATAGGAGGGATATATTCGTATATAAAATAATTAACAGGCAGCCCCTCCACTGGAGGGGCTTTTTTTTGTATTCTATGATAGAGTCAGCGAAAAGGACAAAACAGGTTAAAGAGTACTACTTCTCAGATAAACTATCAGTAATAAATCAGATGATTTTATCTGGAATTGATGTTATAAATATGGGAATCGGTAGTCCCGATATACTACCTCCGGCTGAAGTTATTGAAGTACTGACAAGTAGTTCCGGAAGTGTGTTAGCACATCGCTATCAGCCTTACAGAGGTATAGATGAATTAAGATCAGCCATATCTGACTGGTACAATCTATATTTTGGTGTAAAACCTGATCCGGCAAGTCAGGTGCTTCCACTTATAGGTTCCAAAGAGGGGATAATGCATATAAGTATGGCATATCTTAACAGAGGTGATGGTGTCCTGATACCTGACACTGGCTATCCTGCTTATGCCGCCGCCGCCGGTATATGCGGTGCGAGATGCATTTATTATGATCTGAACAAGGAAAATAAGTGGCTGCCTGATCTGAAGGAAATTGAAACTTGGAACTTAAAAGGAATTAAGCTGATGTGGATCAATTACCCGAATATGCCTGCAGGTGTCAGGGCAACATATGAACTCTTTAAGGATCTGGTAAGTTTTGCCCGTAAACATAATATACTGATTGTTAATGATAACCCTTATAGTTTCATACTCAATAGTGTACCATTGAGCATCCTTGCAGCCGACAATTCATTTGAAAATGTTATAGAATTGAACTCTTTAAGCAAGTCTCATAATATGGCAGGATGGAGAATGGGAATGGTGATCGGTAATGAAGAACATATAAATAATATTATGAAGGTAAAGAGCAATATGGATTCCGGAATGTTTTTTCCAATACAGCAGGCAGCAATCAAAGCATTCCGAATAGGACAGGAATGGTACCATAAGCTTAATACTATATATTCCCGCAGACAGGAGATGGTTTATGATTTGCTTCAATTATTAGGATGCTCAACTACCGATAATCAATCGGGGATGTTTCTGTGGTCAGGTATACCGGACGGATTCAATGATTCATATGAGTTTTCGGATTATTGTTTAAATAAATATAATCTTTTTATTACACCGGGGCAGGTATTTGGCAGAAATGGCGGAAGGTACATCAGAGCATCTCTATGTGTAAATGAATCAAGGATAAAAGAAGCTCAAGGAAGAATAAAATAGTATTAATATGAAAGATAAGTTAGATCTTAGAAAGAATGGTCTTTTCAGAAAGGATGAAAAGCCATTAATTATTTCGGGTCCATGCAGTGCGGAGACTGAAGAACAGGTTATTGAGACAGCCAGACAGCTGGCTTATAACAAAGTAAAGGTTTTCAGGGCAGGTATATGGAAGCCCAGAACCCGCCCTGATACATTTGAAGGATTGGGTTCGGTTGCTCTGCCCTGGATAAAAAGAGTAAAGGAAGAGGTTGGGCTGCTCACTGCTGTTGAGGTGGCTAACATATGGCATCTTAAAGAAGCGTTAAAATATGAAGTGGATATTTTATGGATTGGAGCTCGCACTACTGCAAACCCATTTGCTGTGCAGGAACTGGCTGACGGACTTAGAGGACTGGATATTCCGGTATTCATTAAGAATCCTATTAATCCTGATATTGAGCTATGGATAGGTGCTTTTGAGAGACTTAATAAAGCTGGTATTAAGAAACTTGCAGCTATACACAGGGGATTCAGTTATTATGGTCATTCACCTTATCGTAGTATTCCACAATGGGAAATTCCAATTGAACTTAAAAGAAGAATCCCTGATTTACCTATAATTACTGACCCCAGCCATATATGTGGTAGCCGCGAGCTACTGTTTAGCATCTCTCAGACAGCTATGGATCTGGATTTTGACGGGCTTTTTATTGAGTCGCATTACCAGCCTGAAAACGCTTTAAGTGATAAGGAACAGCAAATAACACCTTCTGAACTGGCAAATCTGCTTAATGGTTTGATTCACAGGAAATCAGAAATAGATAATACAAAGCAACTCGAAAATCTTAATGAATATCGGAGGCAGATCGATCATTGCGATAGTGAACTTATAAGAGTGTTGAAAAACAGGATGTCAATATCGGAGGAAATAGGGAAGTATAAGAAACAGCAAAACATTACCATTCTGCAAACCGGACGCTGGTCTGAGATTCTCAAAGACAGACTGGCAAAAGCCAGGCAGCTAGGAATGAGTGATCAGTTTATTATACAAGTATTTAAACAGATCCATCAGGAATCTATTAACTTCCAGAATAAGGTAATGAATTAGTTGATTTGATTTAATACCTTTATGTGTTTAATTGCCACTGTTGATTATTATGGAAATAAAAAATGATAATTCTGGTACAAATGTCTATACGGGCAATGCCTGGGATTTAATTAGTGAACTTCTTCCACCCGGGGAAGTAGTTATTATTACCGATATTAATGTTAGCGGTCTTTATGGAAATCATTTCCCGGAGTTTCCGGTTATAACAATTGGTACCGGTGAGGCCGTGAAGGAACCTGATACAGTTGAAACTATAATAAAACACCTCTTGACAATTGGTGTCGACAGAACGACATTTTTACTTGGTATAGGCGGTGGTATAGTATGCGATATAACCGGCTTTGTCGCTTCAATATATATGCGGGGGATTGATTTTGGTTTTATCTCTACAACCTTGCTTTCCCAGGTTGATGCAAGTATCGGTGGTAAAAACGGGGTAAATGTCAATGGAATAAAAAATATTATTGGCTGTTTTAACCAGCCTTCTTTTGTCATCTGCGATACCGACCTGTTGAAAACCTTACCGGAAGAAGAGTTCATTTCAGGGCTTGCTGAACTGGTGAAACATGCTCTTATAAGGGATTATAAACTATTCGAATTGATTGAGAACAATATAAATCCACTGCATGAAAGAGAGGTAACTCTGCTTAGAGAATTGATAGCAAGATCAATAAGAATTAAAGCATCTATAGTGGAAAAGGATGAAAGAGAACAGGGTGAACGCAGGATCCTGAACTTTGGTCATACACTGGGCCATGCTATTGAGTCGACAACAGGATTAAGTCATGGAATTTCAGTTGCGGCCGGTATGCTGGCAGCTGTGGAAATATCTTATGATGAGGGATTTCTGAAAATGGACGAAGCAGTAAGGATAAGAGACACATTTAAAAAACTGAATCTTGTCACTTCAATAGAATTCAGCTGGCCTGAGATAAAGGACAGGATATTGTCAGATAAGAAAAGGAAGGGCAAAAATATCCATTATATCCTTCTAAATACAATAGGTGAAGCAATCCAGAAAGAATATCCCCTTGAGGAAATATTGGATAAATTGCATGATAAAACAGTTTAGAATGGTAGTTGAAGCAGAAGCATCATCGGTAAATGGCAGTATCTATGCACAACCTTCAAAGAGTGCGATGCAGAGAGCTGTGGCTTGTGCGTTGATGGCAAAAGGCAGATCTGAAATCATTAACCCCTCGCTATGTGACGATGCTCTGGCTGCAATGAAAATGGCTGAATGTCTGGGAGCTGATATAAACCCTTTGTCAGACAGGGTGTTAATTGATGGAGGATACCATCCTGTTTGCAATAGGATTTTCTGCGGTGAATCAGGACTGGGTGCACGTGTATTCTCAGTATTGGCGTCCTTGCACAAAGACTGGATAGAGGTGCACGGTAGTGGGTCTTTATTAAAGAGACCGGTTAATATACTATCAGAGACACTAACAGAAATGGGAGTGGAAGTAATATCTACGAATGGATACCTCCCACTGAAGGTCAAGGGGCCCCTTAAGGGAGGACTGGCTTTCGTCGATGGTTCAATAAGCTCTCAGTTCTTATCAGGTCTTCTTATTGCTCTTCCTGTTCTGAAGGATGACTCAAAAGTTATGGTACGTAATCTTAAGAGTAGGCCATATATAGATTTGACAATAAACGTCTTAAATAATTTTGGTGTTGATGTTATTAACGAGGATTACACAGTGTTCAGAATTCCTGGCTCCCAGAATTATAAGCCTGTATCATATACCGTTGAAGGGGATTGGAGTGGGTCAGCATTCCTGTTTGTGCTGGCAGCTGTTGCCGGTAAAATCAAAATAAGAGATAAAAAAGAATGAGATTACAGTTAGCAAGGCTCACCTAAAATCATTTGAGACTGATATCTCCGATTGTCCTGATCTGGCTCCTCCGCTTGCGGTATTGGCTTCATTCTGCCAGGGAAGATCAATCATAAGTGGGACGGACAGATTGAAGGTGAAGGAGAGCAACAGGGGAGAGGCCCTGGTTACAGAGCTTTCAAAACTTGGAGTGAAGATTTTAGATTATGGCGACAGGATCGAAATTGATGGGCCATCGTCGATAAAAGGCGGAAAGGTTGATTCACATGGCGATCACAGAATATGTATGGCGCTAACTGTTTTGGCTGCTGCCACTGAAAGCAGGGTAATTATTTCTGGAGCTGAGTCAGTGAATAAATCCTATCCCGAGTTTTTCAGGGACCTTTCCAGGATTGGAGTTAAAATAAATATGTAAAAGTAAGGATATGAATACATTGGGAAAAATTTTAAGGATTTCAGTATTTGGTGAATCTCACGGACCAGGTATTGGTGTTCTGATTGATGGATGTCCTCCCGGGGTGTTGATAAATGATGATTTATTTCTGAAAGATATTGACAGGCGGAGAAGTGGTAAAAAGGGTACAACAGCCAGGCGGGAATATGATATGCCTGAAATAGTCAGTGGTGTTTATAACGGAATCAGCACAGGAGCACCGTTGCTTATTATGACCCGTAATATTAATAAACGTTCCTCTGATTACACTGACTTCTTTGCAATACCCAGGCCTGGACATGCGGATATGGTTGCACGTCAAAAGTACAAAGGATATGCTGATAACAGGGGAGGAGGTCATTTTTCAGGCAGACTAACCTGGGGTATGGTCGTTGCCGGATCAATTGCAAAATTGATAATTAAACCAGCAGTGGTTAAAGCAAAGCTAATAAGTGCCGGAGGAAATACAGATATTGATTCAGAGATCGAAAAAGTACTTAAGGATGGTGATTCGGTTGGAGGTTTAATAGAATGTGTGGCTTCAGGTATACCCCCCGGACTTGGAGAACCGCTATATTATTCTGCTGAATCAGTAATAAGTAATGCTGTATTTTCAATACCTGCTATTAAGGGAATTGAATTTGGATCAGGCTTCAGTGCTGCATCAATGAGGGGCTCAGAGCATAATGATCCGATAATAGATAAGAATGGTAAAACATCCAGTAATAATTCCGGAGGTATCAACGGTGGTATAAGTAATGGCAATGATATTGTACTAAGGGTGGCTGTGAAGCCACCTTCCAGTATTTCAAAAGAGCAGAAAACATGGAATACTGAAAAAAATGTAATGGATATTCTTAAGGTAGAAGGAAGACATGATGCTTGCATTGCACTAAGATTACCGGTAATTATAGAAGCAGCTGTATCCCTGGCACTTGCTGATCTGACTCTTATAAACAGGGCTATATATGGAGGAATAAAGTAGATGAAGAGAATACTTATTGCAGGGGCTGGCAGTATGGGATCATGGCTTGCAGAAACACTTTGCCTGGATTATGAGGTAGGAGTATATGATTCCGATCCGCAGAAACTGAAATACCTTTTTAATACTTTTCGGTTTAAGGACTTACATGAAATATCAGATTTCAAACCCCAATTACTGATTAATGCCACAGGTTTGAAGCAAACCATAACAGCTTATAATGAGATTTTACCTTATATTCCTGATGATTGCATTATTTCTGATATAGCTTCGGTAAAAAACGGACTTGCCGAGTTTTACAGCAATTGTGGCTTCCGTTTTGTTTCAACTCATCCAATGTTTGGCACAACATTCGGCAATATCAGGGATCTGCGGGGAGAAAGTGCAATTATAATTTCAGATTCCGATCCGGAAGGCAGAAACTTTTTCCGCTCTTTTTACAAAAGCCTGGGACTCAATATGTATGAATATAGCTTTGATGAACATGACAGAACAATAGCCTACTCACTCTCTATACCCTTTAGCTCAACCATTTTATTTTCTGCCTGTATGAAAAACCTGGAAGTGCCGGGAACTACTTTCAGGAATCACTTGAAAATAGCAAATGGATTACTTTCAGAAGATGACTACCTGCTTAGCGGAATACTCCTGAATAAGTATTCAGTAGATAAACTTAACGAAATAAGTAACAAACTGGGGGAACTGATAAAGATGCTTGAGAATAAAGATGAAGAATCATTACATGATCTCTTCCTGCGACTTCGCAATAATATTGGAATGGGAGATAGTTAAACCTTATTTTTTTTGCATTGCCAATACCTCATCTGTCGTTATTGTAACTTTATACCGGTCGTCTATCCTGAATCCTATGACCCAGATAATCTTGTTGTTCATTTCCAGAACATATATATTCTCTTTCTCCGGAAGGGGTATCTTTAAATCAATAAGAAAGTCACTTATTTTTTTTCTGCCTTGCATTCCTAATGGATAGAAATAATCACCCTGTTTCCATTTACGTCGACTTAAAGGGTATTGAATCAGGTCAGCATCTAGATATGCATATGAAGGATCGTTTCTTATAGTGAGATTTTTTCTTGATATTATTTCAAAT
>CAZSJH010000026.1:0-23520 GCA_964607105.1 uncultured Rikenellaceae bacterium | reverse complement strand
ACCCTCAAATTTACCAGTAACTATATCAAAGCCCTCACCCCTGGCAATAGTTTCAGTAAGGCCCGCAACACCTATCCCTGTACCGCCAATAGCAGTCGAGAAAATAGATATTGTTCCGCTGAATGTTTTAATTGCGCACAGCTTATACAGGTTCATTCCCGCAATACGTGCTTCTGCACATGCAGTTGAAGCAAGCATTACATTGCTTGGTTTTCTTGTCACAAAATCCCTTTTTTCAGCACAATCACCCACAGCAAAAATGCGGGGGTCATCAGTTCTCATGTATTCATCTACCTTGATAAAGCCTGTATCACTGATTTTCAGGCCTGCCTCTCTTGCAAGCTTTGTATTAGGATCATAACCCAGTGAAAGAATTACCGCATCAGCTTCAATAAAATCGCCTCCTTCAATCAAAACACCCTCCACTTTTTTTTCTCCTTTTATCTTCTTAACGCTTAACCCTGTCATTAATTTTACTCCTCTTTCTTTTAAGAGCTCTTCCACCTGTAATGATATATCTTTATCAAAAGCCAGTCCAAGTACATGGGGCAATTTTTCAATAAGTGTTACATCTTTCCCAGCCTTATTCAACTCATCAGATATTTCAACCCCGATAAATCCTGCCCCGATAGTAACAATTTTTTTTGCGCCAGACAGTTTCTTCTGCATCTCATCCAGGTATACCTTGTTCTTAGGAACTGAAAAAACATTTTCCAGATCGATTCCTTTAAGCCATTTTGGTTTCTTGGGCAATGATCCTGTTCCGAGCACAAGTTTTTCATATCCTATCCTTTCACCCGAACTCAGCTCTGCAAAACAGGCTTCACGATCTATCTTAAGGACCTCATCGCAAACAATATCTATCCCGTTTGCTTCAAACATCTTCTCTGCAGGTAATATATTATTATCGGAAGATCCTACCGATCCGAAAATATAAGGGATACCACACGGGATAAGTGTTTTAGGCATCATTGTTATAACAGTGAATTTTTTTTCGGGATATCCTCTTTTCCCTGTAGTTGCTGCAACAAGGCCAGCAGCACTACTGCCAATAACCAATACGTCAGTGTTTTTCATAATGTCATTTATTATATTCTTTTAACTGTTTATTATTATAAGCCTCAAAGGCTTCTTTTACTGTCATATTCCCGGCACCGGTAAATATCCTGACCCCTGCCTTCTCAAGAGCAAGAGCTGCATTCTCACCGGGCCCATTGCCTGTGATTATTACATCAGCACCGGTATCATATATAAGCTTTGCAGTTTTTGGTCCTGCTCCATGTGCTTCATTTTCAATATCCCTGTTATCGAATGATATCAATTCTTCACTGTCGGCATCATAAATAAGCAGGTATTCAGTCCTGCCAAAACGGGGATCAATTTTTGAATTCCATTTTGGACCTTTTGTAGTAAATGCGATTTTCATATTTCCTTGTTTTTATCGTTAACATTCTTCTTAATTTTCTCCCATGCTCCCATTATAAGTTCAGCTATATCAGTATTTCCATCTTCAAGTACTGTCAAACCCCTGGTAATTGCTTCTGTAAATGCATTGCTGTACGGGATATTGCACAAATGGACTACTGACCCGGACCGTAAATACTCCATTATTCGTTCCGTTATCTCGGGGTTTATATCATATTTGTTAATAATACATGATGCTTTTATATCAAATTTCCTGACCAGTTCGTATACCCTTTTCAGGTCGTGAAGTCCTGACAAGGAAGGTTCGGTAACCATAACTACATAATCAGCTCCCGACAGAGATGAAATTACAGGACATCCAATGCCCGGAGATCCATCAGCTATGACATATTTTTTATTTCCCTTTTCAGCCAAATTTCTTGCTTCTTTTTTCACTTTTGCCACCAGCTTACCCGAGTTCTCAGCGCCGGGAGCCAGTTTTGCGTGAACAAGCGTATTATTAATCCTGGTTGTTGAAACATAGAATTCCCCTGCAAGCTGATCTTTCATGTTTATAGCTTCAACCGGGCATATTCGTGCGCAGTATCCGCATCCCTCACAATCAATTGCTTTTACAAAGTAGCCTGATTCGTTTGTCTCAATGGCATCGAAGCGGCATTTTTCCATACATAATCCGCATGAAGTACAAATCTCTCCATCTATTACCGCCAGCTGGCCGCTGAAAAAATTCTCCCTGTGTCCGAAATCAGGAGATAATAGGAGGTGCATGTCAGCGGCATCTACATCACAATCGGCTATAATAGCTTCTTCACCCGAAAGGATTGCCATGGATGCAGCCAGGGAAGTCTTTCCCGTTCCTCCCTTACCTGATATTACGACAATTTCTTTCATTGCACCCTATTAATTTTCAAGTAAATAATCCTTTACCCGGTCAAGTGCTTCCCTGAAATCACTAATTTTATCATACACAAGTTCTCCCCGTGAATAAAGTTCTGCAACCTGCCTGCTGTCAGGAATAAAGGCAATTATCCTGATCATGTTCTCACGGCAGTATTCCTCCACATCTGAATTACCGGTTCCAAACCTGTTAATTACCACCACAAAATCTTTTTGAAGGATTTTCATAGTTTCAACGGCCAGTTTCAGATCGTGAAGGCCAAAGGGGGTAGGTTCGCTTATAAGTATAACCCTGTCAGCATCCTTTGTTGCTTCTATCACCGGGCATGAAGTACCGGGAGGGGAATCGAGTATGATGATGCTTTCACTCCTGTTTATCTGTTCAATATATGAGAGTGTCTGTTGAATCAGTGGAACAGCCTGTTCTTGTCCTATGTCGAGGTGGCTTTCTACAAAATTAATCCTGCCGTTTCTATAATGTGAGAGGACTCCCATTCTTTGCTCCTTCATAGGCAGTGCAGCTGTGGGGCACAATTCTGAACAGGCATAGCAGCTATGACAAAGTTCGGGATAGATAAGTACCTGTGTCCCGAGGTTCAGCACAGCATTGAAATTACACACCTCCTGGCAAATCCCACAAAAAGTACAATCCTTTTCCACCCATCCGGGGATCATTTTATACTTTGTTTCCTCCAATATTTTTTCAGCCCTGATAAACAAACCTGAATTAGGTTCCTCAACATCAAGGTCAGCAAGTATAACATCCCGCTCATCAGACAGGTAAGCAGCAAGGTTTGTTGCAAGGGTTGTTTTTCCGGTTCCTCCTTTACCGCTGGCTATGGCTATCTTCACTATTACATTTTAATGATCACAAAGGTTTTGTCCCGTTAACAACTTGTTTTCAAGATATTGTTCCACGAGCTCCCTCGGGCTTCCCTGTGCCACACCTATAAATACCTGTATATTTTGTGCGGCAAACAGGCTCTGTGCTTTCTGCCCCATCCCGCCAGCAATTATAATATCAACCCCTTGGTCCGCGAGGAAACGCGGATATACACCGGGCTGATGTAAAGGTGGAGTAACGAACTCTTCTTTTATTACAGTACTGTTCTCTGTTTCAATTATTGCGAACTTTTCGCAATGACCAAAATGAGCCGTAAGCTCATTATTAAGGGTTGGAACGGCAAATTTCATTTTCGGTTTTTATTACTTATTTAACAATTCTTCCCTTATCATAGGGTGCCCGCAATCAGGACATTTAACAGTTGTACATTTTATACCCTGCTGATGGGGCAGTTTTTTTCCACATTTTGCACATACGCAAAATCCACCAGGTCCAAAACTACCTCCCTTGTTTCTTCCCTTACCGCCGACCTGTCCGGCGCCTCTTCCTTTTGTCATCATTTTTTCATTTTTGATAATTTGTCTTCAAGAAACGAGAGATGTTCTCTGAGGTCTTCTATTTCCCTTTCGAGGTACTTCTTCTCATTTGATAATTCAGTCTCATAAACAGGTGCAGGTGTACTTCCCCAGGTATAGCCCTGGTTTAACCTGCCCCTTGAACCATGGCGAAAGCCTAAACCAAAGCCACGCCCGTAACCATAACCCCGGTCATAAAAAGTACCGGGCTGATCATTGCCAACGCAAAATCCTAATCGTCTTCCTGTCATCGGACCTGCTCCACCGGGTCCTGTTCTGTCTCCTCCTGGCATAATTACCTCCTTTTTTAAGTGTTACTACTACTTTTTCTGTGCCTGCAACAATTACCATGGCCGAATCCTCCTGCGAGGTTCAATAATTTATCTGACCTGCAAACAGGACATTCGGTAATCGTCTGGCTAAAATTTGTTTTGAACATATGCCCACAGTCCTGGCATTTAATTATGTTATTTCTGAAATGGATATTACCACCATTAATACTCAACAGCTTACCATGTATAATAAAATCGGCCAGTTTCTTCCTTGCCTGTTCAATTAGCCTTGTAAAAGTTGATCGTGATATTTCCATTTCTTCTGCCGCCTCTGCATGAGACATAGCCATTTTATCAGCCAGGCGCAAAGCCTCAAATTCATCAACCGACAGGTCAATAACCTCAAGTGTCTGTCCCCTGGAACCCACCGGTTTAAACTCCGTATAAATCGGTGGTTCATACACTATTCTATTACTTTTCGGCCTTGGCATAATATTTATTTAGTACAAATATAATGCACATATGTTCATTATCCAAATAAAAACAAGACTTTTTTCTATGATTTTTGTCATGGTGGAAAAAGATTCCGGGTTCCGCTTCGCGAAACCCTTCCCCCTCCCAAGGGGTATCAGGTTATACTTTGATCTTGTTATGGTCTTCGGCGGGAACCACCTGGTAGTATTTGTTAACAATAAGATCAGCCTTTGGTTTAAGGGATGCAACGGCCTGGTGTTCACGATCCAGTATTTTAAGCCTGAAGGTGCTCATCTCTTCTTTCATCCTGATGATCTGGTTTATCTTGGTTTCCTTATAGGTAAGGTCAATAAAAACACGTAGGTCGATATCGGGAGCATCAATAGCATAAAGTCCATCAATTACCAGAAGATCTATTTTGCTGAAATCCGTTATAAGTTTATCTACCTGTTCGGGGATCAAATCTATACAGGGAATAACGCATTCCTGTTCTTCCCTGAAATCCCGAATTGTTTTTCTTATTTTAACCCAGTCGTATTCATCAAGGCCTATCTTGTCAAATCCTTTATTCCTTCTCCATTCCTCTCTCAGCAGGGGTTGTATTTTGTAATAATTATCAGTGTGAATAACCTTCACCCTGATATTATCCTGTTTCAGTCTCTTTCCAAGCGAATGGGCAAGTTCGGATTTACCTGATCCTGATTCTCCTGATATGCCAATAATATACCGATATCTGTCGTTCCTTTTTTCAAGGTCTTTAATAACAACCTGGTAAATGGCTTCAGCAGCCTCCTTATGCATATCATTTATTAAAAGAATATCTCCTAACATTCTGTATTACTTTTTAAGATTCATTTTAAATATTCTGCCTCTTTCCAGGTAAATTTCTTCACCGCAAATATGGACTTTTATTTTTTCTTTCTCATTTTTATCCATCATTAGTTCAAGGGTTTTCGGAAATACAGACACCCTGAAATGCGTCCCCCTGAAACAGAAATTAAACTTCACACCCTTCCAGTGTTCAGGCAGATCAGGGCAAAGTGATGGTTCATCACCCGATAAATCAAGTCCGCAGAAAACAGACAGCACCATATAAACTGTACCGGCCATTACTCCGCAATGTATTCCTTCGCCTGTTGTACCTCCCTGGATATCCACAAGGTCGCTGCTCAATGCTTCCATATACATATCCCATGACTTTTCTTGATCACCTAGCCTGTAGGCAAGGTCAGAATGAACCAGCCTTGAAAGTGTTGAACCATGTGATGTTCTTGCGATATAATAATCAAAATTTTTCCTTATATAATCACCAGGCAATACATGCCCCAGCTTTCTTATTATGCTATCAGCCTTTTTAAATCCCAGATTAAAAAAGACCATCAGCAGGTCAGCCTGTTTTGCCAGTTTATAGTCATCAGGCGATTTACCTTCTGCTTTCAGTATTCTGTCGAGCCTGTGTATATCTCCGTATTTCTCCCTGTAAGCATCCCAATCCAGTTCTTTAAGGTTAAAATATCCTTCGAACTGTTCAATAATCCCATCTTCATTAACATTCAGCAACAACCGTGAGCTGATATCTGTCCACCTGTCAAGTTCCGTTTTGTTTATATCATATTTTGCCAGAAATTTTTCTTTCTCTGTCTTATCCAGCATTTCTATAAATTCAATTGCCCTGCACATCATCCAGCTTACCATAATATTTGTATAAGCATTATCTGTCAGTCCTCCTTCTCTCACTTCCGGCAGTTTTTCATGAAATTCATCCGGACCCATAACTTTATTTATATGATATCCCTTCCTCTTTTCGTCATATTCACATTTACTTTCCCAGAACCTGCATATTTCAAAAAGCATTTCCGCCCCGTATTTCATCATAAAAGTTTTATCCCAGCTAACCCTGAAATAGTTACACAGGTTGTACGCTATAGCAAGGCTTACATGCCTCTGTAAGCGGCTGTAATCATCACCCCATTCACCTGAAACAGGATTGAGATGCACTGTCTGCGTTTCCTCCCTTCCGTCACTACCACTCTGCCATGGGAACATAGCTCCTTTGAACCCATTTTCCCGTGCAGCATCTTTCGCTTTGTCCATTCTTCTGAACCTGTACATCAGCACCGATCTTACAACCTCGGGAAAATGTATATTATACATTGGAAGTATATACAGCTCATCCCAGAATATATGTCCCCTGTAAGCTTCACCATGCAATCCGCGAGGTGGGATACCCGCATCAAGGTCTTTGTGATGTGGTGATGAGCTTACCATCATATGATACAGGTGCAGTCTAATAAGCTTCTGTGCAGCCCTGTCACCCTCAACACTTATATCCAGTTCATTCCATATATCCTCCCATGCCCTCGCCGATAGTTTCAGCTCACCATCATAATCAGTCATTTTATCTATAGCTTTCCTGGAATGTACCTCAGGGATTGTCACCTTCTTGTCCTGTGAGGTATAGATTGAAACCAGTTTTTCAAATACTATTTCCTTACCTTTTTCAGCCTTAACGGTAAAATTCTGGCAGGCTTTACCTTTTGAACACTCAGAATTCATTAACTCTTCAATATTTTCGCTCCCATCCAGCATATGTCTGGCCGCAAGCTTAATAAGAACATTTGATTCCGTGGTTTTTACCTTTAAATAAGACTTGTTACCCTCTATCTTTTCTGAAATGTATGTCAGGTGTTCCTGGTTCAGATCACTGTACCTTTCCACCCCGGCATTTATATGGTTGCCGTCCAGTTCCGACCTGATCGTAATTTCTCCTTCATAATTGACTGGTGTTACTGTATATTTCAGGGCTGCTATATGTTTATAATGCATCCCTGCAAACCTGGAAGAACGGACTATTGTGATCCTTCCTTTTTTATCTTCCAATTCAATTTCACGTGATAGCTCTCCGCTTCTGAAATCAAGCTTTCTTTTCATGCTTCTGATTTTCATACTTGGTTCAGGATCAAAGTGAAACCACTTGTCCTGTCCAATCCTGAATTTTACCAGTAGCCAGTTTGGTATATTAACGAAATCCTCATTCTCAATATCCCTGCCGGCAACCCTGGAGACTAGCCTGTTATACAATCCGGATATGTAAGTACCCGGATAATTCACCTTATTAGCCCTGCTCTCTTCGAGTGCACCTCTTGTCCCAAAGTAACCATTACCAACAGCCAGTAATGCTTCTCTTGACCTTTCCATTTCAAAATTATAATCATAGTATTGAAGGCACCAGGTATCTTCTTCGATACCTTTTTCAAACCATTCGTTTATATCTTCAATACTTATTTCCGAAAGATCTTCGACGACTATATCGCCCCCATTAATTCTCAGTTCATTTACATTGCCTTCTCGTGCAACACCTATTACAAGTCCGAAGTTCCCGTTTCTTCCTGCCTGCACACCCGAAACGGCATCTTCAACCACCACCGACCTGTGGTATTCAGTCCCCACCCTGTCGCATGCCGTTGTAAAAATGTCCGGTTCAGGTTTACCATGTAATCCCAGTTCTACCGATACCACACCATCTATACGTGTTTCAAAAAGATCCAGTAAACCTGCTGCTTCAAGAACCGGCTTGCAGTTTTTGCTGGATGAAGCCACACCAATCCTTACACCCTTTTTTTTGAGCTGACGTATCATATCGACAGTCGAGTCGTATACCTGTACCCCGTCTTCTTCAAGGATTTTATTAAACATTATGTTCTTGCGATTACCAAGAGCACAAACTGTTTCCATGGATGGGTCATCACCGGGATCACCATATTCAAGGCCTATACCCCGTGATTCAAGGAAAGAAGCAACTCCCTTGTACCGGGGTTTGCCATCGACATAAGGGAGGTAGTCATCAGCATGGGTGAACTCCCTGAAATCAGAATTATTTTCTTCAGACCATTTAAGCAGGAACTCATCAAACATTCGTTTCCATGCGGTTCCATGTACCAGGGCTGTTTTGGTGATAACCCCGTCAAGGTCGAATATTACAGCATCAAATTTAAGCATATAATGAACTATTTGTTTCAAAATTTGGTAATAAGAAGCAGGTATCGTATTTTATTGAAAATTTCAAACAGATCTTTCTATTTTCTCTGATGCAAAAATGATATTCTGTATTTAAATACCCAAAATAATGAAAAAATTATTTATAGCCTCCCTACAATTACCTGTAAATGTATTTTTTAATGATGAAGGCGTAAATATTATACAAACGGAAGGTGTTTCTATTCCCGGTCTGCAGGGCTTCTACAGCAAATACGAAACCACCTGGGTAGGACATACCGGCATAGAGGATTATGAGTGCAGCGAAAAGGAAAAGATACAACTAGACAAGGAGTTAAAAAAGTATAGTTATATTCCAGTATATACACAAAGCGAGGAATACGAATATTTCCTGCACGAATTCTCAAAAAATACCATCTGGCCATTATTTCATTATTTTCCACAGGATACTTCATACAATGACCAGGCATGGGAGTCGTACAATGCTGTAAATCAACTTTATGCAGAAAAATTAGCATCGATAATGAACGAAGGGGACATACTGTGGATACATGATTACCACTTACTTCCCCTTCCCAAAATGGTAAGAGAACTCATTCCGGGTGTATCAATAGGACTCTTCATCCATATCCCCTGGCCTTCTTACGAGGTATTCAGATTATTGCCATGGCGAACAGAGATTCTCGAAGGAATGCTAGGAGCTGACCTTATAGGTTTTCATACTTTTGGATATGTAAGACATTTTCTCAGTAGTATCAGGAGATTGCTTGGTTTTGAAACTATCTTCAACCGGATATCAATCGAGGAACGTACTTTAATGGTGGATGCTTTCCCGAGGGGTATACACTATGAAAAATTCGAGAAGGAAGTTAAAGAGCTAAAAGAAAACGCTTCATCCGAAGAAAATGGGATACTAAAACATCTCCAGTTTCATCTGGGAAAATCAAAGGATAAAAAAATAATTCTATCCATCGATCCGCTTGATTATACAAAGGGGATACCACAAAGAATAGGATCTTTTGAGCTCTTCCTGAATGAGTATCCCGAATATATCGAAAAGGTAAGCCTTCTTCTTATTGCCATGCCATCAGGTGAAAAAGGTACGGCCTACGATACTCTTAAAAGACAGGTTGACGAACTTGTGGGCAGGATAAACGGTAATTATGGCACAATAGCCTGGGCTCCAATAATATATCTCAACCAGTTTTTCCCGATTGAGGAATTAATAGGACTTTATGCCTATTCAAATATAGCCCTTATCCTTCCTTTTCGCGATGGCATGAATATGGCAGCAAAAGAATATGTTGCTTCACGCCTCGATGGTACAGGTGTGCTTATACTAAGTGAACTTGCCGGTGCGGCGAAAGAACTTCACGAAAGCCTAGTTGTAAACCCCAATAATCTCGGTGCAGTTGTAAAGGCCATCAAGCAAGCTCTTGAAATGCCGGAAGAAGAACAAATAAGGCGGAATAAAGTGATGAATGACAGGCTTAAACGTTATAGCCTCGACAGGTGGGCGAATGAATTTATGTTAAAACTGGAGGGAGTAAAGAAGATACAGGCAAGCACCTTAACCAGAAAGGTCAGTGAAAACAAAAGACAGGAGATCATCTCTGCTTATAAAAATGCAAAAAAGAGGATTCTTTTCCTCGACTATGACGGCACTCTTTCATGGTTCAAGAAAAACCCCGAAGATGCCAGGCCTGATGAAGATTTATACAACATACTTGAAGATCTAACAGGTGACAAAAACAACACCGTTACTATCATAAGCGGCCGTGATAAGGAAACGCTTGGACGATGGTTCCCCGATAAATGGAAGCTCCACTTTATTGCAGAGCATGGTGTATGGCTGAAAGAACCCGATGGTGACTGGCATATGATGGAACAGATTGATAATGAATGGAAAACCTCGGTATTACCCCTGCTTGAATTTTTCGTTGACCAGACACCTCAAACCTTTATAGAGCATAAAAATTTCTCCCTCGTATGGCATTACAGGAAGGCTGATCCCGATCTGGGCGTACAAAGGGCATGGGAACTAAAAGACGAATTACGCTATCTTACTGCCAACCTGAACCTTGAGATAATGGACGGGGATAAGGTACTTGAGATTAAATACTCAGGAATTAATAAAGGCAGGGCAGCACTTCAAAAAATAGGTAATGAAATTTTTGATTTCACCTTTGCCATTGGTGATGACTGGACTGATGAATATACCTTTGATTTAATACCCTCTGAGGCTTATACCATCAAGGTCGGGTCTAAAACAACAAAAGCCAACTATTACGTTAATACAGTTGATGATGTAAGGGCCCTGCTATGGGAGTTTGTGAAAAGGCAGTGAAATAAAAAAATAAAAAACTAGCCTGACTAAAAATTATTTCTGCATTATAATTACAGTTTAATATCTTTACGAAACTTTTTACAGGAAACACGAATGAAACGCAACGTAGGAAAATCTGACAGGATTATTCGTATAATAATCGGCATCATTATAATAGCTCTTGGAATAATATTCAAATCATTGTTGGGGCTTTTCGGGATTATACCCATTGTTACGGGTTTAACAGGTGCCTGCGGGATCTACCTTCCGCTAGGCATTAATACCAGAAAAGATAAAAAAGATGATTAGCCAGAATATTAAGTCCCGCCTGGTTGCCCGCGAAAACATTATTCCGTTTATTCTGATAACGTCTCTCTTCTTTATGTGGGGGCTGGCAAACAATATGACCGATACATTGCTTGCAGCCTTTAAAAGGATAATGAGCATGTCTGATACAAGGACATCTCTGATACAGGTAGCATGTTATGGTCTTGGCTATTTTATTTTTGCTCTACCGGCAGCAATATTCATAAAAAGATTCTCCTATAAATCTGGTGTATTGCTCGGATTGGGACTTTACCTGCTTGGTTGTTTACTTTTCTTCCCTGCAAGGTTAACAGGTAATTATTTCCATTTTCTTGGTGCACTCTGGATACTTTTCGGCGGGCTATCGGTGCTTGAGACTGCAGCAAACCCATACATTATTTCAATGGGAAAAGAGGAGACAGGAACCAGGAGGCTAAACCTGGCTCAATCATTCAATCCCCTCGGATCAATAAGCGGTGTGGTCATCAGCCAGGTGTTTATACTGGCAGAATTAAACACAGCTGGTGAAGCAGAACGGCTGTCCATGAATCCTGAAGAACTGGATATGATAAAGGCCGTTGAACTGAACGCTGTTACCACCACCTATATCTCAATTGGTCTGCTTCTGTTGGTTTTATGGCTTCTGATCCTTATTACCAGGATGCCAAAGGCATCGGACCAGGCCTCAGAAGTTAATCTTAAAGCAACACTTAAACGCCTCCTCCGAAACCGTAACTACCTTATGGGTGTAATAGCACAATTTTTCTATGTAGGAGCACAGATAGGAGTATGGTCATTTACCATAAGGTATGCCATGTCTGCACTAAACCTTGAGAATATACAGCTTGCAGCCGGAAAAACACCGGAACAGGTTGCCGCAGGTTATTACATAGCCGCATTGATACTATTCGCTACATCCAGGTTTATTTTCACTTTCCTTATGAGGTATATCAAGCCTATCAAACTACTGATCTTTGCCTCTGTCATGGCAATGATATGTACGCTGGTTGTAATTTTCGGCGATGGAATGGTGGGAGTTATTGCCCTGGTACTAATTTCGATGTTTATGTCACTTATGTTCCCGACGATTTTCGGGATCGGAGTACGTGGTCTGGGGGAAGATACAAAAATAGGAGGCTCTGGACACATAATGGCCATTGTTGGCGGGGCAGTAATTACTGCAGTACAGGGACAGGTATCTGATCTTACAGGAAGTATTCAACTGGCTTATTTAGTGCCTCTTGCCTGTTTCCTTTATATCACATTCTATGCCTTTTCAAACAGATTAAAAACAGGATAAAATGTTCTCCTTCATGCGTAATTTTATTTTACTGTTTCTTATTGCATTTCTTGTAAGTTCATGCAAAACCGATAAATTGATAAACGAGGAGCCAAACCTCATTTATATCCTGGCTGACGACCTGGGCTATGGAGATTTATCTTCATTTAATCCTGATTCGAAAATATTAACTCCAAATATTGACAGGATAGCTTCCAGAGGTATGACCTTCACAGATGCCCACTCAGGATCTGCAGTATGTACACCAACAAGATATGGTATATTAACGGGCAGGTATTCCTGGAGGTCAGCCCTGAAAGAGGGTGTTACCTGGAGCTGGGATAAACCCATCATAGACCCCGGCAGATTAACTCTCGCTACAATTCTTAAAGAAAAAGGTTATTCAACCGCCTGCATAGGTAAATGGCACCTTGGATTGGGATGGGTGCTAGACGAAAAAAAAGGAATAGGTGATTTTAGCCATGACCTTATTGCAGGTCCAAACGATCATGGTTTTGAATACTCGTATATTATTCCTGCTTCACTCGACATACCTCCATATGTATATATTGAAAACCATAAAATAACAGCACAGCCCGACCATATTACACGCGACACTTCGAAATTTGGATGGTGGAGGGAAGGAAATACAGGAGCTGATTTCGAACATGACAAGGTACTACCCCATTTAACCGATATAGCTGTTGATTGGATAAACTCAAAGGCAAAAAAAGAAAAACCGTTCTTCCTTTACTTTGCACTTCCCGCCCCTCATACACCAATCCTGCCGACGGGTAAATTCAAGGGTATAAGCAATACAAACCCTTATGGTGATTTCGTGGTAATGGTTGATTATATGATCGGCCGGATAACTGAAGCAGTTAAATTAAATGATATTGAAGATAATACCATTATCATCTTCACATCAGACAATGGTTGTTCGCCTGAAGCCGATTTCGAACAGCTCAACAGCCTGGGTCATTCACCTGGTTTTATTTACAGGGGACATAAAGCTGACATCTATGAGGGAGGCCATCGCATACCTCTTATATTAAAATGGCCTGATATTGTTAACCCGGGCAAAACAAGCAACCTAACTATCTCTCTAAATGATATAATGGCCACCATGGCTGATATAACTGCTTATGAACTTCCCGGTAATGCAGCTGAAGATTCTTATAGTATGCTCCCTATATTACTGGGAAAACAGATGGAGTATAAGCGACAATCTGTTATTAACCATTCCGTTGATGGCTATTTCGCCATAAGAAAAGGAAAATGGAAACTCAATGTTTGTGCAGGCTCAGGAGGTTGGAGCCATCCAACTGAAGCCGAAGCAGAAGAATTGGGACTACCATTGCTACAGCTTTATGATCTTGAAAAAGACCCGGGGGAACAAAACAATATTGCAGAAGACTGTCCAGGTATAGTTAATGAACTTAAGGAATTATTAATAAAGCATATTAGTGATGGTCGCTCAACTCCCGGTCCTGCCTTGGAAAATACTGAAGCGAATAACTGGCCCTTCAATAAACTGAAATACCAGGCTATCTATAATAATAAATAATAAGATTGGCCTGTTGCCTCGTAAGGTCAATTTTGCCTATGGTAACCTTAATTATATTTAAGCCGGTAACTTCCTTTAGAATACTTTTCAGGTGTTCTTCTCCCTTGTATACATCTTCAAGATTATCGTAAACCAACTCCTTTTGCATGTGCTTGTTTTTGCAAAGGAATATCTCCATTATCCATACTGGTATGATAATAAGAGTATTATAAAGAATAATCCCGTTGATAAAGTCAGCGAACTCAACAAGCGAGTTGATCATTGAAACCGCTATCACAAGGAAAAAATATGTCATCTCCCTTACAGGTATGGCCTGTGTCCTGAAACGCAGAATCCCAAACAGTGCAAACAGACCAAGGGCAAACCCAAGGTCAATATTCACCATGTCGAGAACCGTACATATCATGAAAACAGCTACTCCCATTAGAAAAAAAGCAAACAGGTATTCCGGGATGCCTTCCTTCCTGTATTCATAGTAAAGAAGCCTGACCAGTATAATTAGTGTGATAAGGTTCATACCGAATCTGATCAGGAATTCCTTAACTTGCTCCAGGTCGACTGAGCCTATAAAAGATGCTAAGAATAAATCATTCATTCGCGTAAGTTATTATTTATCACATTGTTCTATAAAAATATTAATGATCTTATCTTTCCTGTAAAGCCTGTAAAAACTGCTGACAAAGCGTATAAGATCATTTCTTTCCTGCCCCTTAAGATACTCAAAATCTTCGATCATTTCAATAATATTATTTTCCAGCCCAAGATAATAATCAAGTACTGCCCTGTATTCTTCCTCACTGCTGCAGGGTCCGAAAAATGCCCTGTCTGTTATTTTTTCCAGCCCCAGATCTTTACGAGCAACTGAATAATCTGTATTGACCCAGCCGGAATAATCGAAGTCGTATGGTACGGCTATTACATTTTCAAGTGACTCTTCATCACCAAAAACCTTTAAATTATGAATCAGGGGTACTGCCCAGTCCGAATTTGCGATTAAATACTCAAAAACTGAAAGTTTAAGCAGTAAGTCTTTTTCGACATATTCTTGTCTTATCTCAATTTCCTCTATTTCATCCACACCAAATCTCTTTTCCAGAAAATCGACTGGCTCAAGTATAAACCCTATCTTTTTTGTGTAAAGAGAATCGAATGTATTATCATAATAGGAAATATTCAATAACCTTACCCTGAAACTGCAATCAGTAATTAAATTATATATTTTGTAAGCCAGGTATTCTCTCAACACATAGTCTTGATATTGCTGAGTCGGTTTACAATGGCTTACTAGCTTTACTTTTTTAAGGTCATCAAGGTCCGAGTAAGCTGTTTTAAGGTCTTCCAGATTAAGCATTATCGGGGGAAAATCGCATGTTCTGCGGCGGTAATTACCCCTGGCACTCACTTTTATTTTGCCAGATATTGAATCATTTTCACCTGTATAAATTATAATTTTAGCATCAAGATATTCGTCTTCAGGCTTCTCTTTCATAAAAGTCCCAATATCAAAGGCGAGCTTAATGTCCAGGATCTCATCCTGCATAAACAGCCCGAAAGATTTGTCTTGTTCACCCTGCGGGAACAGCTGCCGGGAGGATAAGGCAATTAGGAAAACTACTATAAGAGTAATCCTGGCCATCGAGTTAAATGAATTTATATTTATCATGCTTATTTGTCTTCACACTCCAATTTGAACATATTTATTATCCGGTCTTTCTCACATAAATTGAAAAACCCGTCAAGATAATCATTTACATACTTCGATGTCCTTTCTCCCAGTAATTCACAATTATCTTTAACCGCATAAAAATTATCTTTGTTATCTAAAAATTCCTGTATAATTCTCTTGTAGACAGTATCAGGCCTGCAGGCACCCATAAAAAACCTTTCCCTTACATCGTCAATAGGAAAAAGTTCATGAGGTATTGCATATGTGGCATCTACAAACCCTGAATAATCAAAATCGTAAGGTATTGGTATACCCTTTTGCTGATCAATTTTTTTGACGATCTTAATATTATGATAAGTTACAAGCTGCCAGTCGGTATTACCAATCATGTATTGAAAAATTACCATCCTGTCAAGCATGTCAGAAATCATATTATTATATCTTAAAGGAATATTCTCGAGCTCCATTACATTCATTCTCTGCTCAAGCAAATCAATTGGTTCTATCAAGAACCCATATTTGCTGTAAAACCTTGCTCTTTTACCGGTATCAATGTATTTTACCCTGAGCAATCGTACCCTGAAACTGTAATCAGTTACAAGATTATACATTTTATATATAAGATATTCCTTAAGGAGGTATTCGTCATATATGGCTGGTGTATTACAATGAGTTACCATCTTAATATTTTTCATACTGTCTATGTCCTCATAGACTGTATTGGTATTCTTAAAATTAAGTCTTATGGGCGGGAAAGCACATACCTGGCGCCTTCTTTCACCTCTTGGTTTAAGCCTTATATCATAGCTTACCGAATCATCAACATCGTAATAGAATGTAATTACAGCATCCATGTAGTCATCATTTCTCTTACGCATGTATTCAGTTATGTCAAACTTGACAGTTATGTCCATTATATCATCGCTCTCGAATAGTCCTTCCACTTCATTTTGATCGAAAGTAAGGGTGTCGGGTCGGGCGTCCTCCTGTGCTCTTACAATCATACAGTTTAAAAAGAGCCCTGACAACATCACTAATAAAATCGTTCTGAATTTTAATTGCTGTTTCATGATTTCTGATTTTTTATGTTAAATGTTTAATTATAATCGTCATAATACTCATTTTCATATTCATCTTCATACTCATCCTCGTAATACCAGTCGGGCATTTTTCTTTGTGGTCCCTTTTTCCTGTATAGAACAGCCAGTATTAATCCGGCACCGGCACCCAGCATATGGGATTCCCACGACACATGAATATCTATCAGGGGAAACATCCCCCAAACCATAGAGCCATATAGGAATACAACAAGCAGTGATAGTGCCATCAGGCGAAAATATTTCCTTATAATACCACTAAAAAAGAGAAATGAGGCCAGGGCATAGACCAGGCCACTGGCGCCTATATGCCACGCTTCTCTGCCGGCTATCCATAATAACAGCCCTGTGAGCAGCCATGACCAGCCCACTATACTGAAGGCTATATCGGAATAAAAATAAAATATTGCTGTCCCGAGGACGAATACAGGAATGGTATTGTTAAAGAGATGTTCAAAATCGGAATGAATGAAGGGGGATGTTATTATCCCTGGAAGGCCTCTTGCCTCCAGTGGATAAATTCCCAGGAAATACAAACTTGTATCGAGCTGCGATTCGAGGAAAAGTACAATCCATAAGAGGATAACAAAGACTCCGGGAATGAGCATACTTAGCAGAATTTTTTTCCTGAACAGCTTACCAGTTATGTTATCGTCAAAGCTCGAGCTCATAAGTTATTAATAATAATAGTCAACCAGGTAGCCACCGAATTTTCTAACATTTAGAACATTGCCACCTTCTAAAATCAGGTATTGTCCTTTAATACCTTCCAATATGCCTTTAATGGTATTGTTCTTATCAAGATTCAAGGTTTTTATTTTCTCCGGGTATTTTTCTACCGGGTATTTAAATTTAAATATCTTATCATCTGTACAAATATATTGCTGCATCTCTTCCGGGAGCAGGGCATGGATCCTCTTTTTCTCATCTATAAGATCTACATCCCGTGGTTCTAAACCCATTAGCATATGCCTCCAGTTTGTTTTGTCAGAAAGGTGTTTTTTCAGTTCAACTTCAATAGTTCCCGCAATATAACGGTTTGGTGTAAGCGCAAGTTTTATTGCAGCCGATGCTCCCTGGTCAATCCACCTTACAGGTACCTGGGATTTGCGGGTTACCCCAACCTTTAAACCCGGGCTATGGGCCAGGTAAACAAAATGGTCCTGTAAGCAGTTCCTTTCAGACCACTCCATATCCCTCGATATGCCAAGATGGGCCTGGCACTTCTCGGGGCGAAGAATACAGGCATCAGTCTGAGGCAGGCTTATGAAACATGGATAACAATATCCCTGTGCAAAAGATTGCCTGGTCTCCCGTCCGCAATGTATACAGTTTATTTTATTCCCCCACTCTATCGTGATAGAAGTACCTGTTAAATCATTCAATGGCAGCAGGTCTGAGCCTACTGGCAGTGAATATTTTACCGGCAGGGATGCATCGCTCCTATCATATCCGGCTACCATTTTTCTCAGGTTCCCTCTTATATGCATAATAGTCTTATTTCTCAGGAGGATAAATAATTCCCGCCCTTTTTCTTATGCTGTCAAGTGTCTTTATTAATTCCCTGCTGAAAGACAGGGGTACAACGGGGCTTTCTTTCAATCCTCTATCAAGGCATCTCATAACCTCCTCCGCTTCATAATGAAAACCCATAGCTGCCGGCCTGTATGTGTAAGCCTCCTTCTCCCCACTGTCATATTCGATATCCAGATGCTGTATATTATCCCTGCTCCTGCTAATTTTGACATTGGCATTTTCACATATTATTTCGGTGCTTGTCCCGCCGTCATTAGTAAACGAACTGTAGAGTGATGCTCCCCGGCCATCATTATATCCAAACAAGATAGCTATTGATTCGTCAACACCGGTCCCGGCAAAAACTACATTTGTTTCAATATTGTCGGGCTTGCCAAGAAAGGTGAGAGCATCAATAACAGGATAAATTCCGATATCAAGAAGTGATCCTCCTGCCAGTTCAGGATTGAATGTCCTGGCCTGTGGATCATAAGGTGCTTTGAAAGAAAACCTGGAAATCATATACCTGACACCACCCGTACTTATGGTGGATATCCTCTCCCGTGCCTTTTCATAAGACGGCTGAAAGGGAGGCCATAATGCTTCCATCAGGAAAACCTTTTTTTCAGTGGCTGCATTTATCATATCTTCAACCTGGAGGCTGTTAACCGCAAATGGTTTCTCACATAGAACAGCCTTACCATTCCTGATACATATCAGGCTGTGCTTGTGATGGTGGGAATGAGGTGTTGCCACATACACAATGTCCAGCTCAGGATCGGTGGCAAATTTATAGTAATCATCATAGGCCTTATTATAACCATACTCGCTGGCAAAACTTTCAGCCTTTTCCTTGCTCCTTGAAACAACCGAATACAGGTTTGCATTCTCCAGCTGCTGTAAACCTAAGGTGAATTTGTGAGCTATCTTACCCGGTCCAATTATACCCCAGTTGTATTTTTTCATGATTTTGTTTTTGCTCTTCAGGTATTATTGGTTAATCCTGTAAATTTTATTAAAGTTAATAAATTTGTATTTACCTTTCATGAAAAGTCTGTGCTTAAAACCCAAAAGTATAAGTATATTTTAACAGGAGTGTACGCTTATTGCTCCTGGGCAATGAAGGAAGCTCCCTGTCACCCGTGCTCCTCCTATGATACGTACAACCGACCCCTCATGCAGGCCAATCCTCCTTGAATAAAATAATTTGTTACCTCCCAGCAGGTCAAAATCAAATACATCAGACTTCTCAAGAAAGAAAGGCCTTTTCTCAGGAAAGAATATTGAGTAACGTGTCAGGTTTATCTGTTGTTCATCTGCCTCTACCTGTGCAAAATCGGTGTTAAGGGTGAGGTCCAGGGTAAGATTTTTGGTCAATCCGTACTTAAAGTCCAGGCCGGCATCTAACTTGGGAGTGATCTCACGCTCATAAGATGTTTCCGCTTCATTCAGGAAATGATTCTGCTGTATACCTCCTATCAGGTAAGGAGTGAGGTAAATAGGCTTCCCAGGCCTCAGCCCGATGAGTTCAATCGGAGCTGCGAGTGAAGGTTTCCAGTAAGAATTTTCATGCTTTGGGTCAATTGGAGGGAAGGTTATAACTTCACTTTTCTTTGGTATGAACCTAACTACCGTAAGTCCCATCTCTACAAAGCCATCTTCGTCCTGGAATCGAAGGCTCGATACAGGAATACGCATTTCCATATACCATCCTCCATGGTCATGGGATGTGCTTACATCCCAGAAGGTATTCCAGCTGATATTAATATCCTCTAACCCTGCTGAAGCATCATTCTTAACCGTAGCATCAAACCGAAGACCATTGGGATTTGTATAAAAAGCCATGCCATTCTCATTGTCGTTAAAAGAATCAAGGTGGATCCCAAACCAATCACATTTCATACTGAAATAATCCCTCTGCTTCCCAACGCTCGCCATAAATGAAATATCGGTATAATAAATGTTCGCACCTACATATAGATAATCATCGTTAAAGAATATCATGCACTCTGTCTTTTCAGAGGGTTCCTTTCCATAAACAGGCTGGTGCATTATGAAAGGGAGAGAAGGGATTTCCAACCAGATCTCCTCATCAGGTTTACAATCAAACACTATTTCAGCATCAATCTTAGGTATGATATACCTTTCTTGTGCTTTACTGTAATAGCAAAAAAGTAATAGGATTAATGATGGAAAAAGTGTTTTACACATCGTGGTTGGTCAGGTTTGTGATGTAAGATATGTCATCAAAATGATAGAATCAATATAAATAAGATCAGAATGCCTATACACAACTACTTGATAAACTGCATATAAAATAGAATTATTTTACATTGTTTAAATAATTTTAGTACTATGTATTGCATGGTATTAATATTTATATATATCTTTGTAAGGTAAACTACATTGTTCAAAAAGGTATTATAAGAAAAGAAAATGAAAATTACAGTTAGCATTAATATCGGCGGAATGGCATTCCATATTGATGAGGATGCCTATACTGAATTGAAAATATACCTGCGGAGCCTCGACAGGTATTTTGCTAAGGAACCCAGCTCAGCCGAGATTATGGCTGATATTGAAGCAAGGATAGCAGACCTGTTGAAGGCAAAGATAAATGATTACAAGCAGGTGATAACCCTGCAGGATGTCAGGGATGTGATAAACACCCTTGGAACACCTGAAGATATCAGTGATGACAGCGGGTCGGGTTATGATAAACTTGGCAGCACAGGTTACCACAGGATGTACCGGGATACTGACAACAGGATAATAGCCGGTGTTTGTTCCGGTATGGCTGCATACTGGAGGATTGAGCCCTGGATAGTAAGGGTTATCTTCATAATAATAAGCTTACCGGGTGGATTGGGAATCCTTATATATATAATATTATGGATTGTCCTGCCCGAAGCTAAAACAACGGCGCAGAAAATTGAGATGAAGGGTGACCCTGTAAACATACATAATATCAAGGACTCTGTGAGGCAGGAGTTCGATAATGTAAAAGAAAAAATGAACCTGTGAGCAACACCGGAACCTGGCATTTATAAATTGGGTAACAGTTAATACTAAATATCATGAACGTTGAAAATAATAAAGCACAAATGCGGAAGGGTATACTTGAATATTGCATTTTACTTGTAATATCAGGTAATTCCTGTTATGCCAGCGATATAATCAATAAGCTCAAGGAGGCCAGGGTAATAGTGGTTGAGGGGACACTGTACCCCCTTCTCACAAGGCAAAAGAATGCCGGTCTGCTGAGTTATCGCTGGGAAGAATCATCCCAGGGACCACCAAGGAAATATTATGAATTAACAGATATGGGGCGCGAATACCTTACTGAACTGGATAAATCCTGGGATGAGCTGGTTGAGTCTGTAAAATTTATAAGGAAGAAATAAGAGCTTATAAAAAAAGATCATGTCAACAATGGAAAAATCGATTAAAATAAATATAGCGGGAGTAATTTTTCAGATCAATGAAGATGCTTACGAATTGCTCCGAAATTACCTCCAATCTGTTACAAACAGGCTAAGTAAGCTTCCCGGGGGAAGTGAGATGGTAGATGATATTGAAGGAAGAATTGCTGAACTGTTCCAGTCGAAGCCTTCATGGCAAACGGCCATCATTTCAAAAGAGGAAGTTGAGGAAATGATCTCAACAATGGGAAGCCCTGAAGACATTGCAGGAGACCTAGAGTCGGAATCTTCACGAGAGACCTACACAAGGCAACCGAAAAAACTGTACCGCAATACAGGTAATTCAATAATAGGAGGAGTATGCAGTGGACTTTCTGATTCTACAGGTATTGATGCTGTATGGATAAGGATCATTTTTGTTCTCTTCACCCTTGTATACTTAACAGGTGCCCTTGTATACGTTATTTTATGGATAGTGCTTCCGGGGTCAGGCACCAGCTCTCATAAAAGAGAAAAAGTACCTGAAGAGAAACCCGTCATAAGGGATCAGGCAGGTATAAAAACCAGCCATGGGGCAAGTCCTGTAGGAAATGCCGTCAATGAAATATTCAGGGCTTTTGGTAAGTTTTTCATAATACTTTTCAGGGTTATTCTGGCTATAATCGGGGTATCTTTTATTATTGCCGGATTTTCCACCTTGTTCAGCTTCCTCTTCCTTTCTATTTTCCATTCAACCTTGCTTATGCCGGATATATTTGAGGATTCATTAATATACTTCCCTGATTTCCTTTATTTTATAGCTGATCCCTCCATGTCAGTTTGGCTGGCAATTCTAACCAGCCTGGTTATAGGTTTGCCACTTCTCGCCCTGATATACTGGGGTATAAGAATGGTATTCCAGTTCAGGGCAAAGGACCTTGTCCTTAACCTGACAATGCTCATTATCTGGATACTAAGCTGCGTGGCACTGTCGATTATAGCCTTTACCCAGGGAATAAGCTTTTCAGACTCTTACAGGACCACACAACAACTTTCAATACCGGCCAATGATACCATAATGGTAAGGCTTGATGAGAGGATAACTTCACTTGAATACCAGAAGGAAGTTCATCTGCCCTTTGAACCACGAAATATGTACCTGGATGAGAATAAGGAAATAATTTACGTCAGTCCGGAATTTAATATTTACCATAGCGATGAGGATGCCCACATGCAGATTGTCAAATATTCCAGCGGCCACTCACGCTCTGATGCAATAAGCAAGGCAGAAAGATTAATATATGATGTAAAAATTGAAAATAATACGATCGGACTGGATGAATACTTCACTTTGCCTCCAGGGAAGAGATGGTCAGGGGCCTTCATCAAGATAAGGTTGTATCTACCGGATAATACAGTTGTTTACTTTGATGAAAATGTTGAAGACCTTATACATGATGATTATTTTGGATGCGGAATTTATTCCTGGGAGGCAGGAGGAAGATACTGGAAGATGATCGAAGGGAAACTTGAAGACACTGATTAATACCTGGTTTAAACCTGACACGTTAAACCTTACCTGAAGGCGTGGATATGAAAATCCACGCCTTTTTTCACTTTTATTGTTAATACAAGGTTATTATTAAGTTAAAACTAAATAGTTAGTAAATCTTTTCTTAACTAGCAACTATTTTTATTCCAGATCTTAATTCCTGAATAATACGTAGCCATGAAGAACACAATACTGTTTATGTCCCTACTCTTCCTGTTTAGTTACTCCTTATCTGGCCAGCAGGCAGTGACAGGCAATGAAACACTGAGGAAAGATGCCCTCAATGTATATATTGAATCATCAAGCTTTATAAAGCAGCATATTCCTT
>CAZSJH010000025.1:20304-23569 GCA_964607105.1 uncultured Rikenellaceae bacterium | reverse complement strand
AGAGTGAAGCCAGACTTAAACTCTATGGCCATCTGGTTGTATAAATCAGGTATTTCCGAGTCCTTATTTGCGACTACAGACTTTACAATTTCATCATTACTCGATTTTTCAACTTTTTTTATCCTGTCTTTCTCTGCTGGTAGATTCTGTGTTACCAGTTCCATGCTTATTTCTGAAGGCAGTATAAGCTGTTTATCCCCCAGTTTCACCTGCCAGTGAACCAGTGTGTCAAAAGTAACCGCAAGCTCAATTTTCCCGTCGGGTGATTGAATGGTATTTACCTGTGCCGTAGCACAAAGTACTAACTGGGAGAGGATAAGTATTACTATTAAATTTCGCATTTTATATTTGTTTTATTTTATCCAAGGATCATTCCTATTATTGTAGCTGACATAAGTGATGCCAGGGTTCCTGCAAGGAGTGCCCGCATTCCATATTTTGCAAGTAAAACCCTCTTATTTGGTGCCAGTGAACCAATACCACCTATCTGGATACCTATTGATGCAAAATTGGCAAATCCTGCAAGCATATATGTAGCCATAATAATAGATTTATTATGAACAAAGGCTCCTGCCGTTTTAAGTTCCGCCAGGCTTATATATCCAACGAACTCTGTCATGATAACCTTTTCCCCCAGCAGGCGACCGAGTAATGTAATATCTTCTCCTCCCACGCCTATGAGCCACATTATCGGGGCAAAAATATAACCAAGCATAAACTGAAGTGACAATTCATTATAGTTACCATCGGTAGCTACTGAAATGATTTCATTAAGATGGGTCCACTGTCCTACTTTCAGGCATATATAATTAAAGAAGGCAATAAAAGCTATAAACGAGAGCAGCATGGCAGCAACATTTGCCGCCAGTTTCAAACCCTGTGTAGTGCCATTTGATATAGCATCAAGAATATTATTGCCTGCTTCATCTTTTGTAATCTCAATATCCTTTATTATTTCATCCGTTTGCGGAACAAGTATTTTAGATACAACCACTGCACCTGGAGCAGCCATAACCGATGCTGCCAGCAGGTGTTTTGCAAATATCAGTCGCTGCACAGCGTCCCCGCCACCAAGGAAACCTATATAAGCTGCCAGCACACCGCCTGCCAGGGTGGCCATTCCGCCAGTCATGACAAGCATTATTTCAGATGCGTTCATGCGTGGCAGGTATTCCTTGACCATCAGAGGCGATTCGGTCTGGCCCAGGAAGATATTCCCTGCAACAGAAAGGCTTTCGGCTCCGCTTAGCTGCATTGTTTTGGTCATCAGCCATGCCAGTCCGTACACAATCTTCTGTATTACTCCCAGGTAGAAAAGCAGGGAAGTGAGCGCTGAGAAGAAAATTATGGTTGGTAATATCTGGAAAGCAAATATAGACCCCAGCTTATCGACATCCATCAATGAGCCAAAGAGGAAGGTACTTCCCTCCTTTGTGAAGTCAAGAATTTTTACGAATATTTTACCTACAAATTCAAACGATACCCTTACGAATGGGACATATAATATACTCACTGCGAGGACAAGCTGAAATGCAAGGCCAATTATTACCGTCCTCCAAGCTATGGCTTTCCTGTTTGTACTGAATACCCATGCTATAAATATCAGCACCAGCATTCCCAAAAGGCCCCTGAGAAGGGTCATCATACTGAACCCCCCACTAATTGAGGGATCAATGACATTCCCTTCCTGAATTATTCCCTGGCTTTCAGATCCCTGTGGGAGTGAAATTATTTTTCCCGTGTCAGGCTCAGGGCTGACAATTGCCGTATCCTGTACCTCAGGTATTGCCGGTGTCAGGGCAGCAGAATACGATAATGATAATATCAGAAAACATATAATGGATAAGGTCCTTTTCATATATCAGTTGTAAGAAGCATAATAAAACTTCGACCAATATTAATCCTTATCGTATAATTTTACACGATCAGGTGCTCATAAATTTTCAACAAAGTATAAATGGTAAATAATTATTTCTTCCCTTCCCTTTTATCTATCTCATCCTTTATGAATGCTGCCTTTTCATAGTCCTCTGCTTTTATTGCTTCATCAAGCTTCACCTTCAGTTCATTTATTGTCAGTTCTATCAATTCCTGTGGAGAGGCCTTAGGGGCTTCGGCCTTTTGTTTCTCCTCACCTTCAACATCCTCATAATCGGTATCCTTTATCACTATACCGGCTTTATCCATTATTTCTTCATTAATAAATATCGGGCAACTGAATCTGAGTGCAAGGGCAACGGCATCTGATGTTCTGGAATCCATTATTATTTCCCTCCCATCTTTCTTAATCACCAGCTGCGAATAGAACACCCCTTCTTCAAGCTTATGAATGAATACTTCCTTCAGGTCAGCTTTCATCAGCTCACTGAAGTTCCTGAAGAGATCATGAGTCAGGGGACGTGGAGGATTCAGATTTTCAAGTTTTATGACGATAGCCTGTGCCTCAAAACCTCCTATAATAATTGGCAGCCGGCGTTCACCATCAACTTCTGACAGCACCAGGGCATAAGCACCAGATTGAGTCTGGCTATATGATATTCCCAGTACGCTAAGTTTAATTTTCTTCATATCTCCTCTTTAATCCAGATATCATAGCCTTTATACAAATATAAAGATATTATTTAGCATTGCCAGAGAGGAGAGAAAAAATGGTTAATCGTTCAGCGATCAGCGGTGAGCGTTCAGCGTTTAGCTGGGTACCGGGTAACTGGGTGCCGGGTAACTGGGTGCCGGGTAACTGGGTACCGGTTAGCTGGGTAACTGGGTAACAGGGTACCGGGTAATCGAATAGACAGGCAACCAGGTCTGGAAGGTAAGGTAATATCATTTCCTAAAGATCCACTTAAGTGTATCTCTACTCTATAAACTTTATAAACTTTATCAACCTTATCAACTTGCTTGTTCTTAGCTTTTGCCTTTGTACTTTATCCTTTTAACTTTTACTCGCTCCCACTATCCACATTCGCAATCCGCTCGTGAGCTCGCCTCGATTTCCCGAGGCTCGGTTGTCTTTTATCTTTTCCATCTGTTTGTATTTTATTCTTTTTTCTTATATTTGCAGTCCGAATTTCAGAATAATCCGCCGGGGCTTTTAGAAAGAGGCATCTTGCCCGCCTCACGGAGTAATATAAATGATAATAAAATGTACGCTATTGTAGACATTGCAGGACAGCAGTTCAAGGTTGAGAAAGGAAAAAAGATTTTTGTTCATCTCCTCGATGAGGAAGAAGGTAAGAATGTTGATTTTGATAAGGTATTGCTCATC
>CAZSJH010000025.1:0-20294 GCA_964607105.1 uncultured Rikenellaceae bacterium | reverse complement strand
TCATCGATGACGATGGTAAAATAATTATTGGTGAGCCACATATCACAGGAGCCTTTATCGAGGGTAAGGTGCTTGAGCATACAAAAGGCGACAAGGTTATTGTTTTCAAAAAGAAAAGAAGGAAGGGATACAAGGTTAAAAAAGGTCACAGGCAACAGTTCAGCCAGGTAGAAATACTTTCAATCAACGATAAGGGTTACGAAAAGAAACCTGCGAAAGTCGAGGCCAGGAAAGAGGAAAAACCCAAAGCTGCTGCAACAAAAACTGAAGACAAATCTGCAGAAACAGCAGCAAAAAAACCGGCAGCCCAAAAGACTGTAGCAAAGGCAACCGCTGATAAGAAAAGCACGGCAACAAAAAAGACTGCTGCTGAAAAGGAAGAAAAAACCACCTCGGCAAGAAAAACAACCAGCAGTAAATCTGCAGCCTCAAAAGCCTCCGTTGAGAAAAAACCGGCTGAAAAGAAGACTGCTGCAGTTAAAAAGACAAGCACTGCTAAAAAACCGGCAGCAACAGCAAAAAAAGCATCATCAAAGACTTCAGAAAAGAAGACCACCGCTACAAAAAAATCCACAACGTCCGGTAAAACAGGTACTGCAAAAACGAAAACAGCCACCAAAGCAAAAGGTGATGCTGACAAGAAGAAAGATAAGGAGTAATAACGAGGATAACATTAAAAACTATATACCATGGCACACAAGAAAGGAGCAGGTAGTTCAAGGAACGGTCGAGAGTCAGAAAGCAAAAGGCTTGGAGTGAAACTATATGGAGGCCATATTGCCAAGGCAGGCAATATTATAGTACGCCAGAGAGGTACGAAGCACAATCCGGGTGAAAACGTAGGTGTAGGAAAAGACCATACACTCTTTGCTCTGGTCGACGGGGTAGTTGAATTCCAGAAAAAAAAGGACAACAAATCATATGTCTCGGTGAAGCCCCAGGAAAACTAGGATAATCTTACCATATAATATCCAACTCCTGTTATACTTTTCCCAGGAAAAGTTATATCAGGAGTTTTTTTTATCTTTACTCCCGGGGCTATCCCATTGCATGAAACCATAGTACAAAAAGAACTAATATGCTGACCCTTAATTTTATCAGAGAGAATAAACAGCTTCTAATCGAACGCCTCAGGGTAAAGAATTTCGATGCCTCGGGTATAATCACCAGGATCATGGAGCTTGATAATCAGAGAAGAGAAACCCAGCAGAAAACTGATAACCTCCAGTCTGAACTTAACAGCATATCAAAGGAGATAGGACAGATGTACAAGCAGGGTCGCAGAGAGGAAGCTGAATCGGCTAAACAAAGAACAGTAAAAATTAAAGAAGAGACCCGGAAGCTTAATTCCCTGCTTGGGAGCATACTGGAGGAACTGAACGGAGAACTGATAAAAGTACCTAATATTCCAAATGAACTGGTAGCTCCCGGAAGAAGCGAAGAAGATAATGTGAAGGTTAAAGAAGGTGGTAAAATTCCGGAGCTGATTAAAGATCCCTTACCTCACTGGGATCTGGCAAAGAAATATGATATAATAGATTTTGAACTGGGTAATAAACTGACAGGGGCTGGCTTCCCCGTATATAAAGGTAAAGGGGCCAGGCTGCAGAGAGCACTTATCAGTTTTTTTCTTGATGAGGGTGAAAAAGCAGGCTTCAGCGAGGTATTACCTCCCATTCTGGTTAATGAAGATTCAGGCTTTGGTACCGGGCAACTCCCTGATAAGGAAGGGATGATGTACTACACAGAGCTGGATAATTTCTATCTTATACCCACCGCCGAGGTACCTGTAACCAATATTTACCGCAATGTAATACTTGAGGCTGAGCAGCTGCCAATTAAGAATATTGCCTATACACCATGTTTCCGAAGGGAAGCCGGCTCATGGGGCTCACATGTAAGGGGACTTAACCGTCTGCACCAGTTCGATAAAGTCGAGATAGTGGTTATTGCCCATCCTGATAAGTCCTATGACGCTCTGGATATGATGCTTACGCATGTTGAAGGGCTCGTTAAAAAACTGGAACTGCCATATCGTATCATGAGGCTATGTGGCGGGGACATATCATTCACCTCTGCCCTGACCTACGATTTTGAAGTTTTTTCAGCCGCACAGGAGCGTTGGCTTGAAGTAAGCTCGGTATCCAATTTTGAATCTTTTCAGTCGAACCGACTTAAATGCCGTTTCCGGGAAAAGGGTGAAAAAGTGAATAATCTGGTACATACACTCAACGGTTCTGCTCTGGCACTTCCCAGGATACTGGCTGCCATACTTGAAAATAACCAGACAGAAGACGGAATTAAAATACCCGATGCCCTGGTTAAATATACAGGATTTAAATCCATCTGAGCACCACGCTGATAAATGAGTGATAAGAGCAAATCATATTTACTGGCCTCCCTGGCAGTCCTCTTCTGGTCTACCATTGCCACAGCCTTCAAGATTGCGCTCTCTGAGCTTAGTACGGGCCAGCTGCTTTTCATTGCATCATGCACAGCAGTAGTGATACTGGCCATAATAAGCATCCTCGAAGGAAAATTCAGGAATATACTGAAGCTCAGCCCGGCCGACATATTTATGTCTGCCCTGCTGGGACTCCTTAATCCTTTTGTATATTACCTTGTATTGCTAAAAGCATATACCCTCCTGCCGGCACAGGTGGCACAACCCCTTAATATGATCTGGCCAATTGTCCTGGTTTTTCTTTCCGTTCCCATGTTAAAGCAGAAAATACCTGCAAGAAGTTTCCTGGCCCTTTTTATATCTTTTGCCGGTGTCTATCTTGTCTCATCCCAGGGTCAGCCCTTTAATCCGGGAAAATCAGACTGGCTAGGTGTTCTGCTGGCAGCGGGAAGCTCACTTTTCTGGGCCCTGTATTTTATCCTTAACCTAAAGGATAAAAGAGATGAATCGAATAAATTATTGCTGAATTTCTTTATTTCCACCATATATATAGCCATATATCTTGTTTTTACCGGGGGCTTCGAGGCCATAAGCACCAAGGGACTGCTGGCCGGTGTCTATACTGGTATTTTCGAGATGGGCTTAACTTTTTACCTCTGGCTTAAAGCTTTAAGGCTGGCAGAAAGCTCAGATAAAATCTCAAATCTTGTCTTTCTGGCTCCCTTTCTCTCCCTTGTCTTCATATCAATCTTTCTGGGGGAACATATTTATTTAACAACATTCTTAGGGCTGCTCTTAATTGTTGGCGGGATAGTCTACCAGAGAACAGGGAGAAGGGGAGAAGGGGAGAAAAAGAATTCCAGACCCGGTTAAACGATTTAACAATTCAATCCCGAATCTTTGATTCGAGGATCCTCGAAAAAGCAAGCTTTTTCGGGACGATTAAACATTTACTAATCTTTCCAGTATCTTTGTTACAAGGAGTACAATATGGATTATGACAGGATAATACTGGGTATTGACCCTGGGACCAGCGTAACCGGTTACGGGGCCATAGGGATAATAAAGAAAGAGCCACAGATAATCAGTCTGGGTGTAATCGAACTTAAAAAATTCAATGATCATTACCTCAAGCTTAAGCATATATTTGAGCGTACCCTGGGTCTCATTGATGAATATAAACCTGACGAAATGGCCATAGAAGCCCCTTTTTACGGTAAGAATGTACAGTCCATGCTCAAGCTTGGCAGAGCCCAGGGGGCATCTATCTCTGCTGCGCTGCACCGCTCGGTTCCGATATACGAATATGCGCCCAGGAAGATAAAGATGTCGATCACTGGTGTGGGAGCAGCATCCAAGGAGCAGGTAGCGGCAATGCTTGGGAATATTCTCAAATTCAATGACAAAGATATTATCCTGGATGCCACTGATGGCCTGGCCGCTGCTCTATGCCATTTTTACCAGAGCAGCAGCCCGGTATCTGACAAAAGTTTTAATTCGTGGAAAGACTACATGCGGAAGAACCCGGGCCGGGTAAAATAGTGTTGTTACTTTTCAGCACTTGCTATGGCAGCAACTGATACTTTTACACCTTTTATTTTCAACAGTTCACCTGCACAGGCCTCCATGGTCGATCCGGTTGTAATGACATCATCCACGAGCAGTACATGCCTACCCTCTATTTTACCGGGATTATTCACAGCGAAGATACCTTCGACATTTTTCCACCTGTCATACCTGTGCTTATTTGTCTGTGTATCTGATGCCATTATCCTTCCAAGCAGCTTATCATTAAAAGGAAGGTCGAGTGCTATCGCCATTCCTTCTGCTATAAGGCTGCTTTGATTAAAACCTCTTTTGCGTTCCTTCGAAGGATGTAAGGGTACGGCTGTTATGCAATCTATATCACTGCAAAAGTCAGATTCCTTAATAATATTCCCGTAAAGCCTGCCAAGGAAATGGCCAATTGGTTTGACCCCTCCATATTTAAGCCTGTGCACCAGTTTCTGTGCTTTACCTCCCTGCCTGTAATAAGTCCATGCCGCAGCTTTTTCAATATAACACCTTCCATAAAAGCTCTGCTCAAGCCTGTTACCTCTTTCCAGGTGATAATTTGTCCTTGGTATTTCAAGCATGCATGCAGTACAAATGATATTTTCATTTCTTACCAGCGGTTCACCGCAGGCCTGGCATAGCCTGGGAAACAATAGTGAAAGAAAATCATCAACAATAAGAAAAATTTTATTCCAGCGAGACATATTATTAATTATGGCATTCTCCGGTTCACACCTTAGCCTTTCGAACCTGGCCTTTTGCATAAGCTCCGGCAGATAATGCCGGCAGGCAGGTCACCGGGATAACAAAGATTACTTAATTTCCCTTCTTATTCTCCCGGCAATATCACTGAACTCTTCTTCGGTGAGCTTCACCCTCGGGTTCGAAAACCTTACATCAGCTTCTGAATCAATAGGAATAAGGTGTATATGTGCATGTGGTACTTCCAGCCCCAGAACCACTACTCCAATCCTGTTACAAGGGATAACTTTTTCTATTGCACTGGCAATTTTCTGTGAATATATCATCATCCCTGCAAGTGTATCTTTCTCAAGATCAAAAATATAATCCACTTCCTTCTTTGGTACCACCAGGGTATGTCCTTTTTTCAGGGGATTGATATCGAGGAAGGCGAAGAAATTTTCATCTTCAGCTATTTTATAGCAGGGTATTTCCCCTTTTATTATTCTGGTGAAAATACTTGGCATGATAAGAATGAATTATAATGAAATATTGATTATTTCAAATGCTATAATCCCTGAAGGTACTTTAACATCAACCACGTCTCCAACTTTTTTACCCAGCAATCCTTTAGCTATGGGTGAATTTACAGCCAGTTTTCCTTCTTTAAGGTTAGCTTCAGGCTCGGGCACCAGGGTATATTCCATGACAGTACCATTGTTCTTATTTTTTATCTTAACCTTATTTAGAACCTGGACAGATGATGTATCAATTCTTGACTCATCAATGAGCCTTGAATTGGCTATCTTGCCTTCAAGGGAAGCAATCTTAGCTTCAAGCATACCCTGTTCTTCCTTGGCAGCTGCATATTCGGCATTTTCTGCAAGGTCGCCTTTATCCCTGGCATCGGCAATCTGTTTGGATATTTCAGGTCTCTGGACACTTCTCAGTTCATCCAGCTCCCTTCTTAATTTATGTAATCCTTCTTCTGTCAAATATACTTTATCCGACATTTTCTTAACTCTTAAACATTATAAAAACAAAAGAATCCCGGGTTTATCGGAACTCTTTATAAAGCAAATATACAATATTTTTCTGATAAAGAGACCGGAAACCTTAAAAAAAAGCTCTTAATTAATTGCTAAACAAAGTCTTTTCGTCTGAGTATCTCTGAATAGACTATTGCTTTTGAAAGATCAAAATCATCAATGAGCTTTCTTGCCCTTGAATTTTCCTCAGGGAGTGAAATTTTACCTTCTGTTCCCCGTTCATCTTGTAAAATGTTAAGATCTATTGCAGATGAACCTTCCAATGCAAAATCATCTGCCATGGGTTCAGAATATTCTCCTTCATATTCTGCTCCCATCTTAAAAGTCTGTTCTACAGAAGGTTTCATCATTGTACCCTCATAGGCTGAGGCTCCTGTCTGCAATGAATCTTCATCAATCATCTCGTACTGTGTAGAGGCTTTTATTCTCTCAGTACCCTGATAGCTGGTTTCTTCTTCCACGTCTGGCATTCCGGGTTGTGGCACTGTTCTTTCCGCCTTTTTTTTCTTTTTATTGATTATTGCGCCAATAATAGCAATAGCGGCTGCCAAAACATAAAATAATATATCACCTAAATCTTCCATGTTCCTAGTTATTTTTGTATTTTTTCCTGGCTTTTCTTCCTGCCTTACGCGCAGCCTTACGCTTTTCTTTCTCTCTGGCCTTTATTTCCTTTTCATTCTCTTTCATTCTTTCCTGTACATCCTCAGATTGAATATCGAAGTGCCTTTTCTTGTTTTCTTCCACTATCTTTTTATAATCATTTTTAAGATTAGCTTCTCTTTTCGCCTGTTCCTTTTTTGCCTTGGTTACAGCCCGTGGTTCCCGTATCTTTTTTTCCTTCTGCACCTTTCGTTTGCTCCCGCTTATCTTCTTTTCAGTTTTCCGTGCCTTCCACCTGTCGAATATAGATGTTTGAGCCACAGCAGAGCTTTCACTGCTTATAAGCATAACAAGGATAATTATTAAAAACCCGCTGTACTTTTTCATAGACAAAGCTCTTATAATATTATTTGTTTTAAAACGTTAAAACTAATGTTCGTATATTTGAGTTACAATAATTAATCATGCCGGGATTAAGACCAAATTTAAGTATTTTTTTTCTTATATGTATCATTTCCCTTTTTCACACTTCGTGTAACAAGGAAGCGAATGATGTTATACCCGATGTTCTTGTTGATTTTTATATTGATCTTAATGATCCTGAATTTTTTGCTCTGAATGCAATAGGCAATCATGTATTAATAAACAGCAGTACCAACAATTTTGGTTACAAAGCTTCGGGTTATGATGATAACGGGATTATAGTCTATCGTGCCCAGGCTGATGAGTTCATTGCCCTTGACCGCACCTGCCCCCATGATTATGTGCTGGATGGCAGCAGTATAGCTGTTAATGTTGATGGCATTTATGCTGAATGTCCTGTGTGCAAAAGCACTTTTGCCCTTCCAAGCTTCGGTACACCCACCTCAGGGCCCTCAAAATACCCGCTCAAGATGTACAGGGCTAGTTTTACCGGTCAGTTTGTACATGTAACCAACTATTAGCAGGGAGCAGGGAGCAGGGAGCAGGGAGCAGGGAGCAGGGAGCAGGGAGCAAAGAGCAGAGGGCAAAGGGCAGGGAGCAGGGAGCTTAATGATGAACCGAGTAGTACGATACCTTACGATACCTTACGATACCTTATGAACTCATTCTCACTGCGTCCGCCGAAGCCCGAAGGGCGAAGGAGGAACTCATTTTCAACTTTTTCAACTTTTTCAACTTTTTCAACTTAATTAGTATCTGTAATGATCCGGCTTATACGGACCTTCAGGTTTTACGCCCAGGTATTTTGACTGCTTCTCGGTAAGGGTGGTAAGCTTCACTCCAAGCTGGCCCAGGTGAAGCCGAGCAACCTCTTCATCAAGATGTTTGGGCAGTGTATACACACCTATTTCGTGTTCATTATTCCAAAGGTCGATCTGTGCCAGTGTCTGGTTACTGAAAGAATTACTCATAACGAAGGAAGGATGTCCTGTTGCACATCCAAGGTTAACAAGCCTTCCTTCAGCCAGCATAAATATTGAGTGCCCGTCAGGGAATTTGAATTCATCAACCTGTGGTTTAATATTTATTTTCTCTACTCCGGGTGTTGATTCAAGCAGGTCGACCTGTATTTCATTATCGAAATGACCAATATTGCATACTATAGCCTGGTCTTTCATTTTCGACATATGCTGCACCGTAATCACATCGGTATTACCTGTAGCTGTAACGTAGATATTACCTATCCCCAGTGTTTCTTCAACCGTTCTCACTTCAAAGCCTTCCATTGCAGCCTGCAATGCACATATGGGATCAATTTCTGTAATTATTACCCTTGCACCGTATGATCTCATCGACTGTGCACAACCTTTACCCACATCTCCGTAACCGCAAACAACAACAACCTTACCAGCTATCATCACATCTGTAGCACGTTTAATGCCGTCGGCCAGTGACTCCCGGCAACCGTAAAGGTTATCAAACTTTGATTTTGTAACTGAATCGTTCACGTTTATTGCAGGAGCGAGCAATGTGCCTTCTTTATTTCTCTGGTACAACCTGTTAACACCAGTTGTGGTTTCCTCGGAAACACCCTTGAGCTCTTTCATCATACGATGCCATTTCTCGGGATCCTGGCTTAAGATACTTTTCAGGGTCTCATTAACAATACCTTCCTCCCGGCTTTCGGGTTTAACATCTAATTTTATAGGATCATCCTCGGCGTAATAGCCCTTATGAACCATAAGTGTGGCATCGCCCCCATCATCCACAATAAGATTTGGCCCCTTCCCACCGGGGAATGAAAGTGCCTGTGCAGTGCACCACCAATACTCATCCAGCGTTTCGCCTTTCCATGCAAAGACGGGTATTCCCCTTTCTGCAATTGCAGCGGCAGCATGATCCTGGGTGGAGAAAATATTACAGCTGGACCATCGCACATCAGCACCCAGATCGACAAGTGTTTCAATCAATACTGCAGTCTGTATTGTCATATGAAGCGATCCTGTTATACGTGCACCGGCAAGAGGTTTATCTGCTGAATACTTCTTCCTTATAGCCATAAGTCCGGGCATCTCCTTCTCGGCAATCTCAATTTCTTTCCTGCCAAATCCCGCCAGATTGATGTCTTTTATCTTATATGGTAATGTTCCAATTAATACTGACATAATTTATGATTTTTTAGGTTTGCAAAGATACAAAAAATAAGCCCATAAGGCAAAATTTACAGTGATAAGAGGCGCAATGACTCGGCTTTGTCTTTCTCAATCTGGGCAAGTAATTTCTCCCTGGAGCTGAACTTCCTGTCGCCTCTTAAACGGTGTTTGAAACTAACCATGATATCCTTACTATATATATCATCATTGAAATCGAAAATATTTACTTCAATGGTCCGTTTGCTTTTTCCCCTTTCAATTGTAGGGCGCGGACCTATGTAAAGCATGGCTTTATAAATACCTGTATCGAGTATCACTTCCACTGCATATACACCATCAGCAGGAATAAGTTTAAACGAATAGTCAGGGTCGATATTTGCCGTGGGGAATCCCAGCAAACGTCCAATCTTTTTCCCTTCCACAACCTTTCCCTTCAGAAGGTAAGAATACCCGAGCAGCTTGTTTGCCAATGCAAGTGAGCCTTCCGACAACAATTCCCTTATGGTAGTCGAACTTATTACTTTATCCCCATCTTTCAATGCTTTCACCCTTTCCACTCCAAAACCACAACTAAAGGCACATTCATTTATGGTTACTGCATTACCATAGCCCCTGTAACCAAAATGATGATCATGCCCAAGTACAAGGTGTTTTGCGCCAATTATATCTACAAGGTACTTCTTAACAAAATCACATGCCGGCATCCTGCTCAATTCAGATGTAAAAGGTATTACTATCAGTTTATCGATTCCTGCTTCTTCCATAAGCTGGCTCTTTTCATCCAGGCTGGTCAGAAAGCGAAGTGAACTGCCGCTTCCTGATAAAACTATCCGGGGATGTGGATCAAGGGTCATGACTACTGAGTCGGCTCCGATTAATTTTGCTTTACTTATCACAGAATCCAGCAATGCACGATGTCCCCTGTGAACGCCATCGAACATACCCAGTGTGACAACAGGCTTATCCGATCTGAAACCTTTATGGCCTAAATACTTTTCCAATGAAAATAGATTTTTTACGACAGCAAAAATAATAAAGGCACTGATAACCTGAAATTAATTAAGCGGGTCTGTTCAGAAATTGTTATCTTTAAAGCAATAAGGAAAACTTTTATGCTTTATTATTTTGCTGTATAACAATTATTTATAATAGCATGAAAATAAAATATCTTTTTTTGCTCCTGCTTGGCCCGGTGATATATCCTGCCTGTGCCCAGGAAAAAGCTGCTTCCATACAACTTACTGAAGGTCTTGTTATACAAAACGGTGTTTCTTATGGAAGGAATACTTTCATTAATGACCCGCAGGCTGAAAGGATAATCAATGATATGTTCAAACCACCCCGTGAAGGTATGATCTCGGGAAAAAATCCTGAAGGTGAGGATGCTGTATGGACTAAGATATCCGCAAATGAGGATGGGTATTTCAATTCAGGTCTACTAAGGGGCGGGGCTCTTTATATTGAATATGACAGCCCGGGTGAAAAAATAATGCTTCTGAATGCTAGCGGCCATACCATGGTTTTCGTTAACGGTGAGCCGAGGGAAGGTGATCACTATGATTTTAACTTTTCACTTCATCCCATTTTACTGAAAAAAGGCCTTAACCAGTTCTATTTCACTAACGGCCGTTATCCAAGGATAAGGGCATCACTGGAAGAACCAAGCTCGGAGATCATCATCAAAAAGAAAGATCTTACTCTTCCCGACCTTATTATTGAAGAACCGGGATTCAAATGGGCCGGGGTAACACTCATTAATGTAAGCGAAAAATATGCAGACGGGCTTAATATAAGATGCACGGTTCAGGGAACTCAAATGACCACCGGGTTACCCCTTATTGAAAAACTTGCATCCAGGAGAATGAACTTCAGGATACCGGTGCCTGAAGGACTCAATGAAGGAGAAGCGGATGTGCTCATAGAGGTGCTTTCGAAAAAGGGTATTTTATATGATAATTACCGCTTTGTTATGAAAGTTAAACCTTTCGCTGTCAATCACGATCGCACATTTTTAAGTAAAATAGACGGTAGTGTGCAATATTACAGTGTAACACCGGGCACTAGGCCAATGGAAAAAGGACAGGCTCTATTTCTATCGGTTCATGGTGCAGGTGTACAGGCAAGGAACCAGGCATGGACTTACGATCCTAAAAACTGGGGTCATATTGTTGCCCCGACAAACAGGGGCCCTTTCGGGTTTGCATGGGAAGACTGGGGAAGACTGGATGCACTTGAAGTGCTGGAGGAAGGACAAGGACTATTTGAAACAAGTCCTGAAGAAACATTCCTTACAGGACACTCTATGGGAGGGCATGGAACATGGTACCTTGGTGCTACATACCCTGATAAATTCGCAGCCATAGCTCCATGCGCAGGCTATCCTGACCTGCTGAACTATGCAATAAGAACACCCGTTAGTGAACAAAGGGGAGAAATGTCACAAATGTTTTCAAAGGCCGGCAATCCAAGCCGGACGCTCAAAATTGCACGGAACTACATTCATCATGGTGTTTATATATACCACGGCGATTCTGATCCTACTGTAAGCGTTGAACAGGCCCGCCTGATGCGACGTAAACTGGGGGAATTCCATCCTGATTTTACCTATTACGAATACCCCGGGGGAACTCACTGGTATGGAGATATCTCGATGGATTGGCCACCAATATTTGATTATTTCAAACTTCACAGTATACCCTTGCCGGCTGAAGTAAAGAAGCTGGAATTTTATACCGCGAGCCCGGGTGTTTCCGCTTCTTCAAACTGGATAAGCATACACCAGCAAATTAGACCATTTGAAATAAGCAGTATTGAATCAAGCATATCTAATGATTCGCTGCAACTTATAATTAAAACTGACAATATTCTTTGCATGGGTATAAGACTCATGGATATGGGCATTAAGTTACCCCTTACTGCAGAGATTGACGGACAGGAAGTGCTAATTAATGAGGTAAATACAGACGAATGCCAGTACTTAAAATTCAGTGATGGCAAGTGGTTACACTCGTCCAGGCCGGAAACAGGAGAAAAAGGTCCTCAGAGATACGGTGGTTTCAAAGATGCTTTCAGGAATAACATGGTATTTGTCTACGGAACAAAAGGAAGCAGGGAAGAGGACCGCTGGAATTATCTTAAAGCCAGGTTTGACGCTGAAACGTTTTCATACAGGGGAAACGGCTCAGTTGAAATAGTCACAGACAGTCAATTCCGGGATGGAGGTTTCGAAGGAAGAAATGTTATCCTGTATGGAAATGCCGATAATAACCTTGCCTGGAAAATGCTTCTTCAGGAAAGCCCTGTCCAGGTATTCAACAACAGTATTGTTATTGGTGACAGGAAAATATCAGGAGATGATATTGCTTGCTACTTTATCAGACCTGTTGATGGATCTGATTATAACTCTGTTGGAGTTATAGCAGGCACTGGTTTAAAAGGGATGAAGGCAGCTTATCCTAACCAGTATTTCATAGCCGGCCCTGCATTCCCCGATCTTACCGTATTCCGGATGCCGGAAGGGAAGGATGAATTTGATACAGTGGAATGTGCCGGTTTCTTCGGAAATGATTGGAGCATAGCTAAGGGTGATTTCACCTGGAGAAAGGAATAAAGTAATTATATGAATGAAAGAAAGTGAATTTTTTCTCAACGACCCATGGCTTGAACCCTACCAGAGGATACTGAGGGACAGGCATAATGCTTACGAGCAAAAACTAAGAAAAATCGCCGGTGGGACTGATCTTGCAGCCTTTGCCTCAGGGCACCATTATTATGGTATGCATGCATACGACAATTCACTTGTTTTCAGGGAATGGGCACCAAATGCAAAGTCGATATACATCATAGGCAATTTTAATAACTGGGAGGAGAGGCAGGAATTTGCCCTGAAAAGGATTAACAAAGAAGGTGACTGGGAAATTGTAATGGCACCCGAAAGCATTAAACATGGTGACCTCTATAAGCTTTCGATACACTGGGAAGGGGGATCCGGAGAGAGAATACCTTCATATGCAAAGACACTTGTACAGGATGAGGAAACAAAAATATTTTCCTGCCGGCACTGGATGCCCGAGAAAAAATTCAGGTGGAAATACTCTGATTTTGTGCCTGGTATAGAACATCCTATTATATATGAATGTCATGTAGGCATGTCCTCTGAAGAGGAAAAAATATCAACATTTGATGAGTTCAGGCAAAACATACTACCCCGGATAGCAAGGAACGGGTATAATACAATTCAGTTAATGGCCATACAGGAGCATCCCTATTATGGTTCTTTTGGTTATCACGTCTCAAATTTCTTCGCAGTATCCTCCCGCTTTGGTAGCCCCGACGACCTCAAGGCTCTGGTTGATGAAACTCACAGGCTTGGACTGGCAGTTATTATAGACCTGGTACATTCGCATTCTGTAAGTAATATAAACGAAGGACTGGGTTTATTTGACGGTAATCCCGGGCAGTATTTCCATTCAAATGAAAGACGGATGCATGTTGCATGGAACTCTCTTTGTTTTGACTACGGGAAGGATCATGTCATACATTTCCTTTTATCAAACATCAGATACTGGATGGAGGAATACAAGATAGACGGGTTCAGGTTTGATGGTGTAACAAGTATGATATACTACGACCATGGACTGGAGAGAAATTTTACATCCTATGATATGTATTTCGATGGAGGGCAGGATGATGATGCTCTCATATACCTTAAACTGGCCAATAAGCTCGTACATACAATCAAGCCATCGGCCATCAGCATTGCCGAAGAAATGAGTGGAATGCCGGGGGTTGCCTGTAATATTGACTCGGGTGGAAGCGGTTTCGACCTGAGACTGGCAATGGGCATACCCGATTACTGGATCAAACTTATCAAGGAACAGAAAGACGAGGAATGGAATATGGACGGTCTGTTCCATGAGCTCACATCACACAGGGCTGAAGAGAAAACAGTATCATACTGTGAATCACATGACCAGGCACTGGTGGGGGATAAAACATTGATATTCAGGCTTGCAGATGCAGAGATGTATTTCAATATGAGTAAGCATATCGAAAGCCTTAATATCGACAGGGCAATAGCCCTGCACAAAATCATCAGGCTTATAACCATCTCAACAGCCAATGGTGCTTACCTCAACTTCATGGGTAATGAATTTGGCCATCCTGAATGGATTGATTTTCCGAGAGAAGGGAACAACTGGAGTTATAAATATGCCAGAAGACAATGGAGCCTGGCCGACCGTGATGACCTGAAATATCATTTTCTTAATGATTTTGATATTGGTATGCTTGGTTTTATAAAAGATATCAACCTGCTCTCAAATGAGCTTACAGAAAAGGTGTACAGCCATAATACAGATAATATCCTTGCTTTCAAGAGGGGTAACTACCTGCTCGTCTTTAACTTCCACCCATCCATTTCTTTTACTGACTACAAGCTTCCCGTTACCGGAAGATTCATCATTGTTTTTGATACTGACCGGAAGGAATTCGGTGGATATGATCGTATTGACAGGGATATGATATATATATCATCAAGGGCTCCCGGGGAGAAGTTGAATGCTCCCCTCAGAGTAAGCCTTTACCTGCCGTCAAGGACAGCCATAATATATAAAATGGCACCATTAAGGCGTATCAATCAATCCATTTAAGCAGGTAAAAATCCTGGCGGTGTGGCAAATCATCATTCTTCGGGTATAACCTCAGACCATAGAAAAATGTCCCTGCCTTTTCAGGTGTCATCTCGAGCCGGTATAGTGACCTGCCATTCTTGGAGCTTATATAATCCAGGTCATATTTGGATATAAATTCGTAATCACCACTCTGGGTCATATGTGTGATTATAAACTCAACCCCAATATTTTCAGGTGGAATACCATTAACGTTCAACATCACGTCTCCCTTATAGCTAACCCCTGCCTTATAGATATTCTCGCCGGGTTTTTCAAAGCTGTACGTAAGTATCTCAAGTTTATTCCATTCGGTAGCCATCCAGTTTTTCCAGGTTGCCAATGCAATTGCTTTTGCATAATTATCTTCTTTAAGCAACTTTGACCTTTCCCACAGCTTCATATAATAAGTATCAAAATAGTCGTCTATCATCCTCTTCATTGTAAACTGCTGCGCAACCTGTACCATTGAGTTTTTGATATAGCTTATCCATTCAACAGGAACACCCTGTTCATCCCTCTCGTAATAAGCAGGAACAATTTCATATTCCAGCATATTGTAAATAGTTTCGGCATCCACATCATCCTGCAGGTCCTGGTTTGCAAAGGTTCGCTTCAGCGGAAGTGCGAATCCGGCATATGCCCTGTAGCCTTCAACCCACCATCCATCAAGTACACTGAAATGTATTGTGCCATTCATCACTCCCTTTTCGCCACTGGTACCTGATGCTTCAAGAGGCCTTGTAGGTGTATTCAACCATATATCGACCCCGCTTACCAGCTGCTTCGACATTTCCATATCATAATTCTCCAGGAAAATTATCTTGCCCTCAAACTCAGGCATACGCGAAACCTCATTTATACGTTCAATGAGGCTCTGGCCGCCACCATCATGGGGATGCGCCTTGCCGGCGAAAATAAATTGTACCGGTTTATCCGGATCGTTTACAATTTCATTGAGGCGATTAAGATCTTTAAACAGAAGCGTTGCCCTCTTGTAGGTTGCAAACCTGCGCGCAAAACCTATTGTGAGGGCATCGGGATTAAGATGATTACTGATATTGATAAGCCTCCTGGGGCTTACTCTTTTGTTCATCATATCCATCTGTATCCTTTTGCGTATCCATTCAAACAGGTTCTGCTTCAATAAATTCTTTATTTCATATATATCCTTGTCGGGAACTGAATATAGTGTTTCCCATTTTGATTTGTCTGTCTGGTCAAAATGCCTGTCCCCGGTAATTTCGCGGTATAGTTTTTTCCAGCGATTATGAAGCCATGTAGGATAATGAACACCGTTAGTTACATGTCCTATGAATAATTCCTCCTCAAGGTATCCCGGCCATAGCACGTTGAACATCTTGCGGCTGACTTCACCGTGCAGTTTGCTTACCCCATTAATCTCCTGTGACATACGTGCAGCCAGGTAGCTCATGTTAAACTTACCCAAAGTGTCATTATAGGCCCTACCCAGTTTCATCAAGCGCTCCCAGGTTATCTTGAGTCTTTCCGGATAGTGTGAAATATATTTCCTCAGCAATCCTTCTTCAAATGAGTCATGTCCTGCAGGCACGGGGGTATGTGTTGTAAAAAGTGTCGAGGACCTTATTGCTTCAAGAGCTTCATCAAAGGTAAGATGGCGCTTTTCCATCAAGTACCTCAGTCGTTCCAGTCCAATAAATGCAGAGTGCCCTTCGTTGCTATGATAAATGTTGGGCTTCAGTCCAATAGTCCTGAGAGCCCTAATGCCTCCTATTCCCAGGATGAGCTCTTGCTTAAGCCTGTTCTCAATATCTCCGCCGTAAAGATGGTGGGTAACCTCCTTGTCTTCATGGCTATTCTCATCAAAATCTGTATCCAGCAGGAATAACCTTACCTTCCCTACTTTTGCTTCCCATATACGTGCTTTAACCGTACGTCCCGGCCAGACAAGAGATATCTTGATCTGTTTACCTTCCTCATCCTCAACAGGAATTACGGGAAGCTGTGAGAAATCCTCTGCCTCATTCACCACCATCTGCTGCCCTTTAGGTCCTATCTGTTGCCTGAAATAACCATACCTGTACAACAGGCCCACTCCAACCATATTATAGTTGGAGTCGCTGGCTTCCTTAAGATAATCACCGGCTAGCATGCCAAGACCTCCGGAATATGTTTTCAGGGAATGATGTATACCAAACTCCATGCTAAAATATGCAACCTGTGGGGAATTAGAATCAACAGGCCTGTCCATGTATTCCCTGAATTCCCTGTAAACACTGTCGAGGTCAGCAATAAACTCCTCATCTTCGGTAAGTACCTTCAATCTTTTATAATCGACCCTTTCAATCAACACGCAGGGGTTATGTTTCGTTTCCTCCCATAAAGTAGGATCTATCCTCCTGAAAATATTTTGTGCTCCATCATTCCACGACCACCACAGGTTACAGGCCAGTTCCTTTAGAACCGAGAGGCGTTTAGGAACATCTGACTGAATATAAATATCTTTCCATACAGGTACCTCATGGGGCTTGCGGGCCACGATATCTTTCCTGAGCAATACTTCCGAAAGTTCCCGGGGTTCATCCCTTCTTTTCTTAGATCTCTCAAGAGCTATTGTATATGCCTCGAAATAATATTCAACAAGCTTGTTCCAGTTGGCTGTCCTTGATACAGTGTAAGCCTCTTCTCTTACCTCCCTAATCTGGCCATCATCATACCCGTACAATCTCAGGATATATTCACTTATATCATTTGCCGCCTGCTCACGGTTAGTATCATTTCTCTCAATAACAGATATACCGGCACCATGATCGGGATAATGATTCTTGACCCACAAACCAAAGCCTGCAAGTGTTGTGGTCACCGTAGGAATTGAGAACATTAAGCTTTCAAGCGGAGTATATCCCCAGGGTTCATAATATGAAGGAAAGACCGTGAGGTCAAAACCTATAAGAAGGTCATAATATGATTTGTTGAAGATGCCATCATTACCATTCAGGTATGAAGGCACAAAAATAGCAACGACATTATTATCAGGGCCATTCCTTAATTTATTATTCTCCAGAGCACTTATAACAGGGTCATTTTCACGGTCATGTAATCCATGTGAAAGGTAATTCTCTCCTGAGGGGATATTTTTTGTCACTCCATTAAGATAATCTGCTATGTCCTTCCTGGGTCCCTTATGGTAAGCGGGAACCATTATAAAAGCCACAATATTCCTTTCAGATCCTATCTCCCTATCCACCTTTGCCAGGGATTCGATAAAGATGTCTATTCCTTTGTTATGATATTCATATCTACCTGAAGTGGCTACCAGCATCGAATCGTCGGCCAGCTCCCTGTCTGAAATTATACGTGCGGCATTAAGCAATACTTCCCTGGCTTCCTTTCTCTTTGTATCATACTCTTCTTTGCCCGGGACAAAGATATCCTCAAAGCCGTTAGGTGTTACAATGTCAACATCTTTTTCAAGGAAGGCTGAGCATTCTTTTGAGGTTATTTCACTTACGGTGGTGAATACATCTGACGCATGAGCTGCAGTCTTTTCAAGCGAACGCTTGGCCACAACATTGAATTCGCGTGCTACCTGTTGTGGGTTATAGTCTTTAAGTTTACTGTACAAAGGGCGGTTATTCCCTGCTATTGTCCTTCCCAGAACGGTGGCATGTGTTGTAAAGGATGTACTTACCCACGGTGCATTTTCTTTAAGATATAGTATTCCTACACCGGTCATCCATTCATGAAACTGTGCAACTATATCCTGGTATTCATGGTAATATCCTGTAAAACTCTCAACCACTTTCCCGGCAGCATATCCGAAAAGGGCAGGTTCTACATAATCCCATTCCCCGGAAAGGCTGTCCAGTTTATATTGTTCCCATAGTTTGGCAAATATTTCATTTTTTTCATTGAAGTAATGGGTGAAATCGACAAGTATTACAATTGGTTTTGCTGATATATTCCACCTGCCTGTCCTAACCCTCAGACCTTCATTTTTAGCTTTCTCCTGCCAGCCACTGAAAAGACTGTTGTCGGGGATAAACTCAGGATTTTCTCCCTCATCTCTCCATACATCAGGCCCTATTAATATATACCTGTCGCCCAGCTCATTTATTATATTGAGCGCTTTTGTAGATATTACAGTGTGTATTCCTCCAACCTTATTACAAATTTCCCAACTGGTTTCAAACAGAAGATCAATCATTTCTGGTCCATTCATCATTCTTCTTATTTCTTTTTAGTTTTAGGTTTAATCGTTTTTTTTTAAGAAGTTTTTACTTTCGTTATTTTTTTTTGCTGAACCCTGTCTTTGCTTTTTTCAGTCCTGCTTGATCTGGCCGAATCTGTTTTAGTTGTGGATACCGTTATGGATTTTATTTTCGCACGCAGGGTACGTATTTCTTTTTCACGTTCATTTAACTCTCCCTCTATCTGTTCAACTTTATTCCTGAGGTTTATTACCTCTAACTTTTCTGATTGTTCAGGACAGACTGAATCCATACGTAATTCAAAATCACTAAGAACATTCATATAATTCATAAAGGCGTCATATGGTGATTCGTAAGGATTAAAGTACTGATGTACTGCACCATCCGAAAAGAACTTGGTACACATATAGTAAAAATGGTCGCTAACTTGCAGGAATTCCCAGTCTTTTCTGATCTCTTCATCGTTGCAACCGTTAACTTTTTCGTTAAGTGAATAAAGCTTATCAAATGCAGCATCCTGCAGGTCGTTTCCCAGCCAGGCTGTCAGATCCCTTTCTTCATCGGCCCATGATATGGGGTTAGGCACTTTAATGGCAGATACCGGCTGAAATTCATTTGCCACCTCCGCAGGTGTCATAAAGTTGAAATTTGTTTTCTTCATTATTGCATCCGGCAGAGCTTCAAGAAAATTAAAAATTCCTGTTTCAGCTTTTTGATGCTCCCCGAATGTTTCATAATCAATAAACAGGTTTATTAGTTCGGCATCCTTTTCTCTTTTCTTCATCCACAGTGCAAATTTTTCAGCTGTAAGAGGCCATTCACTCCAATCCCTGTTGCCGAATCTGAAAGCAATGTCATCGCTCAGCTGGAAGTTTCTTAATAATACTTTCAGTTTCGGATTAATATTATTGCAATATAGGAAATCAGGGCTCCTCCATCCCAGTATATGCTTAGCCCCTTCAGTGAGCATGGCCGAGAAACCCATATCTGCAACCCAGCTACCTATCAGGTCTGAATATACCATTTCAGTATTCCTGAATGATACCGGTTTGACCCCCAAGCATTCCTGTATTATTTTACTGTGCCGGGCAACCTGTTCTGTAAATTCATCCCTGCTACCCAGACAGGCAAGGGAATGAGAATATGTTTCAGCCAGGAATTCGACCTGTCCGGTTGCGGCAAGCTCCCTGAATGAATCCAGTACCTCTGGAGCATAAGTCTGGAGTTGTTCAATAAGCACTCCAGTCAGCGAAAAGGATACTTTAAATCTATCCTTATGCTTTTTTATGAGATCGAGCAGTATCCTGTTTGCAGGGAGGTAACAATTTTCAGAAACGCTCCTTAGAATTGTCTCATTGGTATAATCATCATAGTAATAATGATCATTCCCTATATCAAAAAAACGGTACCTCCTTAATCTAAGTGGTTGATGTAATTCAAAAAACAGACAAACTCCTTTCATATCTATACTTATATAATTACTTAATTTAAGGCATCCAGATATACACTTCTGACATTCTTTGCCGAGTTTTCCCATTTAAGTGTTTCAACTTCTTCCCTGCCTT
>CAZSJH010000024.1:0-24132 GCA_964607105.1 uncultured Rikenellaceae bacterium | reverse complement strand
AAGGAGGATGTATTTGTCTATTATGAAAAAGACGGAATCACTGGTATAGGTGAAGCATCTCATATGACAGGGGCCGGACAGAATGCTGAAAGGACAATTGAAGAACTGGAAAAAATCATTCCCGTCTACCTTGAAGCCGATCCATTTGAATTTTCAGAATTACCAGCCAAAGTCAACCAGGTAATCGAAAATGTATCGCCTGCTAAAGCAGCCCTCGACATTGCCCTGTTCGACTGGCTGGGGAAAAAAATGGATATTCCCGTTCACAGGTTATTTGGACTTGATCCTGACAAATATGTGGATACCTCATTCTCCATAGGATTTGACAAACCTGAAATATTGAAGCAAAAAGTCCGGGAAGCCCAACCTTATAAAATCCTTAAAGTAAAATTGACAAACATAAATGACAGGGGAATAATTGAAACCATTCGTAAAGTCACAGACAAACCTATACGGGTTGATATTAACGAGGGATGGCCAGATAAAGAAGAGGCCATAAGAATGATTGAGTGGCTGGCAGCTAATGGTGTTGAGCTTGTTGAACAACCACTGCCCGTAAGAATGATCGAAGAAACGAGGTGGTTAAAGGAAAGGTCACCAATACCAATCATTGCCGATGAAGCAGTAAATACGTCTAAAGACATAATGCCTGTTGCTGAAGCCTATGACGGGATAAATATAAAACTGATGAAATCAGGTGGCATTCAGGAAGCATTCAGGATGGCAATTATAGCGCAGGCTTTTAACCTGGACATAATGATTGGCTGCATGATAGCATCATCTGTAGCCATAAGTGCCGCCGTTCAACTGCAACCCCTGGCAAGATGGCTCGACCTTGACGGGTCCCTGCTTATAAGCAATGATCCGTTCCGGGGTGCAAGGTTCCATGACGGTCACTGGATTATGCCCGACGGTCCGGGAATAGGAGTAAAAGAAAATTGAATATAATCGAAGGCAGGGAAAACAGGTACTATGCATATGAAAATTAAAGTCAGCAAGGAAACCCTGGAAGACATAAAGAAGTGGTTAGCGGAGTATATCGGAGTCTTTAAAAAATATGACCCCGGGATACAGGAGAATATTGAATTGAAGAAAGATCATACCAGGCGGGTATGTGAGAATATTATTTTTATCGGTAGCAAACTGGGATTAAGAAGTGATGAATTGAGGCTGGCTGAAATAATTGCACTATTGCATGACGCAGGCCGTTTTGAGCAGTATGCCCGGTACGGAACTTTCAAGGATGGAAAGTCGGTGAATCATGCCGAGCTGGGTATCCAGATACTGGAAAAAAATGGCGTTTTAAAAAATCTGGATTATACAATCCAGGACCTTGTAAAAAGATCAATTAAGTATCATAACCATGTTTCACTACCTCCTGAGGAAACAGAAACCTGCCTGTTCTATTCCAGGCTTCTTCGTGATGCAGATAAGCTGGATATCTGGAAAGTAGTAACAGATTATTACCACAGGAAAAACAGAAAAATAAATACGGGTCTCGAACTTGAATTGCCTGATACACCGGGTATTTCAGAAAAAGTGCTGGAAGCCATAAGGAATAAGAAGGCCGTTAACATGAAAGATGTTCAGAACCTGAATGATTTCAAGATGCTCCAGGCTGGATGGATCTTTGATATCAATTTTGAAGCAAGCCTTGAAATAATAAGGGAACGACATTATCTCGAAAAAATAAAAGCAGCTTTGCCACAATCAACCGAAACCGACGAAATTTTCGATTTTATTTACAGTAATCTAAAATTTCCACCCTCCTGAATTTCAAATCTCCCCTTCCTCTTTCCCTGCCCTTAATCAACCTTATCAACATTCATCACCCCAGCATATCAATAACCTGCCTGTACACATTTTCGGCAGTAAAACCGAATTTCTCATCAAGAACCTTATATGGTGCCGAGTAACCGAATTGCTCAAGTCCCCATATTTTTCCATTCTCACCAACCAGCCCTGCCAGGGTTACCGGCAGGCCTGCCGTTAGTCCGAATCGCGGCACACCAATGGGTAGTACCTCATCCTGGTATTCTTTATCCTGTCGCCTGAACAAGCCTTCCGAAGGAACAGACACTATCCTTACCTTCATATTTTCCCTTTCCTTCAACCATACTGCACCTGCAACAAGAGTACTTACTTCTGAACCACTTGCCAGTAGGATAACATCCGGTTTCCCTTTACTGTCTGTAACTATATAAGCACCTTTCCTCGCGCTTTTCGCATCTTCATACCTGCTTCCTTCCGAGGGCAGGTCACTAATATTCTGCCTTGAAAGGATAAGCGCCGTTGGTGTTTCAGTATTTTCAAGTGCCATTTGCCAGCATACCGTTGTTTCGGCGGCATCAGCGGGCCTGAGCACCAGCATGCTGCTCTTTCCAGAATGGTTTTTAAGATGCTCGAGCAACCTTATCTGGGCCTCCTGCTCAACAGGCTGATGTGTGGGCCCATCCTCCCCCACCCTGAAAGCATCGTGCGACCATACATACTTTACTGGCAATCCCATCAAAGCAGCGAGTCTCGCGGCAGGCTTCATAAAATCGGAGAACACGAAGAAAGTACCGCAAACGGGTATCACCCCTCCGTGCAGGGCCATCCCGTTCATCAGTGTCGCCAGGGTAAGTTCCGATACACCTGCCTGCAGAAACTGTCCTGAAAAATCTCCCCTGCTGAACACTCTTGTTTTTTTAAGAAAGCCATCTGTCTTGTCTGAATTGGCCAGGTCGGCAGATGACACTATCATATTCTCAATCCTGTCGGCATAAAATGAAAGTACTGCCGATGATGCAGCCCTGGTAGCTATTCCTTCTTTCTGCACTATCCCGGAGTGATCTAATTCAGGAGCCTTGCCCGAAAAGAAAAACTTCAATTTCTCAGCGAGTACGGGATTGGCTGCAGACCAGTCTTTATCTTCTTTCCTGAACTCTTCCACCTGATCTTTCTTCTTCCTTATTATATTCTTATACAGGTCTTTTACCTCATCAAAAACATTAAAAGGGTCTTCAGGATCACCTCCCAGGTTTCGTATCGATTTTTCAAAAGATGCACCCGCTTTACTTACCGGCTGGCCATGGGTTGATGTCTTTCCCTCAAATGAATTACCCTGCTCGTCAATAAGCCCCTTGCCCATTATAGTCTTTCCAATAATAATACTCGGCCGCTCCTTCTCTTTCATAGACAAATCAAGAGCTTTACGTATATCCGAATGATTATGTCCGTCTATGCTTACTACATGCCAGCCCCATGACTTATATTTGGCTGCCGTATCTTCTGAGGTAACAACGTTTGTCTCAGTTGACAGCTGTATATCATTACTGTCATAGAACATAACCAGGTTACCCAGCCCCAGGTGACCGGCTATCCTACCTGCTCCCTGCGATATTTCTTCCTGTATGCCTCCGTCAGATATATATGTGAATATGGTATGCGACATCCATTCTCCAAAGCGTTGCTCCATGAATTTCCCTGTAATGGCAGCACCTACAGCATTGGTGTGCCCCTGACCCAGAGGACCTGAAGTGTTCTCTATACCCCTGCTGAAATCAGCCTCGGGATGACCAGGCGTTGGGCTTCCCCATTGCCTGAAATTCTTGATATCATCTATTGAAATGATCCCGTATAAGGCAAGCACGGAATAGAGCATGGGTGACATATGGCCGGGGTCAAGGAAAAACCTGTCGCGGTGGATCCATCCCGGATCATCCGGGTCAAATCTCATGTATTCAGAGTAAAGTATGTGAATGAAATCTGCCCCTCCCATTGCTCCACCGGGATGTCCTGATTTAGCGTTTTCCACCATGGCCATGGAGAGAAGCCTGATATTATCAGCTGCTTTCAAATGAATGTCTTGTGCCATAAGGTATTTTTGGATATGTGAATATCAAACAAATGTAAAAAAAACAGTATAACGAAACATTTATTTTAATTAAGAAAAAATCAACAGTTTATATTATTGGTTATGTGTAGATTGATCTTATCCTAAATGGTAGTATTAACTCATTTTTTATTAAATTTGCTCAAATTTCAGCCGTGAGGAAAGCTTTAAAATTTAAAACATCATTATTGTTGCTGGCATGGTCGGTTATCTTCCTTCACGGGATAATACCACATAACCATCATGACCACAGGGCTGCCGGCTGTACTCATATCTGTCATCATACATCAGAAGACAGAAGTGATTCTGAGATCACCTCACATTACAAGCTCCTCATAAAAAGTATCCCGGGTAATGATAAGCAAAAAGGGCTGGTATGTCATTTTGCAGCTGAACTGATGCATCAGACCGACATCGATCAGGTATTCATTCATGAGGACGAATATCACAACATGTCCCCTGCAGAAGCTGATAATCAATACATAAATGCAGGCTCGTCGTGCAGCATCATTAAACCGGCATATTCACTTATGCCTCTGAGAGCACCCCCCACTGCATGATCCAACCTTGAAATTCATCATTTTAGACCATCACTGTTTGCCTTGAATAAGGCAGGCGCCTTACTTTAAAAACTCAAAAACCACAAATATGAGATCTATTCTGGTTTTATTATCCATAACCTGTCTCACCCTAATGGTTTCATGCAATGATACATCTACAGGAAGCCATGAACATCAGGATGAAGATCATCCGCAGGTACAGCAAATAGAAAATGATCATGAGCAAGATCATGATCATGAAAACGAAATCTACAAAATAAGCACGGTTACTACATCCGAATTCAGCTTCGTTTACAGGACAAGCGGACAGATCCTGCCTGACATGAAAGATGAGATATTAATAATATCACCTGCTCCGGGCATTATAAGTTTTACCGGCCAATTACTTTACCCGGGAGTAAAAGTCAAAAATGGTCAGCAATTGTGTGCTGTTACAGGTAATAATATTACTGAATCTAACCCTGATGTATATTACCAGGAAACAAAGGCAGAATATCTTTCAGCCAGGGAAAACTTTGAAAGAGCGGATAAACTTATCTCTGACAAGCTTATTACCAGGGAGCACTATCTTGAATACAAACTGGCATATGAAAAAGCCAGGACTGCTTATGAGAACATATTGAATACCATCAGTGATGAAGGTAATATTATCTCATCATCTGCTGAGGGATATATAAACGAGCTGTATATAACTGAAGGACAAATGGTTAGTACGGGAGACAAAATTGCATCGATCATTATTGAAAGTAATCTGGTACTCAAAGCAGATATTCCTCCTGCCGACCTGGATGTATTTGAAAAAATAAGGAAAGCGAATTTTGCTACAGCTTACAGTCCCCGGATATTTTCAACTGATGAAATGAATGGTGAGATTGTTTCTTATGGGAGAAGTACGGGAAAAAATTCATATTACGTACCTGTTTACTTCAGGATTGACTATGACGATGAGTTGATACCGGGAACCTTTGCAGATGTATGGCTTATCGGTAAGGAAATAAAAGATGCGCTGATCATACCGAATACAGCTCTAATGGAAGAATACGATAAAAAGTATGTCTTCCGTGAGCTGAAAGATGGTGATTTTGAGAAAACATTTATCACCACAGGCCAGACCGATGGTAAGGTAACCCGGATAATCAAGGGTCTTGAAGAAGGTGACAGGATAGTAACAGAAAATACCTACCGCCTTAAGCTATCATTGCAGGAATCTACCCTGCCTGCACACAGCGGTCATAACCATTAAACAGGAAATCATGCTGAATAGGATAATAGACTTCTCACTGAGAAACAGGCTTACAATAGTAATAGGCGCAATTCTCTTGCTTATTTCGGGCATGTATGTGGTCAGTAATATGGATATTGATGTGTTTCCGGAACTGACTGCACCCACAGTGGTAATCATGACACAAGCACCGGGTATGGCACCACAGGAAGTGGAAAGGCTGGTAACTTTCCCCATAGAAACGGCCGTAAACGGATCAACAGGCATAAGGAGGGTCAGATCAAGTTCATCGATGGGATTCTCCATTGTATGGGTTGAATTCAACTGGAAGACAGATATATATCATGCCCGCCAGACTGTTACAGAAAGGATAATTCAGGTCAATGAAGAATTACCCACGGGGGTAAATAAACCCTTGCTTGCCCCACAGTCATCACTCCTGGGTGAAATGATGATACTCGGCATTGAATCAGATACGGTGAGTGATATGGACCTGAGAACATTCGCCGAATGGAACCTGCGCCCGAGATTACTGTCTGTACCAGGTGTTGCCCAGGTTACAATAATAGGAGGCGATTATATGGAATACCAGGTGCTGGCCGATCCTTATAAAATGAAATTCTATGATGTTGGCATGGCCGAGCTTGAAACAACATGCCAAAACCTGAACATGAATTCAACAGGTGGATTCATAAACCAGTATGGGAACATATATAACGTCAGGGGATTAGCCAGGACTACCAGTACTGATGAAATAGGTAATACAGTTGTAAAAATATATAAAGGCCTGCCGGTAAGAATAAAAGATGTGGCAGAGGTAAGGACAGGTCCGGCTCCTGCGATAGGTGCCGGCTCATACAATGCTAGAGACGCTGTACTGGTTAATATAGTGAAGCAACCGGGCATAAATACGGTAAAACTGTCTGAAGAAATACGTAAGACCATTAAGGAAATAGAGGCAAATACAACCAGGGAAATAAGGATACACAGCGATATATATAACCAGGCTGACTTCATAAATACCTCCGTAAGGAATGTGCTGCGTGCTTTAATCGAAGGAGGTGTGTTTGTCATAATAGTCCTCTTTGTGTTCCTCCTGAATGCGCGTACTACGGTCATATCTCTCCTTGCAATACCACTCTCACTTCTATTCACAATACTTACACTGAGGCTAATGGGTTATACCATTAACACCATGAGCCTTGGCGGAATGGCAATAGCCATTGGTTCACTTGTTGACGATGCCATTATAGATGTGGAGAACGTTTATAAGCATTTGCGCAGGAATGCCGTTCAGAAAGCTCCCGGGAAAAAACCTGTCCTGAAGGTAATATATAATGCTTCAACAGAAATAAGACCTTCAATTTTTAATGCTACCATCATAATCATTATAACGTTTATCCCACTCTTTTTCCTGGAAGGTATGGAAGGAAAGATGCTTAAACCACTGGGAATATCCTTTATAGTTTCACTAATGGCATCCCTGCTGGTGGCTCTTACCATTACCCCGGTAATGTGCAGCTACCTGCTTACCAATGAGAAAAGACTTATCAGAAAAGCCAGGGGATCATGGGTTGAAAGGAACCTTGTTGCCGCTTACAGGAAAAGCCTGATAATGAGCCTGGCCAGGAACAATTCCGTTTTGATATTTGCGGGCGTACTGTTGATTTCAGCCATAATATTGACCTTTAATTTCGGAAGTACATTTTTACCTCCATTTAACGAAGGAGCTCTTTCGGTAAACCTCACGGCAAAACCCGGGATATCACTTGAAGAATCATCAAACATAGCACGTGAAGCAGAAAAAATTCTGCTGGATATGCCAGAGATAAAATCACTTTCAAGGAAAACGGGCAGGGCTGAAATGGCAGAACACTCTTTTGCAGAAAATGTATCAGAGCTTGATGTTCCTTTCTTCCTCGAAAAAAGGTCGAGGGACGAATTCTTCACCGAGGTCAGAAATGAACTTAATAAACTGCCGGGGGTAAGTGTGGAAGTCGGACAGCCAATAACACACAGGATGGACCATATGTTATCCGGAACAAGGGCTAATATTGCTGTAAAGATTTTCGGAAGTGACCTTAACCAGCTGTACCGTGTGGCTAATCATATAAAGGATGAGATAAGTAATACTGAAGGTATCGGTGATATCAGCGTGGAACAACAGGTGGAAGCTCCCCAGATACATATAATTGCAAAAAGGGACATGCTTGCGAGATATGGTATACCTGTAAATAATTTTACAGGATTCATCAATACGGCATTTGGAGGCATGATTGTATCGGACGTCTTCGAGGAAGAGAAACGCTTTCCCCTGGTGCTCAGGTATAACGAAGAATCAAGGGGTAATATACAGGCTATACGTAATGCCATGATTGATACCCACAGCGGAGAAAAAGTGCCGCTCTCCTTCGTAGCAGATATAAAATCTTTATCTGGTCCCAATGCCATTAGCAGGGAGAATGTACAGAGGAAGATAGTCATATCAATAAATGTTGCAGGCAGGGATGTTGGAAGTGTGGTTAGGGATATCAAATCAGACATAAACGATAAGATTACTCTCCCCGACAATTACAGGATAGAATACGGTGGACAGTTCGAAAGTGCTGAAAGAGCATCCAGAAGACTCCTGCTTACATCAATACTTGCCATACTGGCAGTATTCATTGTACTCTACCAGGAATTCCGCAATGGGAAACTGGCTGCAGTTGTCCTGCTTAACCTGCCACTGGCACTTATAGGCGGGGTATATGCAATAAGGTTGTCATCAGCGGTAATAAGCATACCAACAATAATAGGTTTTATTACACTCTTCGGCATAGCTACCAGGAACGGCCTGCTTCTGATATCAAGGTATGAGGCATTGAAACCTGGTAATATGAACCTCAAAGAAAGGATTATCAAGGGCTCAACAGACAGGTTAAATCCTATCCTGATGACCGCCCTTACCGCAGCGCTGGCACTTATACCGCTGGCAGCAGGAGGAGATAAACCGGGTAACGAAATACAGAGCCCAATGGCTATTGTTATTCTTGGAGGCCTGTTATCATCAACCTTGCTTAATATCTATGTAATCCCAACGGTATATTTTCTTATGAACTCAAAACAAAATAAGGATGAATAAAATAATAATATTTCTGACCCTGATTACTTTCTCTTCAAAGTTGATGCCTCAGGAAACTGATGCCTTTATTCTTAAAGTACTGGAAAACCACCCGGGGATTATAGCGGAAAAAGAACTGCTCCTGTCACATGAAGCAGAATCACATACAGGCTATACCCCGGCAAACCCAAAAGTTAGCATGGGATATTTCCCTGGGATACCAAGTGAGATAGGAAAAAAGATCACCTGGTCTGTTTCACAATCCCTGGATTTTCCGGTCAGGTACAGGAGGTTGAAGACACTGGGGAAGAATAATTATGAACAGGCAGTTATGGAATATCATAACGAGGTATTGATACTGCTGTCTGATGCACGCTCCGGGCTTATTGAACTGCTTGCCCTACGAAAGCAAATAGAAAAGGTGGAAGAAAGGCTTGAACATATAGAACATATGGAAAGTGCCTATAAAAAAATGCTTGACGAGGGAGAGGTGACTATCATAGAATATAATAAGGTTATGCTTACAGGAGCAGGAATGAAAAATAAACTCCTTGAATTGAGGAGTAGGGAAGATGCCCTTTATGCATTCCTTAATTTGATAAGCGGAAATAATGCTGCTATTCTGGACTCGGCAGCTTATCCACTGTTCAAAGAGCCCGATCCCGGGAATCTCCTGGCAGAAAAGAGATCATTACATCCCGCATTCAGAATACCTGAAAAAGAAATTGAGATTGCTGAAAACAGGCTGGGTGTGGTAAAAACAAAAAGTATGCCCGGGCTTCAGCTTGGATTTGCTTCAGAAATAGTCGCTGCCTCGGAATTCACCGGCCCTACAGTTGGTATCAGCATACCGCTCTGGGAAAATAAGGGCAGGATTGCGGCGGAAAAGGCAAGAAAATCGCATTCTGAAGCCGAATATAAAAACATGATGATGGTCTATGAGAATGAATTCAGGACACTATATGCCAGGTATCTATCAGTTAAGGAAGGACTGCATGAATTGCGAAATTATTATCTTAATTCCGCCTCAACAACCCTGTTAAATAAATCGCTTGAGGCAGGTGAAATATCCATCATTGAGTATTTTACCGAACTGTCAGCCTTTTATGACATTGAAGACAGGATAATAGAACTTGAAAAGGAATATTATACCCTGCTTTCGGAGCTGTATGATCACTTCCCGGGTTTAAATATCCCTCAGAATTAGTACATTCGCAAAAAAAATCTCTTATGCGGCAATTTATTAACAATGACTTTCTGCTGGAATCTTCAAGCGCCATGAACCTGTTTCACAATTATGTATCTGATCTTCCAATCATTGATTATCATTGTCACCTTTCACCGGAAGATATAGCAAAAGACAGGCGATTTGCTAATATATCTGAAGCATGGCTTGAAAATGATCATTATAAATGGCGACTGATGAGGGCTAACGGGGTCAGGGAGAAATATTGCACCGGGGATGCCCCGGCAAGGGCGAAATTTATAAAATGGGCCGAAACAATCCCTCATGCTATAGGTAATCCCCTCTACCACTGGTCCCACATGGAACTGAAAAGATACTTTGATATTGATTTGCTTCTCAGGCCATCAACGGCCGACGAGATATGGGAACGGGCAAACGAATACCTGGCCCGTCCGGAATATACAGTCAGGGGACTACTAAAAAAGTTCAATGTTGAAGTTATCTGCACAACCGATGATCCCCTTGATGAACTTGAATATCACAGGCAGATAAAGGAAGATGATCCTGGTTTCCAGGTGCTGCCGGGCTTCAGACCCGACCATGCACTTAATATTGATGACAGACAGGCTTTTAATGATTATATTGACAGGCTGGCTGAGATCTCAACATCAGATATCATTAGCTATGACCATTTCCTGCTGGCACTCGCTAAAAGGATCGAATATTTTGCCTCCCGGGGATGCAAGATTTCAGACCATTCCCTCAGCAGTCTGCCGGTAAATGATTTCTCTCTGGCTGATATCCGCAAAATATTTGATAAAGCACGCAATGGAAAGGACATTGCCGGAAAACAGGCAGGCAAATTTAAAATAGCCGTACTTAAAGAACTGGCTGCAATGTATGCCCTCAATGGATGGACTATGCAACTGCACCTTGGCGCCTTCAGAAATAACAGTACCCGCTTGCTTAAAATATATGGGGCGGATGCAGGTGCCGATTCAATGAATGATGAAAAACAGGCAAAGGGACTGGCTTTATTCCTGGATTCACTCGACAGGGAAAATAAACTGCCTCCCTGCATTATATATAACCTTAACCCTGCCTTTGACGAAGTGTTCGCATCAATGACGGGTAATTTCCAGTCGTGCCTGCCAGGGAAAATGCAGTACGGACCCGCATGGTGGTTTCTTGACAATAAAAACGGCATTGAGAAACATCTTGACATAGTGGCAAACTATGGCCTGCTTGGCAGCTTTGTAGGAATGACCACCGACTCGAGAAGCTTCCTGTCATTCCCCAGACATGAATACTTCAGGAGGATATTGTGCAATATTGCCGGTAACAGGGTGGAAAATGGTGTATACCCGGATGATAAGGATATGATATCTGCCATGGTAAGGAATATTTCATATTATAATGCTAAAAATTATTTCAACTTCTGATGGATCAAGTACGATCTACGTCCCGGAACTGGATGAACACTACCATTCAACATTCGGTGCCATAAACGAGTCAATGCATGTATTCATAAATGAAGGATATAGATCAATATACACTGATCCGGTTTCAGTCTTTGAAATGGGATTTGGTACGGGGCTGAACGCTTTGCTCACCCTTTATGAATCGTTGAAGGATAAACGCCAGGTTCATTATGTGAGCGTAGAAAAATACCCTTTGAGTGAAAATATTTATAAAAAACTTAATTATGAAAACTTCTTCCCTGAGTATAAGCAAGAATATTTCAAATTGTTGCATGAATGTAACTGGGAAGAAAGCTGCAGGATCAGTGATAATTTCATGCTCCTCAAACTTGAAACTGACTTCGGGAATATGACTACCGACAGGCTTTTTGATATAGTATATTACGATGCATTTGCACCCGGGAAACAGGCAGAGATGTGGTCATTTGACATGCTGACTAAAGCAGGCTCTATTCTTAAACCGGGGGGAGTATTCGTGACCTATTCCGCGAAGGGTCAGTTGAAGAGAGACCTTAAAAATCTGGGCTTCAGCGTTGAGCACCGCATGGGGCCTGCAGGAAAAAGGCAGATAACACGAGCTGTAAAAAATAGCTGACCAATTTTCACATTTCTTTAACTCTTAATCAAATAAGAAAATATTATCTTAGCGCAGAATTTTAACCAAAAAATTAAATACATGAAACTGAATGTTATTGTTATACTGGCAGCACTGATTATCATATCAGGTGCGTGTTCAAACAAAGGAGTGAACAACTTGAAACTGGAAAACCAGGATGATTCCCTTTCATATGCATTTGGTGTCGATATATACAACAACCTCAAGAACAGGACTGATATCGAGGTTGACCCTATGTATATGGCAAAAGGCATGAAAGATGCAAAGGAAGGTAATTCAATCTTTATTGATGCTGCAGCAGGCGGTTACATAATGATGGTTATGCAGGAACGCCAGGAAAAACAGCTCGAAGAGGAATATAAGGATTATATTGCTGAAAATGAGGCCTTTCTCGAAAATAACAAAGAAAAGGAAGATGTGACAACCACTGAAACTGGACTCCAGTACAAAGTTGTTGCTTTGGGTGAAGGTCCTAAGCCAGGATTCAGGGATACCGTTCTGGTTCATTACGTTGGCAAACTTATTAATGACACAATATTTGACAGTTCAGTAGCAAGAGGTGAACCCGCAGAGTTCAAGGTAAGCACCCTTATTAAAGGATGGTCTGAAGGACTGCAACTGATGCCGTTAGGATCAAAATTTGAGTTCTATATCCCCCAGGAACTCGGATATGGTACCAGGGGAGCAGGTCAGGAAATAAAGCCATTTTCAACACTCGTCTTTGAAGTTGAATTACTGGATATAATTAACAACGAGGAATAGGCGATGTCTTTTGAACTGTCAGGAAGAGTAATTGATGTAGGACCCATCCAGCAAAAAGGAGAAAGCTTTAAAAAAAGGGAATTCGTCCTGGAAGTAACAGATGCAGGTAATTCAGGTCGTGAATTTATTGATTACGTTAAATTCCAATGCATACAGGACAGGGCTGATATCATTGACGAAAGTTTCCTTAATGAAAATGTAAAAGTGTCGTTCAACATAAAAGGCAATAAGTGGGAAAAAGATGGCAAGGTAAGCTACTTCACCAATCTTGACGCATGGAGAATAGAAAAGGCAGGAGCAGAAGATGCTCCTGCTGATGATTTTCCTCCACCCCTGCTGGACGATATGCCCCCGGACAACGAAGAAATGGAAGACCTGCCATTTTAGAGCTACTCAACAGTAACCGATTTAGCAAGGTTACGTGGCTGATCAACATTGCATCCCCTCAACAGGGCAACATAATAGGCAAAAAGCTGAAGGGGGACCACTGATATCAAAGGTGATACAATATCAGGTACGGACGGTACCTTTATTACATCATCAACCAGTTGCTCGGCACTTTCATCATCCTCGTTGATTATAGCAATCACACGACCGTTCCTTGCCTTGATCTCCTTTATGTTCGACATCATCTTTGCCCTGCTTTCCTGATCTGTTAAAACAACAAGAGTCGGGAAATTGAAATCAATAAGGGCTATTGGCCCATGCTTCATTTCTGCACCGGGGTAACCTTCTGCATGTATGTAACTTATCTCCTTGAGCTTGAGGGCTCCCTCCAGTGCAGTAGGGAAATTGAGCCCCCTGCCCAGGAAAAGGAAATTATTGCTGAAAGCATATTTTGAGGCCAGCTCTGAAATCTTTTCAGCATTGGCCAGCACTGACTTCATGCTCTCCGTAATATCTTTGAGCGACTGGCTAATATTGCTAATGGTACTGCCATTGCCTTTCATGCCAGCTAGCAGTGCTGTAAGCCTCGATAACTGGACTATCTGGGCAGTGTATGCCTTTGTGGAAGCTACCCCTATTTCATCGCCTGCCTCCAGGTATATCTGGAAATGAGTGTCCCTGTCAAGGGTCGAGTTCCTCACATTAAGTATGCCAAGGGTTATTGCCCCTGCTTCCAGGGCCAGATTGTTGGCGGCAATTGTATCTGCCGTTTCGCCTGATTGGGAAATCGATATTACCAGGTCCTCGGGTTCAATAACAGGATCCCTGTACCTGAATTCAGACGCATACTCAACATTCACAGGTATCCTGACATGCTTTTCAATAAGATATTTCCCGATGAGCCCGGAATGCCATGAAGTGCCACAACCAAGAATGGTTATACGCCTTATGCCGGGTAATATCTCGGCTAAAGACCTGCCATGCATAGACTGGCCGTTTATTGACAAAACAGAATTAGCCAGCTCAGAAATAATTTGAGGCTGTTCAAATATCTCTTTCTGCATATAATGGTTATAGCCCGAATGATCAGGACTCTTCTTGCTTATGTTATAATTACTTATTTTCAGCTCCTTCTCATTGCCCTTGCCGTCATAAGCCTTTACTCCCTGCTTATTGTCGACAATTATTATGTCATCATTATCGGGAAAAACAAAGCGGCCTGTATAATCAGATACCGCGTAAATATCCGAAGCAACAAAATAACCTGTATCGTCCATACCCATTACCAGAGGACTGTCTTTGCGGCAAAGAGTTATCCTACCAGGCCGGTCCTTCTCCAGGATTGCAAGGGCATAACTTCCATCTATCTTTTTAAATGACTTCAGCATAGCTTTCAGAAGATCACCCCCGCAGAGATCATACTCATAGTCAATAAGATTGAGCAAAACTTCTGTATCAGTCTCACTGACAAATGAATATCCTTTTTCCCTGAGATAAGCTTCAATCTCGGGTGCATTTTCAATAATACCATTATGCACCATTGCCAGCCTGCCTGATCCCGAAATATGGGGATGTGCATTAATTTCTGATGGTTCACCATGCGTTGCCCAGCGTGTATGAGCTATACCCGTTGTAGAATCAAGGCTCTTTGGTAAGAGATCAACAAGCTTGCTCACCTTCCCGGGACTCTTGATAACCCTCATGCTGCCATTGTGAATGGCTATTCCCGCACTATCATATCCTCGGTACTCGAGCTTCAGCAATCCATCGATCAGGATATCCCTGACCTGCCTGCTTCCTGTATATCCAATTATTCCACACATAATTCAATTTTTTAATGATTTTAAACTTGAAATTATCCCTTTCCCAAGTTTCTTTTTTGTATCCATATGGTCCCTGATTGAGATCACCATTGGGTTTGTTTCAAATTCTCCCCGGACCGACTCAAAGTCAAGATCCTTGTCCGCCTTCTCACCGTCAATGCCAAAGCCAGTCCTCTTCAATAAAGAGAATTCCTTGCTGGCATCCTCCCACAGGTACTGGTCTATCATCAGCACCGAATCAAGCCACTTCTCAATAATCTCTATCAAAGCATCTATGTCAAGACTCATAATATCCTTGCCTGTAAATGAACTGAAAGCATCATACACCCACGACCACTCATAGTTGTAATAATTATTATGGATTGAAATAAAGTATGTATTGATCTCCTCTATTGTACCAATCTTTTTGTTCTCAATTGACTGCAGCAAGCTTTCCAGTGCATCTGCCGGGCATATCAGTCCTGACAGATCGATCCACCTGCCCGCTCCCACAGGTGTATCTCTCTCAAGTGCTTTCCGCAGGCTATCCATATCAGTGAAATTTTGCTGCTGCAAACGGGTAATCAGTGAATTACCAAAGAATTTATATATCGCCAGCTCATACAGGTGTATACCCCTGTCAAGAGCATTCTTCCTTATCTTCATCCTCTGCCACGTGTAACCCTCAACATCCTCTCCTGAAGCCTTTTTTATGTTAAGCAGTATCTCCCTACCCGCTATCATCTTTTGAACGGTGTACGGACTCAGTAAATTGAAATTTATCTGGTCAAGCTTATTGGGTCCCTTCCGGATATCCCTCCTCGGCCATTTTTTTGAGTCTCTTATGGTGCCGATACTCTTCAGGTTTATTGCAGGTACCAGTATACTCTCATCATTGCTTTCTATCAGATATGAAAATGGGAAGAGTGAAGTATCCGAGTGCTTATAGTGACGCCCCATTACGAGGGAAAATGCACCTACATGGCTGGGCCACAACAGGTAGGAATCACTGGTCGTTTTTACTCCTCTCTCAATCACTCCCTGGTGTATCGGCCCTAATTTATAAAGATGGTTGCTCTGGTTTGACCCGCTCCCGGCGTTAAGAAAAGAAAACATGCCGGCAATAAGCAGTGTTGACTTATGATGCGTTACAGTATATGGTCCTGCAAATATGGAACAAGCCTCCCCGTGAAAACCATGACAATTAGCAAAGAAAAGCGAATCAACCGCTGAATAATGCTTGTTCAGTTTGCATCCCTGTCCTATAAAACACCTGGAAATGAGAGTGGCATCATTTATCTCAGAACCTGAGCATACAATAAAATCATCCATTATGACACCCTCTCCAATATGAACAGGATCCTCGAATGAGCTGTTCAGGCTCCCGTTATTCAACTTCTGCACACCCTCAAGATGAGCTGCCGGACCAATTTTTACATTCTTAATACTGCCACAATTTATAATCGAAGCTCCCCTTGCTATCTTACCGTAATCGCCTGAAATATATTCAACATAATCATCTATTAATCCTTCTATGACCTTTACAAGACTCTTCCGGTGTCGGTACATGCTCAATATGTAAGCAAGGTGGGTAGTAAGATGATCATAAATGGCAACTTCACGTCCTCCATCCTCATTAACTGCCTTTACCCTGGTGCCATTTCCAAAAGAAGTCCTTCCGCTTACTGCAATGGTATTTACATTATGTATTATTACATCCTGTTCAATATTATAATTGGATATATAACTTCCTACGTTGTGGATCAAAACATTATCACCTACCGTGCAGTTATTAAGCCATGCATTATATATTCCTGTCCTGAATGATACACCCCCGAAAAGTTCAACCTCGTTTTCAAAGGCTCCCAGACTTATATGACCGGAAAAATGCGTATTCCTTATACTGTCGGTTACAAAGCGCCTGTCAGCCTCAACCAGGCCCCAGTTATCACAGGTACAACCCTGCATTATTAACTGACCTATCTCCTCACTTGATAATTTCCTGTATTTGACTCCCGTTGAGGCAAACTGATGCATTTGGTTTCATTTTTGTTCACTGCTAATATAATTCAATATTCCAGTAATAAATAAAAATAAAACCTAATAAATACATAACATCATATATCATTTACCTAACATAATATTTTTTATATATTGTTTATCTGTATCTTATATATATATAATAACCTAACTTAATATATGTTTATTTTCAATAAAACCTAACTTTATATTTTTGAGATATAGTCAGGAAGCTTATCTTTTCTGGTAAGACTGAGCTTCTTCCTTAACCTGACCCTGCTTATCTCAGCACTCTGGGGAGTAATATTCATCAGGCCGGCAATCTCCTTGGTTGTCATATTAAGGCGCAGATAACTACACAGTTTAAGGTCTTTACTTGTAAGTGAGGGGAACTTGGCCTGGAGGCGGCTGAAAAAGCCCGGGTGTATCTTTTCAAAATGCAGCATGAAGTTTTCCCAGTTATCTGTGGACATAAGTGTACTGTTGATATGGTCTATCATCCTCCTGAATATTTGCTTCTCCTCTGGCTTGCTTGTTTTTATGATTTCATTCAGGTTTGTTTTTATATACTGAAGTGTCTCATTCTTATTTGATAATACCATGAGCTGGCTGACAAGCTCCCTGTCCTTATCCTCTATCTCCCTTATGTAGCGGTCTCTTACCCTGGCATCATATTCCTTCCCTGTCGACAGGTTCTTTATCTCACCCAGTGCCTGCATCAGCCTGGTAACGTCATTCACCGATGCCCTCTGTCCAAGGTATTTTCCCCTGATGTCATAAACAGCCTTGCATTTTATTTCGCACCATCGTATCTGCTTTGTGCGTGTCAGGATCCTGAAACTAAGTGATGAGCGAATGTCGACAAAATTCAGTGAGTCTGAAATAAACCTCCTGAAATCCTCAAGGTCGGGCGGATAAATGATTTCATCCAGAATGCCCGGGTTATTTATAAGCTCACCGGCAGCGTACCCGGTAAGGTTTTCACATGAAGGAGATATATATTTAATACTCCTGTCCGGTCCAAACCACATCTCCCAGTCATGGGCAAAATCAGCTATCAGCTTATACCTTTCAAGTGAACGTCGTATTTCCCCTATCTCTATATCCTTGTCTGTAATCCTCTTTTGCATTGAATTATTTTCAAGTTCAAGCTCCTTAATACGCTCATTTAACCTAACATATTCATCATCATTTTTCATGTAAGAAAATTATGTATTTCTATATTCTATTATTTATCAGATATTTACTTTATTATTATATACTTTTATACAAACATAACATTTTTTTCTTTAACCGGACCTATTCAGATGATTCATAAATAAAAATTTAAATTTGTCTCCTGAACTTTGAGCTTATTCAAACTGTTATATTGTAAAAAACATGGACAATCCTCTCCTGAATGAATGGAAAAACCTATATAGCCTGCCTCCCTTCAATATTATAAGGCCTGACCATTTTACTTCGGCCATTAAAGAATCAATAAAGAAAGCGAGGCATGAGATAAAAGCTATAACAGACAATCCTGAACCTCCGTCTTTCTCTAATACAGTGGAGGCTCTTGATAAAGCGGGGATAAAGCTCGATGAAGTCTCATCACTCCTGTTTAACCTTAACAGCGCAGAGACGAATAAAGACTTGCAGGCTGTAGCGCAGGAAGTATCACCGCTGCTCTCAGCCTTTTCTGATGATATTACTCTTAATCCTGAACTTTTTGCACGGATTAAAAAGATATATGATAAGCGCTCCTCACTCGACCGCGATGAAGAGCAGTTAATGTTATTAAGGAAGACATACAGGAATTTCCTGAAAGGTGGTGCCGGTCTAAGAGAATATGACCGTGAACAATTCCGTAGAATTAATGAGGAACTGTCAACCCTGTCCCTAAGGTTTGAAGAAAACGTACTTGAAGAGACAAATGCCTTTTTTCTGCACATAAAAGATAAGAATGACCTGGAAGGGCTGCCTGAAGGAATTGTTGAGGTTGCAGCGGAAGAAGCAAAAAATAGTGGAAGAGATGGATGGATCTTTACCCTTCATTTCCCCAGTTATATGCCCTTTATGCAATACTCCGCCAGACGGAACCTGAGGGAAAAAATGTTAAGAGCTTACGCTTCAAGGGCTTATAGAAAGGAAAAGAATGATAATCGTGAAATAGTAAAGAAAATAGTCAGCCTCAGAAGGAAAAAAGCAGCGCTTCTCGGTTATGATAATTATGCAGTCTTTGTCCTTGGCGACAGGATGCTTGACAGTCCCAAACGCGTTATGGATTTCCTCCATGAATTGAACGGAGCATCACGTGAGTATGCACTCAGGGACCTGGAAGAGCTCAACAGTTATGCTGACGATAATGGCCATAGCGGACAGCTTGAAAGATGGGACTGGGCTTATTATTCAGAAAAACTGAAAAAAACCAGATTCAATATTGACGATGAAACCTTAAGACCATATTTCAAGCTTTCGGAGGTACAGAAAGCAATTTTCAAACTGGCTTCCGATCTTTACGGTTTGCAGTTTGAAGGAAATACTGATCTGCCACGCTACCATGATGATTTGAAAACTTTTATCGTGAAAGATAAAGAAGGAAATCATCTATCTGTGCTGTACCTCGACTACTATCCCAGAAAAGGGAAAAGTGGTGGTGCATGGATGACTGCTTATCGTGACCAGTATTATATCGACGGAAATGATATCCGTCCTGTTATATCCCTTGTTACCAATTTCAGTAAGCCACCAGCAAGCAAGCCTGCCCTCATCACACATAATGAACTGACAACATTTCTGCATGAATTCGGTCATGCACTTCATGGGATGATGTCCCGGTGCCGATACAGGAGCCTGTCTGGAACCAATGTGCCAAGGGATTTTGTGGAGCTTCCCTCCCAGTTAATGGAAAACTGGGCTTATGAAAAAGAGTGGCTCGATTCATGGGCCAGGCATTACCTTACAGGTGATAAGATACCTGCTGATCTTATAGATAAAATAAAAGAGTCCATGACCTTTAACGAAGGTTATGCATGCAACAGGCAATTGGGATTTGCTTTCCTCGATATGTCATGGCACACGCTTTATAAAGATATTGAGACTGATATCCACAGCTTTGAGAAAAAAGCGATGAAAGAAACCGAATTGCTCCCACCTGTTGAAGGATCAAATATGAGCTGCTCATTTGGCCATCTTTTCTCAGGGGGTTATGCAGCAGGCTATTACGGCTATAAATGGTCGGAAGTGCTGGATGCCGATGCCTTCAGCCTTTTCAGGGAAAAAGGAATATTCAACGCTGATACTGCAGATTCATTCCGTAAAAACATACTGGAAAAAGGTGCTTCCTCCGAACCAATGGATATGTACCGCAGGTTCCGTGGCAAAGAACCTTCACTCGAAGCCTTCCTCAAACGCTCAGGTTTCAAATAATCCAGTATTGACTCTCACCGCTGGCGCAGCTCGGGATATATTGTTGGGGGTAATTCCCTGATTACAATTATTTGACGCCTACGGCGTCATTACTGCATTTGCTTGTTATACAGCACGATAAAAGCCTGACCCCGTTAGGGGTCAAATAATTGCAGATGTGTGATAAACCAAAAACCTCGACTCCTGCGGAGTCGCATAATTGATTTTGGACTTTTCAGAGTGGACCCATTATTCCATTATTCCATATTGTATTATATTTGTCTTATGTGTTAGCTATATGAAATATCTTACTAACATACTTTTTAACAACACATTAAACCGTATCAGATGATTTCTTTCTTCCCCATAGCCAGCAGGATTATAGCAGTAGAGAACAGCTTTGATTTAACAGACCATGATTATGAAAAGCTTCTCTGGCTATTCGGAGCAGAAAGTAAATATGACGGTGATAACGTAGAAGGTTATTTCATTGGCCCCCGTAAGGAAATGATAACACCATGGAGCACAAATGCTGTTGAAATAACACAGAATATGGGTATGAAAGGAATAACAAGGATTGAAGAATTCTTTTCCGCGGAAAGCCAAGATTCAAAATATGATCCTATGCTACAAAATATGTACGAGGGTCTTGACCAGAATATATTCTGCATCGATCGAATACCCGAACCCGTTTACGAAATTGATGATATTGCCGTATATAATGAATCTGAAGGACTGGCTCTCAGTGATGAAGAAATAAAATACCTCGAAGATCTTAGCAGATTGCTTAACAGGAAGCTTACAGACAGTGAAGTTTTTGGTTTCTCACAGGTAAACTCCGAACATTGCCGACATAAAATATTTAATGGCAAATTTATTATTGACGGTGTAGAAAAAGAGTCAACCCTTTTTCAGCTAATAAAAAAAACAACCCTTACCAACAGGAACAGGATAGTTTCGGCATACCGTGATAATTGTTCCTTCGCGCGCGGGCCCGTTGCAGAGCTCTTTGCTCCGGAAACACAGGATAAAGCGGACTATTTCACTGTTAAGAAAGTAGAAACAGTACTGTCCCTTAAGGCTGAAACACATAATTTCCCCACCACGGTTGAACCTTTCAACGGTGCATCTACAGGTACAGGTGGCGAAATACGCGACAGGATAGCCGGAGGAAAAGGTGCTTTCCCCATAGCAGGAACAGCAGTTTATATGACATCCTATCCACGTTCTGCTGACGATCGCGACTGGGAAAAAGCCAACGAACCAAGGCAATGGCTCTACCATGACCCCGAAGAAATACTTATAAAAGCATCAAACGGAGCGAGCGACTTTGGTAATAAGTTCGGGCAGCCCTTGATCTGCGGGTCCGTGCTCACCTTTGAACATACAGAAAATTCAAGGCAGCTGGGATATGATAAGGTGATTATGCTTGCAGGGGGAATTGGTTTCGGAAAGATGCAGGACAGTGAAAAAGATATTCCTCAGAAAGGAGATCTCATAGTTATGCTCGGCGGTGATAATTACCGCATTGGAATGGGCGGTGGTGCAGTGTCCAGCGTTGAAACGGGCCGGTATGACAGCGCCATTGAACTGAATGCTGTGCAAAGAGCTAACCCCGAGATGCAGAAAAGGGTTTTTAATGCACTCAGGGCCCTGAGTGAATCGGACAATAATCCCATTATATCACTGCACGACCACGGGGCTGGAGGACACCTTAACTGCCTATCGGAACTTGTTGAAGCCACGGGAGGGAAAATAGACATAAGCAAACTGCCGGTGGGCGATCCCACACTCTCCGCCAGGGAGATAATAGGAAATGAGTCGCAGGAAAGAATGGGGCTGGTCATAAGGAGAATGGACGTGGATAAACTGATCCATATAGCCGAAAGGGAAAGAGCACCTCTGTATGTGATAGGTGAAGTAACGGGTGACCACCAGTTTACCTTTGAAAATTCGCTAACGGGCGACAAACCTATTGACCTGCAGCTAACCTCCTTCTTCGGTAATCCTCCGCAGACAATTATGAGGGATAAGAGCATTAAACCTTCATACAGTGAAGTGGATTATAACGTTAACGACCTGCAATATTATGTCAGGCAGCTGATGCAGATTGAAGAAGTAGCCTGCAAAGACTGGCTGACCAACAAGGTGGACCGATCGGTAACCGGGCGCATAGCCAAACAGCAATGTGCAGGGGAACTGCAGTTGCCACTTAATAATCTTGGTGCCATAACTCTCGATTACAGAGGAATAAAAGGACTGGCAACATCTATCGGTCATGCTCCCCTGGCAGGACTTATAAACCCCGCTCACGGATCGGTGCTGTCTATTGCGGAAGCCCTGACAAATATTATCTGGGCACCTCTTGAAGATGCTATCTTAGGAATATCCCTCTCGGCTAACTGGATGTGGCCATGTAAAAATCCGGGTGAAGATTCCAGGCTGTATGAGGCGGTTCAGGCAGCAAGCGATTTTGCTATAAGCCTGGGGATAAACATACCTACCGGGAAAGACAGCCTGTCCATGACACAAAAGTATAAAGATGGTATGGTGTACTCTCCGGGCACGGTTATAATATCTGCCTCGGCTGAAGTGACGGATGTGAGGAAAATTATTGAACCTGTTATGGTGCCCGACTCGGATACAAGCCTGCTGTATATAGATATGAGCCGCGACTCATTCAAAACGGGAGGAAGCAGCTTTGCCCAGGTAAGGAATAAGATAGGGACAGAGACTCCAACTGTTATTGATCCTGAATATTTCACCAGGGTGTTTAACACAATCCAGGAACTGATACTTAAAGAGAAAATAATTGCCGGCCATGATATATCCTCGGGGGGAATGATTACTGCTCTCCTTGAAATGTGTTTTGCAGTTACTGAAGCAGGAATGAGTATAAACCTCGACGCCGTAAACGAAGATGATATAGTAAAACTTCTCTTTAGTGAGAACCCGGGGATCGTAATACAGGTTAATGACGAAGATGAGATCGCTGAGATCTTACTAGGAAAAGGGATCTCCTTCTATTCAATAGGAAAGCCTGTTGCGAGGAGGTCAATATTTATCACAAAAGAAGGGAATGAATATGTTTTTGACATAGAGGAGATGAGAAATATGTGGTTCAGGACCTCTTATCTTTTCGACCGATTGCAGTGTGGCAGAGAACTGGCCCTTGAGAAATTTGAGAACTATTATGATCACGGGCTCGTATTCAAGATGAACGATTTCACTGGAAGACTGGAAGACCTCGGTATAGCTCACGGCAGTAAAGAACAGACAGGTGTTAAAGCTGCCATAATAAGGGAAAAAGGTGTTAACGGCGACAGGGAAATGGCATATGCCCTGCACCTGTCAGGCTTTGACGTGAAAGATATACATATGACTGACCTTATTAGCGGGAGGGAAAATCTCGAGGATGTCAGCTTCATTGTGTTTGTTGGCGGATTCTCAAATTCAGACGTACTTGGCTCAGCAAAGGGCTGGGCAGGAGCATTCAGGTATAATGAAAAAGCAAGGATCTCACTTGAGAACTTCTACAGGCGTGAAGACACACTGAGCCTTGGCGTGTGTAACGGATGCCAGCTGATGGCTGAACTGAATCTAATTTATCCTGAACATGAATTGAAACTTTCACTCCAGCAGAACGCTTCCGGTAAGTTTGAATCGGCATTTCTGACGGTTGATATTCTTGAAAGTATTTCAATTATGCTTAAAAGCATGAAAGGAA
>CAZSJH010000023.1:11490-24397 GCA_964607105.1 uncultured Rikenellaceae bacterium | reverse complement strand
TTGATTCAGGTCCAGACTGAAAAGCTTGATACTCATGTTGCTCCTGCGCTAAAATCGGAGCTTGTACTGGTATCTGGCAAGGGTGAAAAGAATATTATTCTGGATCTTAAAAAGTGTGAATATTGTGATTCATCAGGGCTCAGTGCTATCCTGGTTGCTAACAGGCTCTGCAAAAATGCCGGTGGAACATTTGTTCTATGTGGTCTCAATGATGCTGTGGAAAGATTGATAACAATTTCCCAGCTTGATACAGTACTCAATATAACAAATACTGTATCAGATGCTGAAAAAATGATTTCTTAAGACCTTTTTCGAAAGGGTGGTTTTTGAATTGACCATATTGGGAAGCAGTTCAGCCCTGCCAACTTCACAAAGATATCCTTCCGCTCATGTGCTTAATGTACATGAGCGGTTTTTTTTGATCGATTGCGGTGAAGGGGCACAAATGCAGCTCAGGAAGTACCGGATAAAATACGGCCGTATACATCATATATTCATATCACACCTGCATGGAGATCATGTATTTGGTCTTTATGGTCTTCTCTCATCAATGAACCTCTCAGGTCGCGAATCACCACTTAGACTATATGCCCCTGCAAGTTTCAGGGATATTATCCATTCCCACCTGGCTGATTTCGATATTCATCTCAATTTCGAAATAGAATTTGTGGCACTACAGGGTAAAGAACCGGCTAAAATATTCGAGGATAAGAATGTGTCTGTCCTTTCCATCCCTCTGAAACATCGTGTTCCTGCTTTCGGATTTCTTTTCAGGGAAAAAGAAAAAGAGAGGAACATAATAAAAGAAGCCATAAATAAATACAATATTCCCTTATCAGAGATTCATAAAATAAAAAAGGGAGCTGATTTTTATACTGCAGGAGGGGATCAAATAGCAAACAGTGAGATAACTATTGATCCACCAAAACCAAGATCCTTTGCTTACTGCAGCGACACAGCCTATTTCAGCAGACTGCCGGGTTTTATTCGTAACGTTAAGCTGCTCTATCACGAAGCCACATTTGCTTCTGAAAGTAAAGACCTGGCTGCAAAAACAGGACACTCAACATCTGAGCAGGCAGCATCGATAGCACGGGATGCCGCCGCAGAAAAACTTATTATTGGCCATTTCTCAGCAAGGTACAAGGACGTAAGCCTGCTTGTCGAAGAAGCCAGAAAAATATTTCCCAATACCATTGCAGCTGAAGAAGGCTCGGTAATTCAGGTATAATTAAGAAGATTACCAATAAAAGAATACTTATCTTTGCACTTCAATCTCAAAGTGAATTCACAGTGCAGGAAAAGATTCTGATACTAGATTTCGGATCACAGTATACTCAGCTGATAGCACGACGTGTAAGGGAGCTTAATGTCTATTGCGAGATTCATCCTTTCAACCATTTCCCCCAGCCGGATGAAAGCGTCAGGGGTGTTATCCTGTCAGGAAGCCCCTTTTCTGTAAGGGATGATGGTGCTCCTGTACCTGACCTGGTCTATATTAAAGGCAAAAAACCTCTGCTGGGAGTATGCTACGGAGCCCAGCACCTTGCACATAATTACGGAGGGAAAGTACATGCTTCAAATACCAGGGAATATGGTAGAGCGAACCTGATTTACCTGAACAATACCGATCCCCTCTTTTCCAACATTGAAAATGGAACACAGGTATGGATGTCTCACGGAGATACCATTGAAAAAATACCTTCCCATTATTCGGTAATAGGTTCAACAGCTGATGTGCATGTTGGTGCATACCATATAAATGGTGAGGATACATGGGGAATTCAGTTCCATCCCGAAGTATACCATACCATGCAGGGAAAAGAAATTATTTCAAATTTTGTACTTGGTATCTGTGGTTGTGAGAAGACCTGGACCCCTGGTTCTTTTGTTGAATCAACAATTATTGATCTGAAGAATACCCTTGGGAGTGATAAAGTGGTTCTTGGTCTCAGCGGAGGTGTTGATTCTTCAGTAGCTGCATACCTTCTGAATAAGGCAATCGGGAAAAACCTTACCTGTTTATTTGTTGATAACGGACTTTTGCGAAAAAATGAGATAAATAAAGTACTGGATTCTTACCAGGGACTGGGGCTTGAGGTGAAGGATATCGATGCTGCTGATGAATTTCTGGATCAGCTGGAAGGGAAGAGCGAACCCGAGGAGAAGAGAAAGATTATAGGCAGGGTTTTTATTGAAGTGTTTGAAAGAGAAGCAGCGAAAGTAAAAGATGTAAAATGGCTGGCTCAGGGAACTATATACCCGGATGTTATTGAATCAATTTCCGTGAACGGTCCTTCAGCCACAATAAAGTCACACCATAATGTGGGAGGTTTGCCTGAACTGATGAATCTTAAAGTGGTTGAACCTCTTAAACTGCTTTTCAAGGATGAAGTCAGGAAAGTAGGCGTGGCAATGGGCATGCCTGATATAATAATAAATCGTCACCCCTTCCCCGGACCGGGCCTGGCAATACGAATCCTGGGGCCGATAACAAGAGAAAAAGTCCGAATGGTTCAGGAAGCTGACGATATATTTATCGAAGGCCTGAAGGAAAACGGGCTCTATAATAAGGTGTGGCAGGCGGGAGTGATACTTTTACCAGTGCAATCAGTTGGAGTTATGGGTGACGAACGTACTTATGAGAATACAATCGTACTGAGGGCAGTGGAATCAACGGACGGGATGACTGCAGACTGGTCGCACCTGCCTTATGATTTCCTGGGACAGGTTTCCAATACCATCATAAACAAGGTAAAAGGAATAAACAGGGTGGTATATGATATTAGTTCAAAACCACCTGCCACAATAGAATGGGAATAAACAAATATTAGATATGAACAGAAGATTAGGGATACTGTTGGCGTTATTAATTATTTTTACTGATGTTGAAATGAATGGGCAGATGTTTTCTGATCAGACCATGAAGTTTGGAAGAACACTTGCCCTTATAGAAGCATTCTACGTTGACAGTGTAGACCAGAAAAAACTAACTGAAGATGCTATTATAGAGGTGCTAAGTGATCTGGACCCTCATTCAATATATATATCGGCTGAAGAACTGGAGGAGATAAACCAGCGCCTGGAAGGCAGTTTTGAAGGTATAGGTATAGAATTTAACGTATTATATGATTCAATCCTTGTTATAGCACCAATGCCCGGCGGACCCTCTGAAAAAATAGGTTTGCGGCCAAGTGATCGTATTGTTACAATTGACGGGGAAAATGTTGCTGGGATAGGAATAACTACCAACGGGGTAAGGAAAAGATTGTTGGGCGATAAGGGAACCAGGGTGTCAGTCGGAATATACAGAAGAGGAACCCCCGGAATTCTTAAATACGAGATTACCCGCGACGAGCTGCCTGTCAACAGCCTGCTGGCATCATATATGGCTGCAGATAATGTAGGTTATATTAAGCTCAGCAACTTTTCTCTCACAACCGAGGAGGAATTCAATACAGCTGTGAATAACCTATTAAACAGGAATATGGAGCATCTCATCATTGACCTGAGGGGTAACACGGGGGGCTACCTTGAAGCAGCAATAAGGGTATGCGACCATTTTTTTGAGAAAGAAAGACTGATTGTATACCTGGAAGGACTGAGAACACCGAGACAGGATTTTTATACCAGGGAAGGAGGAAGGATGAATAAGTCAAGAGTTATTGTACTGGTTGATGAGGGATCTGCCTCTGCAAGCGAAATAGTGGCAGGCGCTCTCCAGGACTGGGACCGTGGATTGATTATGGGACGCAGGACTTTTGGTAAAGGCCTGGTTCAGAATGCCTTTAACCTGGGTGATGGATCAGCCATACGCCTGACAGTAGCCAGGTATTACACTCCCTCAGGCCGGCTTATTCAAAGACCTTACGACCAGGGAGTTGAAAAATACATGACTGATTTTTATTCAAGATTTACAAATGGCGAACTTGTATCAGCCGATAGCATAAATTTTCCTGACTCATTGAAATACAATACCCTTATAAATGAAAGACAGGTATATGGGGGAGGGGGCATTATGCCAGATATATTTGTACCCGTGGATACAAGTGGGTATTCTGACTATTACCGCGACCTGGTGAATAAGAATGTGATAACACAATTTTCACTGGATTTTGTAGACAATAACCGAAACATGCTAATAAGGAAATACCAATCCTTTGAACAGTTCCGTGACAATTTCCTATTCAGAGACTCTGATATCGAAAAACTGAAAAACCTGGGAAATGAAATGGGTGTCACATTTTTTGAAGATGAATATGCAATTTCCGAGGATCAAATCAGGATGATACTCAAAGGTCTGGTGGCAAGAGATATATGGGATATGTCAGAATATTACGAGATAGTAAACCACGATGACAAGGCAATTGATAAAGCCCTTGAAATAATTGGTGACAGCAATAAGTTTCTTTCTATCCTGAGAAATTGATCTAGTTTGAATGGCTAATCTTTTGGCAAAAACCCTGAATGGACTCGAAGATGTCCTGATGGCGGAACTGTCTGCCATTGGTGCAGTTAATATAGTAAAGGGGAGAAGATCAGTCAGTTTTGAAGGTGACAGGGAGATGATATACAGGGCAAATTACTCTCTGCGTTCGGCACTCTCAATATTGAAACTCCTGCACAGTTACAAAATAGAAAATGCTAAAGATCTTTACAAAAAGGCAATTGCATATCCCTGGGAGAATATCATGGAGTTAGGACAGACTTTCATGATAGTGCCTGTCGTGAATTCTTCATTGTTTAATCATACTGCCTACCCGGCATTATTACTTAAGGATGCCATCGTTGACAGGTTCAGGAAGAGAATTGACAGGAGGCCTTCTGTTGATACAAAAAATCCTGATATTGTCATTAACTGTCATATAAGTGAAAAACAGGTTAATATCAGTCTTGATTCAACGGTAATCCCTCTCTTCAAGAGAGCATACCGCTATGGTCATACAGAAGCAACTTTGAGCGAGGTACTGGCTGCAGGTATAATAATGATCAGTGGCTGGGATATGCAATCACCATTGCTTGATCCCATGTGTGGATCAGGCACGATAGCAATAGAAGCAGCACTCATGGCCAGGAGGATTCCCCCAGGTAGGTTCAGGAAACATTTTGGATTTATGAACTGGCCTGATTACGATAATGAACTTTTTAAGAAGGTGCGCAATGAAGAGGAAATGAAAATCAGACCACTTCAGGCATCAATATTCTGCAGAGATATTTCACCCGCCAATATGAGGATAGCCAGGGCGAATATTCGTAAAGCAGGATTGGAATCAGATATACGTTCAGGGGTAGCTGATTTTCTTGATTCCCATTTACCGGATGACAAAGAATATACAATAATAATGAATCCTCCATATGGTGAGCGCCTGGAAAATGCAGATATTGATAAGCTGTATTCCGGAATAGGGGAGCGTTTAAAACATGGATATCCGGGTTCGACCGCGTGGCTATTAAGTTCTAATAATGACGCACTGAAAAAGATTGGACTGAGACCTGCCAGGAAATATACATTGTATAATGGTAAACTGGAAGTGAAGCTTTTGAAGTATGAGCTTTACAGAGGAAGCAGGAAAAGTAAAACTTAATGTTTATATACAATTATGGTCAGTTAATCCAACAAGGATTAAATTTTATCAAATGCTTGGAAGGTATATTTTTTGGACTTGAGATTTTTTTTATATTTGCTGTCGATATTAACCGGCCCAAGTTAAACAGAAGCTGATGAGCTTTAATGTAGAGAATTATTTCCAGGATTTATTGACTGATAATGTTATTTTCTCCTACAAAGGTGATATAAGCTCAGAGGCTATAAATTTAATTCTGGATTCTATTGAAAGAGAAACTGAAGAGGTAAATGATCCATCCAGGGTCAGAAAGAAAGTCTATAATGTACTTGTTGAAAGCCTTCAGAACCTTTACCATCATGTAGATCCGGTTCCTGAAGATTTTGATGACCAGGAATCAAAAAGGTATGGCATGATAGTAGTTAACAGGCATGACTCTGGTTATAATATTATCACCGGTAATTTCGTGAAGAAAAATAAAGTAAAGAATCTCGCTGAGAAGCTTGATAAAATTAATAAATCAAGTGCGGGGGAAATAAAGGAGCTATACAAGTTCATACTTCATCATCAGAAGATATCGCCCAAAGGAGGGGGAGGTCTTGGGTTGGTGGATATTGCACGTAAAACCGGAAATAACCTGAATTATAAGTTTTTCGATTACAATAATGATTATGCATTCTTCAGGTTGTCAATAAGTGTTAACCCGTTACAGGCTAATTAATAAACTTAAAATAAATTACGATATGGAACCGATCATCATAGAAGGAACACCAAAAACACCAACTGTTCATTTTGATTCAGTCGCAGGTGTTTTTAAGCTTGAAGGAAGGTCAATACCTGAGAATTCAGTTGAATTTTATAAACCGCTTGTTGACTGGCTTGATAAATACAAGGAAAGACCTTTACCAAAGACTACAATTGAAGTGAAACTGGAATATTTCAATACCAGCTCATCAAAATGCATCCTTGATGTTTTCAAGAAGCTGGAGTTTATTCATAAGGCAAAGAATGATGTTGAAATAAAGTGGTATTATGAAGAGGATGATGAGGACATGCTTGAAGCGGGAGAAGATTATGAGTCAATTATAAGAGTTCCGTTCGAAATGGTTGAAATAGTGGAATAGCATTCACCATTTAATCGGGATCGGTTTTAATAAATACTAAGGGGACTGCTTGCGCAGTCCCCTTAGTGTTTTTCAGGATATTGCCCTTCTGCGTTCAGAGGATTCTTCAATATAGTCAAGTAATCTTTTCAGAAGTCTTAAGTATAATGCCAGGTAGGTTATTATTGTCCATATCCAAATGAAAATAACATTTACCCAGAAGGTATCTATAAAAGTGCCGAAGACCTGTTTTCTTGGGGCATAGAAATGTGCCTTTATAAATGGGTGATCCGGATCCTTGAATATGGGATCTGTTTTTTGTATTAGCTCTCCTTTATATTCAATAATCCTTTTTTCCTCTTTTTCATTTGTTACAAATTCTTCAAGGCTTTTACTAAAGTGTTTTTTCTTCATTTCAATGAAAGCTTCAGGGTCTTTTTCCATCGCCCCTGATATAATACGGTCTTTTTCATCAAAATATTTATTGTAAATGTTTTTATAACTGTTGTTAATAATCTCGATATATCTTTTTGCCCCGACAATGGCATCTGAAGTCACTCTTTCCGGTATTAGTCTATCCAGGTAATCAAATTCCAATGTAGGAACCGCCTCCATCTCTTTTGTGATTTCTGTTCTCAACACCAGAAGATCTTTTTTAAAGTCGTCATCAAAATTCTTACTTTCCAGGCCGTTTTCAAGTTTGCTTATTCTTTGTTTAAGATTATTGTACCAGTATATTTTTTTATAATTGGCGAGACTCATTATTTTATCATACTCATAGAATTGTTTCTCATAATCATTATCCTTGAATTGCTTTACAGCGAGGGCTTCGTATCCCCACCTGGCGACAATAAGTTCACCATAGAAGGGTATGTTTGAAGGGGATGATATGTTTGGGTTAAGCTTCTCAAACTTTACTATAACACCACTTAAAATGATCTGTGGGATAACAAGGAATGGTATAAGCATATATATGGTGACAACTGTTTTAAAGCTGTCGGAGATAAGTAATCCCAGCAGATTTGCACTGGCCCAGCAGGAGAATAATACAAGCCAGTATTCAAACCACATTCCTCTTATTTCCGTTATTCCGTTTCCAACCAGCACGAAAGCAAAAGCCTGGATGGCAGAGATCACAAGTTGCACCGACACCTTTGACATAAGGTAGCTGTTCCAGCTCAGGTTAAGGAATGCTTCACGTTTAAGAATCTTCCTGTCTTTTATTATTTCTTCGGCACTAACAGTAAGACCCATAAATATTGCGACTATAACCGACATGAACAGGTATACTGGCAGGTTACTGTTCTCAAGCAGAGTATATTTAGCGTTTGACGCACTCTCATCGAAATATTTTATCAGGAAAGCCAATGCAAAGGCAAGTATGGGTGCTTCCAGGATTGTTACTATCAGGTACTGGCGATCGGAGAGTTTAGCCAGGATATCCCTCTTAATGAATACAATAAATTGCTTGAACCTGCCGGGTATTTTGAAGTCTACTTTGGGTATGCCATGACCTGGTTCCAGTTTTTTTTCAATTTTTAAAATATGATCGGCATAATATTTATTCCACTCCCTGGGAGATATTTTTCTTACATTCGTCGCTTTTCCGTATTCATCCAGCACCTTGGATTCTACTATGTTGAATACCTGCTCAGGATTTACATTGCCGCATGCGTGGCACTCACTTTCATTATAGTTGGCCTGGTGGGTTCTCTGTTTAAAATAGATAATTGATTCTATTGGATCACCATTATATATGATAAATCCTCCCGTATCAAGTATCACCAGCCTGTCGAACATCTTAAATATGTCACTTGATGGCTGATGTATAACAACAAACAAAAGTTTGCCCTTGAGTGCCAGCTCTTTCAGAAGGTCGAGGATATTCTCGCTGTCACGTGATGATAATCCGGATGTAGGTTCATCAAGAAATAGAATGGGTGGCTCACGAATCAATTCAAGTGATATATTTAGTCTTTTCCTCTGCCCACCACTTATTTTTTTATTCAGTGGTGATCCCACTTTCATATCCTTTATTTCATGAAGTCCAAGGCTCTGGAGGGTATTTGAAACCTTTTCATGGATCTTCTCTTCGGTGAGGTTATCGAAACATAATTTTGCATTATAATAAAGATTCTGGTAAACAGTAAGTTCTTCAATCAGCAGATCATCCTGCGAGACATAACCTATAAGGCCTTCGGCTTTTTCGCAATCCTTGTGTATATTAATTCCGTTTACAAGTACTTCACCGTTATCCGGCGCATTATTTCCGTTCAGTACATTCAACAGGGTTGACTTACCTGCTCCTGATGATCCCATAATACCAACCAGTCTTCCTGATTCTTCCTCGAACGACATTTTATGAATACCAGTATCACCAGTTTTAAACCTGAATTCTATGTTTCTAACCTCATATACAACCCTGGAAGCTTCAAGTTCTTCTCTTCTGAATTTTCTTACTATATCGCTGTAATACAAAGGAGTAGATTTAGGATCGCGCAGTGATGAGCCGGGATTAAACGGGTAAACCTTGTCTTCTTGTAACAGTTGTCCGTTCATATACAGCTCAGCCATATTGGTGAACCTTATGAAATGCATGTTGGCAGAAGCTACTTCCAAAACCCATATCTGTCCTTTAATAGTATCGTTGATCATGTGCAGCATTGATTCACCGGGTGTATGCTTCTTATTATTGATAACAAGTACATGATGAGAGTCGGGCATAGCCTTGAAATCGTTCAGCACATACTGGCGTATCACTTCGAAGTCTGATTTTTCAACGTAGAATGAATCTGCAACTGCCTTTATAAATTCAATTTCTTCATCGGTGACCTCAGTGCCGTCGGACTTACAAAATTCAAAAAGCTGAACAAGTACAATTATTTTCTGGTTCTGAGTAAGCTGATAATTTATCTGGCTGGTAATTTTTAATATTCTGACGGAAACAGCAGATTGTCTTTTTTTGTAGATGCTCTTTTTCTGTTTTTCCTGGGCTTCCCTGTAGAATTGATCGAATGAGCCTAGATATTCTCGTACCAGTTCTTCGTTAAGTTGTCTTCTAAGAAAGGCTTCAACTACACTTCTACGGTCTTTTTCGCTGCTTTCAGGCCTGGCTATTATAGCAAAAAGTTGCATCAGTGCTTTAAGTATCTTTTCACTCATTTCTGGAGTAAGTTACAGGGTTTTCAAATTTGGAATGAAAATACTAAAATATGTCTTATTTTCCTAAATACATTATTTTTCCATGCCTCTTTGCCTCGGCTTACGGTGAGGCTTACTTTATTTCTTATTCTTCTTTTTTTTCTTTACTGAATATCCGAATTTTCCTATCATTTCGCCAGTTTTATAATATTTACCATGCTGATAACTTATAAGCCGGGCTTTATCCATCCTGAAAGCTCCCGTTTTAGGGTCAATATATTTGCTGTCGGCCTGTATTGCTATTACTTCGGCGATGAACATATGGTGGATGCCCAACTCAATAATATCAGTTACCCTGCATTCGATATTTACAGGAGATTCGGCAATCGCCGGGGCTTTAACCTTTATACTTCTCACCGGGCTCAGGTTCATATCATCGAATTTGTTATGATCGTGTCCTGATTTGACTCCGCACCAGTCTGTTATCCATGAAAGTTCTTCCGTTGTCAGGTTAATAACAAATTCACGGTTCCGTTTAATTATATCATAAGAGTGCCTTGAAGGCCTTATGGAAATATAACACATCGGAGGATCTGAACATATTGTACCGGTCCATGCAACAGTAATAATATTATACTCCCCGGGATGCTTTCCGCAGCTTACCATAACTGCGGGAAGAGGATAAATCATCGTTCCTGGCTTCCATACAACTTTTTCCATATATCTTCTTTAGCTCAAAGATAACAGCAATAAAGTAGAATATTGTTTTTGTGGATTATAAGTTAAAAACTATTGAGGCATGAATCAAGGTCGTCATACAGATCGAGGATGATATGTAACTGAAGGGTCTTGAAAATGGTAAATACATCCGGGTCAATGTTACAGATCTTAAATTTACCATAATTGTTTCTGGCAGCTTTAACAGTTGTAAGGAAGCAACCGAAGCCTGAACTGTCAATATATTTTATGCCTTCAAGGTTAACCACTATTTTTGCATTAGGTATATCAAAGAGCCTGCTCAGTTCAGATTTTACATCCTCAGAAACAGTGGCATCTAATTTCTCCAGCGTATTGAAGCTTACGAGGTCGATATTATTATCAAGCTTTTCAACGGTAATCATTGCATCGTTTATAATGTTTCAAGATACCTGTCAAGCTCATCCAGGGCTTCATCTGTCTGCTTATAAAAAATGCTTAGATAATCCCCGTATGTTTCAGTTTTGATACCTTCTTTAGTATTGATCTCCAGCTCTTTGAGCTTATCTGCAAGATCATCCATTCCCATTATGGCCACAGATGATTTGGCCTTGTGTGCAAGCTGTCCGAGATCATAATACTCACCTTCGGAATATAATTTACCCATCTCATCTTTAAATTCAGATACCTGGTTACGGAAAATGTCAATCATCTCTTTGATTAGTTCCCGTGATTTATCGCAAACTTCTTCTATGTATCCGACATTAACTATCTTAAATTCCATTTTGCATGGGTATATTTACGAACAAAAATAACAAAAATCAAAAAGAGTAAGGCTATTCTGGAATTATTTTCCTGAGAGGGTTTTTATCATTCATTTAATTACTATTTTTAAGGTTCAAAATAGTGAATCAATGAAAAAACATTTATTTGTCTTTATCACCGTTTTGTTATTACCATTGATGAATTTGTGCAGCCAGGTGCCTGTGCAGGTGTCAAAATCTGATTTCAAGATCAGGGATGAGGGTTTCAGGGATGCATGGGAGAGCATTAAGGAAGGAGATAAGTTGTTTGAAGCAGGTGTTGGCATGTATCCACAAGCTGTAATTTATTACCTTCTAGCCAATGATTATAACAGCAATAATGCAGAGCTAAATTATAAGATAGGAGTGAGTTATCTTCAGGGTCCAGATCCTTCAAATTCGCTCCAATATTTTCTCAGGGCTTACGATCTAAAACCTGATGTAACCGAAGATATACTATTACTGACCGGAAAATCACATCATCTCAGGGGTGATTACGGGAAAGCCATAGATTATTATAATATGTATTCTGACAGGTACCATGCAACAGACTCTTTTAATCCTGAGGTAAATAACCTTGTTAAGCAGTGCAACGTGGCAATAGACATGTCAGGGGATGAAGTAAATGCTGAATTAAAAAATGCAGGTAAAAATATAAATTCAGAATATGATGATTATTCTCCGGTCCTTTCCAATAAAGACAGGTTATTGTATTTTACAAGCAGACGTCCAATTGATGAAAAAAGGAATCGCCAGAATTCTGATATGAAGTGGGATGAGAATATTTTTGTTGCAACCAGGGAAGCTGACGGATGGAATCCTGCGGGACCAGCAGGTGATAATCTTACCACAGTGTTGAACGAGGGTGTCCTGTCTATTTATGCAGGAGGAAGCTTAATGTATATTTATGCAGGTTATGAGGGTAATGGAAATATACTTTTATCTGAATATGAAAAAGGCAAATGGAACAGCCCAGGGAAGCCTGATATAAATTCTCTTAACAGCAGTTACAGGGAGACTTCTATATCAATTACGGACGATGAAAGTGAATTATTCTTTACCAGCGATATGAGGAAGGGTCTCGGTGGACGTGATATTTATTATATGAAAAGGGTAAAAAGAAACAAATGGACAAAACCTTTTAACCTTGGTGATTCTGTCAATTCAGAAAGAAATGAAGAATGTGTACATGTTTCACCTGGCGGGGATACTATATGGTTTAGTTCAAATCGCTTCGGAGGCATGGGTGGGTATGATATATATATGTCAGTGAAGGATGATATGGGTTTATGGTCTGAAGCAATTAATATTGGGGTACCTGCAAATTCTCAGTCAAACGATATGTTCTATAAACCGGCAAAAGAGAATAAAGAATCATGGCTGGCAAGCGACAGACAGGGCGGATATGGAGGCTTTGACATTTATTTCCTGGATCATTCAGGCAATATTATACAGAAAGCAAAGGCTGACACTCTTTCTTTATGGCAGGATACTGCTACCGTAATACCAGATACTTTGAAGAACAGTAGATATGTTCCTTATCCTTGATTGTCAATCAGCAAAAAGATATTAAAGTATACCTTTATTATTAAACAAAAAT
>CAZSJH010000023.1:0-11480 GCA_964607105.1 uncultured Rikenellaceae bacterium | reverse complement strand
AAATACTGCTTTTACAAAATTTCATGAACAGAGGGGAGCTAAGATGGTACCCTTTGCAGGTTATAATATGCCGGTAGAATATACAGGCATTAATGATGAACATGTTACAGTTCGTGAGAAAGTTGGCGTTTTTGATGTATCACATATGGGCGAATTCTGGGTCACAGGTCCTGAAGCCCTTAATTATCTTCAGTATATAACCTCAAATGATGTTTCAGCACTTGTCGATGGTAAGGTACAGTATTCATGTTTCCCTAATGGAGAGGGAGGCATAGTCGATGACTTGCTAGTATACAGGTTCGGTGAGGAGAAATACCTGCTTGTCGTTAATGCAGCCAATATTGAAAAAGATTGGGAGTGGTGTGTTAAAAATGCAGAGAAGTTTGGAATTATACCTGGCAAAGGAATAGAGAATGCATCTGATTCCATTGCTCAACTTGCTGTGCAGGGACCGCTGGCATTGAAAGCTATGCAGAAACTGACAGATAATGATATTACTGAAATGGAATATTACACTTTCAAGGAAATACCATTCGCCGGGATAAAGCATGTAATATTTTCTACAACAGGATATACTGGTGCTGGAGGATGTGAGATTTATATCGATAATGAAGACGCCGATAAATTATGGAAGGCGGTCTTTGAAGCAGGGGAGGAGTATGGAATAAAACCTGTAGGCCTGGGGGCGCGAGATACCCTTAGACTTGAAATGGGATTTTGCCTCTATGGTAACGATATTGATGGAAACACATCACCAATAGAAGCAGGTCTGGGTTGGATAACAAAATTTAAGCAAGGAAAAGAATTTCTGGATAAAGAATACCTGATGAAGCAAAAGGAAGAAGGGACAGATATAAGATTGAAAGGTTTTGTGATGATAGACAGGGGAATCCCCAGGCATGATTATGAGATTGTGAATGCGGAGGGGGAAAATATCGGCAGGGTAACATCCGGCACCATGTCGCCCATGATGAAGCAGGGAATAGGAATGGGGTATCTGAAAAAAGGTTACTGGAAGGAGGGTACTGAAATATTTATCAGGATACGTAATAAAGATATAAAAGCAGAGCTTGTTAGGTTCCCTATATATAAGGGATAAATAAAGGATTTAACAGTTAATAAATGACCAGGAATAATCTTGAAGTTTGTCTTACCCCTGCCATTTTTGATCGTTATACCGATCCGGAGGCTATTGTTGTTGTAATTGATATACTCAGGGCAAGTTCAGCTATATGCAATGCTTTTGCAAATGGCGCCAAGAGCCTGATACCTGTCCCTGACCTGAATATGGCTAGGGAATATAAAAGTATGGGATATATGGTGGCTGCTGAACGTGACGGATATGTGCAGGATTTTGCAGATTTTGGCAACTCCCCTTTCAATTTTACTCCTGAGAGGGTTCGGGGACGAACAATAGTGTACAGTACCACTAATGGGACAATATCAATTGAAGTGGCTTCAAAATGCCACATGGTAGTAATAGGATCGTTTTTGAATATCAGCAGCCTGGAGAATTGGTTGTTCGAGCAGGATAGAAATATTATACTGCTTTGTGCGGGATGGAAAGGTAAAATATCGCTTGAAGACTCAATATTTGCAGGAGCCCTTGCAAGCAGGCTGATGAAAGGCGGAAAGCTCAACTCAATATGTGACTCAGTTACTTTGGTCATTGATCTCTGGAGACTGGCAGAACCTGATATAATAGCTTATATTGATAAAGCAGCTCAGAGAAGCAGGCTGAGAGAGAAAGGACTTGATGACTGCATACCATTCTGTCATAAAATGGACTCAACAAATGCTATTCCCTACCTTGAGAGTGGTAAGCTGTTAAATTTAAATTTTTAAGGATGTTTAAAGGTTTAATAATAATATTTTAGCTAGATAATTATTAACGAAAAATTTAATCATATGAAAAAACACAATTTTTATGCAGGACCTTCAATATTGCCTCAGTACACTATCGATAAGGTTGCGGAAGCTGTCAAGGATTTTGCCGGAACAGGACTTTCGGTCATGGAAGTATCTCATCGCAGTAAAGAATTTATAGCAGTTATGGATGAAGCCCAGCTTTTATTCAAAGAACTGTTATCAGTACCAGACGGTTACCATGTTCTATTCCTTGGCGGGGGTGCCAGTACCCAGTTTGCCATGGTGCCAATGAACCTAATGAATAAGAAATCTGCATATCTTAATACCGGTTCCTGGGCATCAAAAGCAATAAAGGAAGCCAAGTTCTTCGGTGAGGTTGTGGAGGTGGCTTCTTCCAAGGATGCCAATTTTAATTATATACCAGGGAACTACACGATACCTGCTGATGCTGATTATTTTCATATAACCACAAACAATACTATTTATGGTACTGAGATCAGGCATGATCTTGATTCACCTGTTATGCTGGTTGCTGATATGTCTTCGGATATATTCAGCAGGCCAGTGGATGTTTCAAAATACGGGATTATCTATGGAGGAGCTCAGAAAAACCTGGCACCAGCAGGTGTGACATTTATAATTGTAAAGGAATCAATCCTGGGAAAGGTTGAGAGGCAAATTCCTACCATGCTGGATTACAGGACGCATATCGAAAAGGAGTCAATGTTTAATACGCCTCCTGTACTGCCAGTATTTGCTGCTTTACAAACACTTAAGTGGTTGAAACAACAGGGTGGGTTAGAAGCCATGCTGAAAATTAACGAAGAAAAAGCAGGTATGCTGTACAGTGAAATTGACAGGAATAAACTATTTGTTCCAACTGTTGTTAACGAGAATGACCGTTCAATAATGAATGTTTGTTTTGTCATGGGTGATGAATATAAGGACCTTGAATCAGATTTTCTTTCATTTGCCTCGTCGAGGGGAATGATAGGCATAAAGGGACACAGATCAGTTGGAGGATTCAGGGCTTCCCTGTATAACGCCCTCCCTCTGGAAAGTGTAAAAGCACTGATACAGACTATGAAAGATTTTGAAGCAAATAATTAAAAAACATCAAAATGAAAGTTTTAGTAGCTACGGAAAAACCTTTTGCCGCTGAAGCGGTGAAGGGTATTAAAAATGAATTGGAAAAGGCAGGTTATGAACTTGGCCTACTGGAAGGTTATACCGACAGAAAGGAATTGCTTTCTGCAGTGAAAGAGGCAGATGCATTAATAGTAAGAAGTGATAAGATAGACAGTGAGGTGATAAATGCCGCAAGTAAGCTTAAAATAGTAGTCAGGGCAGGTGCGGGTTATGACAATATTGACCTGGATGCGTGCACTTCAGGGGATATTGTAGCAATGAATACCCCTGGTCAGAACTCTAATGCAGTTGCAGAACTGGCCTTCGGAATGATGGTATACCTGGCACGTGGGGGTTTTAACGGGAAACCCGGTACTGAATTAAGAGGGAAAACACTTGGTATACATGCCTATGGGAATGTTGGGAAATATGTTGCAAAGATAGCGCAGGGATTTGGAATGAAAATATATGCCTTTGATCCTTTTGTGGAAGCTGAAGTTATCCAGAAGGATGGTGTTATGCCGCTTAAAACAATTGAGGAGCTTTATTCCAGCTGCCAGTATGTGTCTCTACATATACCTGCTAATGATCAAACAAAAGGATCAATAGGTTATAAACTCCTGAATATGATGCCTGAGAATGCTGTTCTTGTGAATACTGCAAGAAAAGAGGTTATAAATGAGCCGGAATTAATGAAAGTATTTGCTGAAAGAGATGATTTCAGTTATATATCCGATATTGCACCTGATTGCAGTGATGACATTAAATCAATTTACGGTGGCAGGTACTTTTTTACTCCCAAAAAAATGGGAGCACAAACAGCAGAAGCAAATATTAATGCCGGACTGGCAGCTGCAAGCCAGATTATAGCATTCCTGGAGAAAGGAGACGAAACATTCAGGGTTAATAAATAAATGAAATATTATATAGAATATGGCAATAGTCAAACCTTTTAAAGCCCTCCGCCCGCCAAAGGCTCTGGCCCAAAAAATAGCCTGTTTGCCCTATGATGTGATGAGTACAGATGAAGCAAGAGCAATGGCTGAGGACAATGAATTTTCCTTATTACATATTACAAGAGCAGAAATAGACCTTCCTGAAGACATTGATGTACATAGTGAGGAGGTATATCGTAAATCGAATGATAATTTTACTAAATGGCAGAACAATAAATGGCTTGTGCAGGATGATGAACCTAAATTCTATATCTATGCCCAGACTATGGATGGGAGGACACAATATGGTCTCCTGGCTTGTGCATCAGTTGATGATTACCTTAGCGGTGTTATAAAAAAACATGAGCTGACAAGACCGGATAAGGAAGAGGACCGGATGATTCACGTGAGGACAAATAATGCGAATATTGAACCTGTATTTTTCACCTATCCCGCCGTAAAGGAGATTGATGAAATAGTCAAGATGATTGTTAATAAACATGACCCTGAATATGATTTCGTTGCTGATGATGGCTTTGGACACCACTTCTGGGTGATACACGACAGGGAAATAATTGAAGAGATTGAAAGATTATTCAGGGATAAAGTCCCATCAACTTATGTTGCCGATGGACATCACAGAACAGCTGCAGCAGCTCTCGTAGGTAAGGAAAAACGTGAGAAAAACCCGGGATATACAGGAGAGGAGGAATTTAATTACTTTATGGCTGTTCATTTCCCGGATAACCAGCTAAATATAATAGACTATAACAGACTGGTTAAAGATCTGAACGGTAATACTGCGACTGAATTCATTGAAAAACTTAACGAATCATTTATTGTTACCAGTCACGGCAATGAAATCTATAAACCTGAAAAATTGCACATCTTTTCAATGTACCTGGAGGGTGAGTGGTATAAACTGGAGGCAAAGGAAAATACGTACGATGATTCTGACCCTATAGGTGCACTCGATGTGATAATACTTACACGCCGGGTTCTGTCACCCATACTGGATATCCAGGATCTGAGGCGCTCCAAAAGGATAGACTTTGTAGGTGGTATACGCGGCCTGGGAGAACTGAGTAAAAGAGTTGAGAGCGGGGAGATGAAAGTTGCTTTTGCTTTGTATCCTGTATCAATGAAACAACTTATAAATATAGCTGATACAGGTAATATTATGCCACCCAAAACCACCTGGTTCGAACCCAAGTTGAGGAGTGGACTTGCTATACATCTGATTGACTAAAAATGTAAATAGCCATGAAAGCTTTGGTTTGTAACCGGGGCTTTCCTAATTTTATGCTTTTATCCTGTATGAGTGATATTGCTGAAAATATTAGATTGTTTAAAAAGGAAATACCTGATAATGTTAAGCTTGTGGCTGTATCGAAAACCAAAAGCGTTGAGGATATTATGGAGGCATATAAGGCAGGTCACAGGCTTTTCGGAGAAAACAGGGTTCAGGAATTGTTGAGTAAATATGAGCATGTGCCAGATGATTTGCAATGGCATATGATAGGACACCTCCAGAGGAATAAAGTTAAATATATTGTCCCATTTATTAATCTCATTGAATCTGTTGATTCAGTGAAATTACTCGTGGCAATAAACAAAGAAGCGGAGAAGGCCGGGCGTATAATAGATTGCCTTCTGCAATTTCATATAGCGAAAGAAGAAACAAAATTCGGCTTTAGTATGGAGGAAGCCCTGGAGATGATTGAGTCAGGTATGCTCGGTGAGCTAAAGAATGTAAATATAAGAGGAGTAATGGGGATGGCTACCTTTACCGGGGATATGGAGCTGGTAAGATCAGAATTTGTATTTCTTAGGTCTGTTTATGAAGAATTGAAAGAGCGTTTTTTCAGCGGAAAAAATGACTTCAAGGAGATATCGATGGGAATGTCGGGTGATTACAAAGTAGCTGTGGAAGAAGGAAGTACAATAGTAAGGATTGGTACTTCCATATTTGGTGCAAGATATTGTAAACTAGATAATTAAAAATTATAACGATGAACCTGGAAACAAGTTATATGGGCATAAAACTGCGAAATCCATTGATTATGAGCAGCAGTGGCCTAACCGACAGCCTTGATAAAATAAAGGCTGCTGCTGAATATGGCGCGGGGGCGGTGGTCCTTAAATCAATATTTGAAGAACAAATTAATTATCAGTCAGGAATTTTATCTGAAGGATCGGATTACCCTGAAGCATCAGACTATATAGCATACTATACCAAGACACATTCCCTTGATAACTATCTTAAATTAATAAGGTCGGCAAAGGAGTCAACGGATATACCTGTTATCCCCAGTATTAATTGTGTTTCTGCTGATGACTGGATTAATTTTGCAAAGAATATTCAGTCTGCAGGTGCTGATGCTCTGGAAGTAAATATGTTTTTCCTGCCACTTGATAAAAATCTTAACCCTGCCAGGGCTGAAAAAATATATTTTGATCTTGTTGAGAAACTCAGGAAAACCCTTGAGATTCCGTTTGCAATAAAACTTGGACAACGGTTTTCAAATTTGTTTTACCTTATCGATCAGTTGTACAACAGGGGTGTAAATGGCGTGGTTCTCTTCAACAGGTTTTTTGAACCTGATATTGACATAAATTCAATGAATATCATACCTGCCTCCGTTTTCAGCAGTGGAGACGATAAAAGGAATGTTCTGAGATGGGTAGGAATGGCATCAGCCATTAACGACAGGATAAGTATCTCTGCCTCAACAGGTGTAAGCACCGGTGATGATATAGTAAAATACCTACTTGCCGGCGCAGATACAGTACAGGTCTGTTCTGTATTATACAAAGAAGGTCCTGAGTATATCAGAGAACTGCTGGCTTCGGTGGAATCATGGATGAAATCAAAGAATTTTAACAGTATTGATGAATACAGAGGGAAATTAAATTACAGGAATTTTAAGGATTTTAAGAAATATGAGCGGGCACAGTTCATGAAATACTTTTCATCTTATGAATAATGTAATTTTTGGCAGCTCATGGCAATATTAAAATGAGTATCTTACATGACTTTGAAAAATAAAAATTTAGTGCTAAATTAGACAGAAAATAGACCAGCAAACTAAACTATCAATCATGAAGAATAAGCTACTATTGAAAACAGTATATTTATCGATAGCTGTTTTTACCTTTGCTCTTCTGTTTAACAGTTGTAAATCAGGTGGTAAAGAGGAAGAAAAGAACGTACCTATTGAGATTACTGAGATTGATGATGAAATAATCCAGGACGTTAACCAGGCTAAAACAATCTTTTATTCTCTCCCTTCACCTCTTGAATCGGCTATGCTGATAAAATCAGCGGGAGCCGAGTTTAATGAAGAACTGTTAAATCCCACGGAAAATACAACCAGGTATACAACAAATAAACTGATGGCCCTTAACCTGGGTATCTATACATGTGACCTGAGTTTCTCAAGCCTTTATGACCAGACACAGCTGGTAATTGAATATATGTCTGCTGCCAAGGAAATGGCTGATGGTCTGGGTATTCTTGATGCCATTAATGAAGAAACAATTAACAGGCTTGAGGAAAATATTAACAACAGGGATGTAATCCTGGATATTGTTTCTGAAACATTCCTTAATTCAAGTTCGTACCTTGAAGATAATGAGCAACATGCAATAGCCTCAATAGTATTGGTCGGAGGTTGGATGGAAGGTCTTTACATTGCCACCCAGCTTGTTGATATGAATGAGTTTGACAGTCATAAGTTGGTAGGCAGGATTATTGATCAGAAACTGTCAATAGGTATAATGCTTCAGCTCCTGAAAGACAGCAATGACCATCCCTCTATGCCGGAAATAATAAAGCAGATGGAAGAGCTTAAGACGGTTTTTGATAAAATAAATATTAAAACAACTGATATCAAACCTGAAATAGATGATGAAACAAATATAACCGTTCTTAAATCAACTGTTGAAACAGATATGACACCGGAGGTTTTCGAGGAACTTGCCGGTAAAGTTGCAGAAATCAGGTCATCTTATGTAAAATAGGAAATTATGAAACGAATTGTACAGATAAGTTTTATTCTAACAATGCTCTTTGCCTTTAATGCATTCAACGCCAATGCCCAGTGCAAGGGGTTTGCCAAGAAAATTTGTAAAGAAGAATTAGGAACCTATACACACGACGGCAATTATCATGCTGCAATACTGGTTGAAGGAGAGGAAGCAGAGCTGTATAAGACTTTCTACAGTGACCAGGAATACAGACTTGCCATATGCGGCTCAGATAATCTGCCATCAATTGAGTTTACAGTCATGGATGCCAACAAAAACATCCTCTATTCAAATGCTGATAATGAATATGGCAGAACATGGGATTTTACGCTGGAATCGAGCCAGCAACTCAAAATTGTGATAAAGGTGACCACCTTTGAACAACTTGCTGATGATCCTGCCAGCGGTTGTGTTGCTATTATGTTTGGTTTTATGGCTCAATAGTACATAAACGACTATTTTAATAAAGGGACTTTTCCGGTCCCTTTTCTTATTTATGTAGCTTTTTTGTGAGCCATTTCCCTGTATATGATTTCTTATATTTAATTATATCTTCAGGTACTCCTTCAAAAACAATATGGCCTCCTTTTTCTCCTCCTTCAGGCCCCAGGTCGATTATCCAATCGGCATTTTTTATCATTTCAACATTATGCTCTATTAAAATTACTGAATTTCCCCTTTCGACAAGGGCATTTAGCGAATTAAGCAGTTTGTTTATATCATGAAAATGCAATCCTGTGGTTGGTTCATCGAAGATAAAAAGAATATGATCATGCATTCTTTCATTTGCGAGGAAATGAGCTAGTTTAATCCTCTGACTTTCACCACCTGAGAGAGTACTTGAAGACTGGCCCAGCTTAACATAACCCAGGCCGACCTGAGAGAGTGGTGTCAAGCGGGAAACAATTTTCTTTTCTGTCTTACCGCTCGATGCACTGAAAAATTCAATGGATTCATTAATGGTCATCTCCAGTACATCATATATGTTTTTACTCCTGTATTTTATTTCAAGTATCTCTTTCTTAAACCTTTTACCTTTACACTCCTCACAGGTTAGCTCCACGTCAGCCATAAATTGCATCTCCACCTTAATTGTTCCCTCACCTTTACATTCATCGCACCGGCCTCCATCAATATTAAATGAAAAATGCGAAGCCCGGTAATTACCCTGTACAGAAGCCTGTTGTTCGGCAAAAAGTTTTCTTATCTCGTCAAAAGCCTTGAGGTAAGTAACGGGATTTGACCTGCTGGATCGACCTATCGGGTTCTGGTCAACCATCTCAACCCCATTGAGCATGGTAAAATCTCCTTCAATACCCCTGAATTTACCAGGTTTACCTGAGAAACCTGAAATGCTGTTTCTCAAGGCAGGGTAAAGTATATCATTTACAAGAGTTGATTTACCTGAGCCACTGACACCTGTTACTAATGTTATTGTGTTGAGTGGAAATACAACATCAATATCCTTGAGGTTATTCTCCCTTGCTCCCATAAGCTTTATATAATTATTCCATGGCCTTCTTATCTTTGGTACTGGAATTTCTTTATTACCAGATAAGTATTCGGCTGTAAGAGACCCTGCCTCTGCCAGCTTTGACACTGAACCCTGGAAAACAAGCTCACCACCAAACCTGCCGGCTTCCGGGCCAATATCAATAATCTGGTCCGCTGATGTAATTATTTCTTCTTCGTGTTCAACCACGATGACAGTGTTTCCTATGTCTCTCAGGTTCCTGAGTACATTCAGGAGAAGATTGGTGTCGCGGGGATGCAGACCTATACTGGGTTCATCAAGTATGTATAATGAGCCTATCAGACTGCTTCCAAGTGAGGTAGCAAGATTTATTCTCTGTGATTCGCCCCCTGACAGGGTTGATGATAACCTGTTGAGAGTTAAATATGAAAGTCCGACCTTAAGGAGAAATTCCAGTCGTGACCTTATCTCTGAAAGAATCCTACCCGCAATTTCTTCTTCATGATGAGCAAGCTTGATCTTTTTAAAAAAATCGTATACTTCTGAAACAGGTATGGCTGTGAGTTCTTGTATTGCCCTTCCTTTGATCCTGACATACGAACTTTCTTTGCGCAGCCTGTGACCTTTGCATTCAGGACACCTGGTCTTACCCCTGTACCTGCTCAACATTACCCTGTACTGTATTTTATATTTTTTCTTTTCAAGGTAACTAAAAAATTTATTTAAGCCGTAGAAATTCCTGTTGCCTTCCCACACAAGCGACTTTTGCTCATCTGTCAGCTGATACCATGGTTTATGTATGGGAAAGTCAAAAAGAGAGGAGTTCCTTATCAACCTGTCTTTCCATTTTTTCATCTTTTCTCCTCTCCAGCATACAATGGCATCATCGTATACAGAAAGGCTCTGATCGGGAATCACAAGATCCTCGTCAATACCTATGATCTTCCCATAGCCCTCACATAATGGACATGCTCCTATGGGGTTATTAAAACTGAACAAGTGTTCGTTTGGTTCAGTAAACTCAATACCATCTGCCTCGAACTTATTAGAAAATTCCTCGTGAAGAAGATTATCCTGTTCTCCGGATTCGATAATGCACCTGCCTCTGCCCGTGGTAAATGCAGTCTGTACAGAATCAGCTATCCTGCTGAGGTTATCTGCATCTTTATCCGCAGTTATCCTGTCTATAACAACCAGTATCTCCTGGTTGTGACCGATACTTTCTTCAACAGGGGAATCATCTATTTTAAGTATTATATCATTTACTTTTATCCTGTTAAATCCTTGTTTTTTAAGGAATGACAGATATTCATTAACATCAATATTGGGGGGGATGGTATTTGGGGAGAGAATAAGCATACGTCTGCCCTGTTTCTGCTTCGATATATATCTTACAACATCATCCACACCGTGACGCTTCACTTCCTTACCGGAAACGGGCGAGTAGGTGCGTCCAATCCTGGCATATAATAAGCGCATATAATCGTATATCTCAGTAGATGTTCCTACGGTCGACCGGGGATTCCTTGTGTTAACCTTCTGCTCAATGGCAATGGCAGGTGGGATACCACTTATGAAATCAACCTCGGGCTTGTTCATTCGGCCGAGAAACTGCCTGGCATATGATGAAAGGCTCTCAACATACCTGCGCTGGCCCTCTGCATAAATGGTGTCAAAGGCAAGTGATGATTTGCCCGAACCTGAGACACCTGTAACCACAATCAGCTTCCTCTGAGGGATATCGACACTTAGATTCTTTAAATTGTGAACCCTTGCTCCTTTAATACTGATATAATCCGATCCTTTCTTTGCCATACAAAAATTAATGCCTTTTTTAGTGAAATAGACGGGGCAACAAAAGTAATATTTTTAATTTTAATTTTTTTTTATTTAATTGCACTGTATTTCTATAAACCATTAACTAATATGGAGAACTGCCTATAGAACATTTCTACTCTTAACCAATACGAGTTAGAATGATGTCAAACAGTACTGACCAGGAGTTAGTAAGGCAGTTCATAAATGGTAATCGCTCCGCTATAGAA
>CAZSJH010000022.1:0-24448 GCA_964607105.1 uncultured Rikenellaceae bacterium | reverse complement strand
CGATGTTCCTTCCCGAATACCTGATGAAGAATCTCAGCGAGGCTTATGTGATAGACGGAGATAAGAGGGTGATGCTCCTGGGGCCGACGGAAATGATATTCGATCATGAAAGGCCCGTTTATGATACAGGGATATTCAGGCAGCCCTGGTTCTGGCTTTCAGTAGCTTTCATCCTTGTATTCCTTTTTTCGATATTTACACGTAGCAGGTTTTTGCAGGATGCTTTTGACCTGGTATTCTGGACTATATTGACTTTGCTGGCCCTGTTGATGATCTTTCTTAATTATATCACAGATCACGAAGCTATGGGACAAAATTTCAATATGATATGGTTGAACCCGCTCATACCGATTGCCTTTCATGGAATATTCTCAAAATACAAGCTTACCTGGTTCTGGAAAACGCAGATAGCTCTTGCGGTAATTTTTATGCTGGTAATAGTAATAATAAATCAAAGCATAAACCCTGCTTTCATACCAGTTATATTAATGGTTATAATACGTTCATATTACCGACTGGCAGAATAAATCATCCTCTTATTTAACAATATTTTAACAGTCTTTAACAAGCTTATAGCATTAGGTTATTTTACTTTGTGTGTGTTTTTCATTATTCGTAGCACCCTATAAATTGTATATTTGTTTTTTAAAAAATAAACATCATGGATATCAATGTTGATATAAAGGAATTAAATGAAAAAATAGAGAAGGAGAGCGGTTTTGTGGAGGCAATAACTCTCGAGGTAGGCAAGGTTATCATAGGTCAGAAGCGCCTGGTAGAAAGCATGCTGATAGGTCTTCTGACTGATGGTCACTTATTGCTTGAGGGTGTCCCCGGACTGGCTAAGACGCTGGCAATTAAAACCCTTGCATCTGTTATTGACGCAAAATTTAACAGGATACAGTTTACACCTGACCTTCTGCCTGCTGACCTCCTGGGGACAATGATCTATAGCCAGAAGAGTGAAGATTTTATTGTAAAGAAGGGACCTCTCTTTGCTAACTTTATTCTGGCAGACGAAATTAACCGCTCACCCGCCAAAGTACAGAGTGCTCTGCTTGAGGCCATGCAGGAAAGGCAGATAACAATAGGGGAGGAGACTTATAAGCTTGAGGATCCATTCCTGGTGATGGCAACACAGAACCCCATTGAGCAGGAAGGGACATATCCGCTGCCCGAAGCACAGGTCGACAGATTCATGCTTAAGATACTGATTGACTATCCTGATAAAGCAGAGGAGAAGATGATAATTCGTGAGAACCTTGGCAAGATTTTCCCTTCAGCTTCTGCCATAATAAAACCGAAACAGATTATTAAGGCAAGAGACCTGGTGAAGGAGGTCTATATGGATGAGAAAATTGAGAACTATATCCTGGACATAGTGTTCTCCACAAGATACCCGGCAGAAAACGGTCTTGATAAATATAAAAATATGATATCCTACGGGGCATCGCCCAGGGCAAGTATAAATCTTGCACTGGCCTCAAAAGCATATGCATTTATACGCAGACGGGGATATGTGATACCTGAAGACGTACGTGCAATGTGCCCTGATGTATTGAGACACAGGATCGGCTTGACCTACGAGGCTGAAGCGGAAAATATTGTGCAGGAAGATATAATCCGTGATATACTGAATACAGTAGAAGTTCCATAGAGTTATATGAAGACAATAGTTATCAATATAATAATGCTTGTTCTTTCACTGAATCTATCAGGTCAGAACCTGCTTGGATATAAAGCCGGTAAGATAGAGAAATATATAGCCAGGAACCATGAGGAGCTGGTGAAGGAGGAGAACAGCAAAAATGAGTACTTCAGGTATCTTAAATATACTGACGGGACAGCAGGAACAAGCACTATTTATTTCTTTCTTTCAGAGAATAATAAGTGCAGCAGGATAAAAAGTATGCATGTGCATAGTATGAAGGATAAAGTTATAAGGAAGCTGGATAAATTGTACACCAGAAAAGGTGAGAATACCTGGACCGACAGGAATAAGGGGATAGATGCAGTAATAAAACTACTTAATGAGGAATGGTACTTTACGGTAAGCTATGCGCCCGTATTAAAGTAATGAGATGTGGAAGCAACTGAACTATTAAAGAAAGTAAGGAAAATAGAAATAAAAGCCCGAGGTCTTACACGACAGATTTTTGCCGGTGAGTATCACAGTGCTTTTAAGGGAAGAGGAATATCGTTCAGTGAGGTAAGAGAATATCAATACGGTGATGATATAAGATCAATTGACTGGAATGTTACAGCAAGGTTTAATCATCCTTATGTAAAGGTCTTTGAAGAGGAAAGGGAGCTGACTGTTATGCTGCTTGTTGATGTTTCAGGCTCGGGTAACTTTGGAACAAGAGGCTCATACAAACGGGAACAGATAACCGAAATAGCTGCATTGCTGGCTTTTTCCGCCATTAATAATAATGATAAAATAGGGGTGATATTTTTTTCCGACAGGGTGGAGAAATTTATAAGCCCACAGAAAGGCAGGAAACATATTCTCAGGATAATAAGGGTGCTGCTTGACTTCAGTCCACGGAGTACACAAACATCCCTAAATGAGCCTCTCAGGTACCTGACTAATGCATTGAAGAAGAGATGTACCGCTTTTATTATTTCTGACTTCATGGCACCCGATTTTGAGCGCTCATTACAGATAGCCTCAAACAAACATGATATAGTCGGTCTTAAAATAAATGACATAATGGAAAAGGAACTCCCTGATATGGGACTTCTTTATTTTACTGACCCTGAAACAGGTAATAATTTATGGGTGGATACATCGATGAAAGCAGTAAGGCAAAAATACAGGGCGAGGTGGCTCAGGGATAGTGAAAAACTGGATGAAATATTTACTCGATGTGGAATTGATAACGTAAACATTTTTACCGGGGAAGATTATGTAAGACCTCTGATGAACCTCTTTAAGCTTAGGTCATGATGAGAAAATTATTTCCATTCATATTATCTGTTATTATTAGCCTGCCGATTCTTGCACAGGATGTCACGATTAAAGCAACACTCGACTCCACAGATATTTATTTAGGCGACCAGGTTGAATATGTTGTAACTGTACGACAGCCGGCCGGTATTAAGCTAACAATGCCTGAATATACTGACACATTGTACAGTAAACTGGAGATATTATCCCAGTCTGCAATAGATACAACTTATGAGAAATCAGGGGATATGGTCCTCAGTAAGAGCTTTACCATAACTTCATTTGACACAGGCTATTACCAGATACCGCCATTCTACCTGGAATATGAAACCCCACAGGGTAAGAAAAGGTTTTACAGTGATTATGTCCCGCTCAAGGTGAAAAGGGTTGATATAACACCTCCGGATACTACAGACCTTATTTTTGATATTATCGGACCTGGTAAGGTTGGATATAGTGCGGGTGAAATACTCCCCTGGATATTCATGGCATTCGCTTTACTTGTTGCCGGCTGGCTTCTTTATAGATATCTCCCGCGCAGGAAAGAAAAGCAAGAACAGGAGGGACCCCAAATTCCTGATGAACCTATTCATATAATTACCTTCAGGGAACTGGATAAGCTTGAGAAAAAGGGCCTGTGGCAGGCTGGAAAAATAAAGGAATATTATACCGGGCTGACAGAGATCCTCAGATACTATATAGAAATAAGATACAGGATAACTGCCCTCGAGATGACGTCGGAAGAAATACTTAGCGGACTTAACAGTGAAGACATTGAGAATGATCAATTATTGAGGCTGAAAAAAATATTGCAGAATGCAGACCTGTCAAAATTTGCCAGGTATAAGCACGATGCTGAAATCAACAGGTCGGCTATAACAGATGGAAGGGAATTCGTTAAAGCAACTTACAGGCGTGAAACAGATGCCGATGAGGAAAGAAAGGAGGTAGGTTATGAATAGTATAACTTTTGCCAGCCCTGCATACCTCTGGTTGCTGCTGATAATACCGCTACTGGTGGTGTTCTATATTATAAGGCAGCAGAAAACCTCACCCTCACTAACTTTGAGTTCTATGTATAGGCTGAGCGATATGTCAGGTTCTTCACGTACTTTGCTCAGGCATGCGTTGTTCGCTTTCAGGATGATTATTATTGCTATATTGATTATAATAATTGCCAGGCCACAGTCAACAGATTATTGGGAAGACGTGTCTACTGAAGGGATAGATATAATACTGGCCATGGATATAAGCAGCAGTATGCTTGCTCGTGATTTTAAACCCGACAGGCTTGAAGCTGCAAAAAATGTTGCAACGGAGTTTATCAGTGGAAGGCCTCATGACAGGATGGGCCTGGTTATATTCAGTGGTGAAAGTTTTACCCAGTGCCCCCTTACAACCGATCACGCAGTATTGATTAACCTTATGCGGGATATGCAAAGCGGGATGATTGAAGATGGCACAGCTATAGGCCTCGGTCTGGCCACGGCCGTAAACAGGATAAAAGACTCTGATGCCAAAAGTAAGGTGATTATACTGCTTACCGATGGGGTGAATAATAGGGGAGAGATAGCCCCGGTAACGGCTGCTGAAATTGCGGAAACAATGGGAGTAAGGGTATATACAATAGGTGTTGGAAGCAGGGGAATGGCACCTTACCCTGTGCAGACAACAGCAGGCATACGTTACCGTAACATGCAGGTGGAAATAGATGAAGAGGTGCTTGGAGAAATCGCCAATATGACAGGAGGTAATTATTACAGGGCTACCGATAACGAAAGTCTGAATAAAATATATGATGAGATTGATCAACTTGAGAAATCGAAGATAAATGTGCAGGAATTAAGCCGGAAGAGAGAAGAATATATGCCTCTTGCACTCATAATGGCAGCTCTATTATTGCTTGAGATGCTTATGAGGTATACTGTATTACGTAAATATATATAAGTGAGTATATGCAACTGTTTAAATTCCATAATCCTGAATATCTGTATCTGTTGTTTCTGATACCGGTACTGATAGTTATTATGGTCCTCAATAACAGGAAGACGAAGAAGAAAATTAAGGCAGCCGGTGAACAGTCTCTTATAAGGAGTCTGATACCCGAATTTTCATACTTCAGGAAGAACCTCAAATTTTTTTTCCAGTTGATGGCATTAGTACTCGTTGTATTTTTACTGGCCAGGCCACAATTCGGGTCACGACTGGAAGAGATTAAGAGGGAAGGAGTGGAGGTTATCATTGCCCTTGATGTAAGTAATTCAATGATGGCTGAAGATATACAACCCAACAGGCTCGAACGTGCGAAACAGGCAATATCCAGCCTTGTTGACAGACTCCGGGATGACAAAATAGGACTGATCGTATTTGCAGGTGATGCCTATACACAGATACCTGTTACAACAGATTATGTATCAGCAAAGATGTTCCTGTCATCCATAAGCCCCGGCATTGTGCCAAAACAGGGTACATCACTTGCCTCAGCCATAAACCTTGGCATGAGCTCTTTCAGCCCTGAGATGGATGAAAGTAAGACTCTTGTCATTATTACTGATGGGGAGAACCATGAGGACGATCCCTTGCCCCTCGCAGAGCAGGCATCAGAGGAAGGAATTGTCATCCATACAATTGGCATCGGTTCATCCTCAGGAGTACCGGTACCTGTTATTACTAATGGGCGGAGGGATTATCTTAAAGATAACGAAGGAAATACAGTAATTTCAAGGCTTGATGAAAATATTCTCAGAGAAATAGCTTTTACCACCGGGGGTAAATATGTTAAAGCCAGTAATACTAACATTGGACTTAATACTATATTTAACGAAATTAGCAGTATGAAACAGCAGGAACTTGAAGGAACCATGTACACAGAATACGATGACCAGTTCCAGGTTCTTGCAGCATTGGCTCTAATATTCCTTATTATGGATATTTTAATAATGGAACGTAAAAACAGGAAATTAAGTAAAATAAAACTTTACGATGTACAGGTATAAGTTACCATATATAACACTATTTATTGTGGCTCTGGTCTTGCTTACTGTTGCACCTCTTTACGGCCAGAAGCAAAAGAAATATACAAGACAGGGTAACAGGGATTATGCTGAAAGCAACTTCGATGATTCAGAAATCCTATATCGCAGAGCCATTGATGCTGATCCTTCATTCAACAAGGCGATATTCAATCTCGGTGATGCCCTGTATAAACAGGAAAAATATGAAGAAGCTTCTGACAATTTCAATCAGCTTTCAGAACAGGAACTTAACAGGGAGACCCTCGCTGAATCATATTATAACATGGGTAATTCCTTACTCAAATCAGGTAAGATAGAAGAAAGTATTGAGTCTTATAAGAATGCACTGAGAAACGATCCTGGTAATCTGGAAGCAAAATATAACCTGGCTTATGCACAGGACCTCCTCAAACAGCAGCAGCAGCAACAGCAACAGCAACAACAACAGAATGATGGTTCACAGGAGGAGCAGGATAAGGATCAACAGGAAAATCAGCAAGCTGCTTCGGATGAAAATGAAGAACAACAGCAGCAGGACCAGCAAAAAGATGAACAGGAGCAAAATGAAGGACAGGAACAACAGGAGCAGCAGCCTCAGCAACAACAAATGTCGAAAGAGGATGCTGAGAGACTGTTGCAGGCACTGGCCGAAAATGAGAAAGAAGTACAGGAAAAAGTAAAAAAAGCTAAAGCAGCAAAAGCCAGGGTAAGAACTCTAAAAAACTGGTAGTGACCAATGAGAAAGTTAATTATAATATTAATCCAGCTCCTTCTGTGTTACAACCTGTTTGCACAGGACGTAACACTCACTGCAGATGCACCATCAGTGGTTGCAGTGGGTGAACAGTTCATGGTGAGATGGACAGCTAATTCAAGAGGCGGTGAATTTGTGGCACCTGAGATCAAAGATTTTTATGTACTGTCAGGTCCCCAGACTTCATTCAGCCAGAGTACACAGATAATCAATGGAAAGGTCACATCAAACATCTCAAACACCTATACTTTTTATCTGCAGGCGACAAAGGAAGGTAAATTTACCATACCGGCAGCAAGATACAGACTGAAGAATGACGAATATATTTCAGAAGCTGTAGAGATTGAAGTAGTAAGCGAGGGGCAGGCAGTTAACAGATCAGCAGATCAGGCTGCCAGGCCAGAAGGCGAAGCAGGACAGGGTGTAAGTTCATCTGATCTCTATGTCCGCTTACTGGTAAATAAAAGAGAGGTATATATTGGTGAGCATCTTGTGGCCAGTCTTAAAATATATTCACGTGTAAACCTGTCAGGAATACAGGAAATAGAATATCCTGATTTCCAGAGTTTTCTGAAAGAGGACCTTCAAACCCCGCCACTCAGAAATCTTGAAAGGGAGAATGTAAATGGTAGTATTTACGGTACCGGTGTATTGCAGCGATTTCTTTTATACCCGCAAAGAACAGGAACCATATCAATAGAACCCGCCAACCTTACAGTATTGCTCCAGCAACAATCACGGTCGAATGACCCTTTTTTTGGTGATTTCTTTTCTTCATTCACAACAGTCCCTAAAATGATAGCCACTCTTCCTGTTCAAATTGAAGTTAAAGCTCTTCCGCCGGGTGCTCCTGAAGGCTTCGATGGTGCTGTGGGTAATTTCTCGATAAGCTCTGAAATAAACACTGATACAATCAGTGTAAACGATGCCATCACTTACAGGATGATACTACAGGGACAGGGCAACCTGAAGCTCACATCAGCACCTGAACTGAATCTTCCACCTGATATTGAAATATACGAACCAAAGATAAACTCTGATCTTAATACTTCTGCATCAGGCACATCGGGATCAAGAATATTCGAATATGTTCTTATACCACGATATCACGGTGAATTTACGATTCCATCAGTACAGTACAGTTACTTCGATCCTTCCTCAGGACAGTATAAAACATTGAGAACAGAGGAACACAAATTTATTGTTATACCTGGTGAAGAAGGAGAGGAGGGAGCTCGCGTATATGGTGGTGTATCAAAAGAAAACGTGAGGTTCCTGGGCAGGGATATCAGGTATATAGATACTGGTAAACCAGGCTTCAGAACCGGGAGAAACATACTGGTGAGAAATAATATTTTCCTGTACTCATACCTTGGAATACTACTCCTTTTCATGATATTAATAATAATACGGCGCGAACAAATTAAAAGGAATTCTGATTTAGCCAGGGTAAGAAACAGGAAGGCGGCCAGGGTTGCATCAAAGAGACTGAAAACAGCGGCAGAATGCCTGAAGAATACAGACACTGAAGGATTTTACGCTGAACTGCTGAAAGCTATATGGGGGTATCTAAGTGATAAATACAATATACCCCTGTCTGAACTTAGCATTGATATAGTTGAGAAGATACTTGAAAAAAACAAGCTGGCTCATGAGACAATTGATGAGCTGAAGGAAGTAATAAGTAAATGCGAATATTCAAGATATTCTCCCGACTCGGATATTAGTACTGCCGATGAAATATACAGGAAAGGTGAAAAGATTATTAAGGACATTGAAAATAAATAATATTCTGAAGAAATGAAGCGAATCATATTCATGATAAGCGGCTTATTAATATTTCTCCTGAGTCTGCAGGCCGAAGAGACAAATGAGGAAAGACTTTTGTACGAAAAGGCTCTTACGGAATACCAGAATAATAATTTCCAGGAGTCTCTCGATATTTTTAACAAATTGATAGCCAGTGGCTATTCATCATTTAAGCTATATTACAATGCAGGGAATGCCGCATTTAAGACAGGAGATATTCCATCATCAATACTGAATTATGAAAAAGCATTATTGCTAAAGCCATTCAATGAAGATGCAAAATATAACCTTGAAATAGCAAGAACATATACCATAGATAAGCTGGAAGTTATCCCGGAAGTTTTTTTTGTCAGGTGGTTCAAAATGTTTTCCCTGCTTTTACATACAAATATCTGGGCAGCGATAAGCCTGGTATGCTTTGCCCTTTCACTTGCCCTTCTTGCAGTTTTTCTATTCTCTGCACGGTACAGGCTGAAAAAATTGACATTTATGGGCGCGGTAATAACATTTGTTATTAGCTTATTATCATTCACCCTTGCCATAATGAACAAGTCGCTTACCTCAAATAATAATGAGGCTATTGTCTTTGAGCCGGTTGTTACGGGTACCAGTTCACCCGGGTCAGGAGGGAATGAACTTTTTGTTATTCATGAAGGCACCAGGGTAGAGATTGAGGATAAACTGGGCGAATGGTACGAGATTAAACTGTCTGACGGATCAGTTGGTTGGGTACCAATGAATTTTGTAAAAAAAATAATTCCCTGAGCAACCATATATTATATATTTTTGTCTGTAAAAAAATACAGTATAAAAATACCTGCTATGAGATATCTTATTACATTTCTTAGTATCGCACTCCTGACTTTATCATGTACCAAACCTAATCATACACCTGAAGGCCCAACAGATATAAGGATTAGAAACATTACAGACCAGGATTTCAGCAATGTTATAGTTGATACTGGTGGTGGTAACCATAATTATGGCAATATAGCGGCAGGGGATGAAACAAATTATTACAGGTTTGACAAAGCATACCCGGATGCTGAAATAACAGTAATGATAAGCGGTGAAGAATATAGCACAGGGGAACAGGATTATACATACGCTACATATATCGGTCCTGATAAAGCAACGTATGAGGTATATATATCCAACCCCGAATTGAAAAAACTTGCAGTCGATATAATACTTGATGGACCAATAGATGATAAATAAAAAAAATATACTTTTTTAAAACATTTTTTAATAACCTACGTTTATATTATGACTGATGTGATATAACACACTATCAGTTTTCCAAAAACTAGGTTTTTTGGTTAGGTTGGTTGGTTTTTAAGAGTCCCGTTCCGCGGGACTCTTTTTTATTTAAGCAGGGGTGTCCTGACCATTAGGTCGAGAGCAGGGTGCCCAGATGTTTGCGAACGATGCCGATTAAGATATATTATAAGCGCATTCGCTCGGGAAAGATATATTTTATCGCTGATCAACAATCCATAATAATATACTAGAACGTGTCATTTACCATTAGGATTTTTCAACAGTATGTATGAAATTTGAAGTTCATTCTATATAATTAATCGCAGAGATGAAAAAAAGCAAAATTAACAGCAACAGGGTACCGATTTACAGGGATACAGGATTTGAGCTTGGCGATGCAGATATTACTTTTGAGGCTTTTAAAAGTGAATCAGGTAACGAGCATATTCCCGCAAATTTTATATACTCGAGATACAGGAACCCAACGGTTATCGATGCCGAAGGAGCATTAATGGAGGTAGAAGGAAGCAGATGGGCGTTACTGACACAATCGGGAATGTCAGCAATAGATACCGCAGTTTCAATATTCCAGCATTATGGAAACAAACAGCCGTGGTTATTTGTCTCTGAAATATATGGAGGCACAAATTCATATATTGATTCCGTGCTCAGTGCAAGGAGAGGAATTACCATTCACCGGTTCCAGCCTGAAGATATGGAATATAAGCTTGAGAAATTTGAACAGGAAATTAAGGAAGTAAAACCACTGCTTGTATTTTTTGAAGTGGTGTCAAATCCCATGCTAATTATTGCACCTGTTAAGGAAATGACAAAAATCATCCACCGATATGAGGGGGTGGCAATAGTTGATAATACTATTGCAAGCCCTCACCTGGTAAAACCACTGGAAATGGGGGTTGATATTGTCATTCATTCTGCGACAAAATACCTGGGTGGGCATGGTAATATTACTGCAGGTGCTCTCTGTGGAAATGATGCAGGCATAATGAAAAAAGCCATTGAATACAGAAAATTGGTGGGACATATGTTAAGTCCCGATGATGCTTACCGGTTAAAGACCCAGATGCAGTCATTCTCTCTGCGTTTCAGCCAGCAATGCAAAAATGCTGCCGCTATTGCCGCGGAACTGGATAAATCAGAACTGGTAGAGAAGGTATATTACCCGGGCTTAAAAAGCCATACTACGCATAACATCGCAAGAAAAATATTCAAAAATAAGGGATACGGAGCCATAGTCACCTTCAGCTTCGCCGGGATTGACGATATGCAAAAGCGCCGGCACAGGGATAATTTTATCAGTGCCTTATCTGACTGTATCAAGCTTATTCCCACCCTGGGCGATTCACGTACCATACTTATGCCTGTTGAGCCTATATGGGGTGACAGGTATCCTGATCCTGGTTTGATACGTATTTCAGCAGGTTTTGAGGATACTGAGGAACTACTGGATAAAATTAAATCGGCACTGTCGGTACTGTAAGCCGTTCTATTTTATTATTACAACATTACCCGGGTCCCACTTATCTTTAGGACTTTCCTTCCCTGAAGGGTATCCTACCGGTATAATATTAAGGGGTATATGATGGTCAGGCAGACTTATATGTTTCCTGACCGTCTCATCTCTGTCAGCATAAGGAAAAACGGCTGTCCAGCATGCTCCAAGACCCATAGATTCTGCAGCCAGAAGTATATTCTCAGAAGCAGCAGAACAGTCCATTAACCAATAATTACGGTAGCTTGTCGTATCAGCTTTGCTCAAATCTCCACATATCATTATTGCCGCATGGACTTTCTTAAGCATTTTTGCAGTAGGCAAATCACTTCCCAGCTTTTTCAGTACCTGCGTATTCCGTATAATATAGAAAACCCATGGCTGAAGGTTTTTGCCAGTCGGGGAAGCCATGCCAGCTCTTACGAGAGTCTCAAGATCATCCTCACTTACTGGTCTGTCAATGTATTCCCTTACACTTTTTCGGGAGTGTATTACTTCAGATACTGCCTTTGCTTTAATATTATCATCCATGATTATTTGTTTTTTTTCCTCTTTAATACATGCGCTTAAACCAAACAACAGGATCAAAGTTATTGGTAAGGCTGCTTTTATTACTAATTCTGTTCTATATCTCATCTGAGCGGTAACTTCTTTTGTAATATATTTGTTTTACAATTATTTACGAAATATACCAGGATAACAGTATATCAGATCTCCGGGCCAAAGAAAACGGCATTCATCAGCAATTTATTGGTTCCATACCAGCAACCCCTGAAAACGGGATCGTCAACGAATATGCTGATATTTCCCTTCCCTTTAGACAGGGATAATAAGCTCACACTGCCTTTCATTTTCTGGATGTTTTCATCGGTACAGAAACCGCTTATAAGTGGATCATCGGTATATATAGCTACATTGGAAGTATAGCCTTCATCACGGTCCACGAATAGAGAATGGTTCCTATAGACCGTAATTATACGATCGGTGAACCCAAATCCGAGTGGATGGCTGATATCAAGGTCAGCCTGGCAGAATATCCCTCCTATAGAATGTTTGCCTGATTCAGTCCTTATCCTGTCGTAGTCAATTCTTTTTTCGGCCATTTCTGGATTACGACTGTCATATTTTATACTGGCTATTTTTGAGCTTTCGAGGAACCTGAATGCATAACCCACCGAAATCAGATTCCCACCGTTATTCACCCACTCAATTATCCTGTTAACTTCTCGTTCTGATAATTCATCATAAGATCCGGAAGGCAATATAAGCGTATTATAATCAGTCAGGTCAATCCTGCCCACCCTGTTTATGTCTGCTTTTGTAAGCGGCAGTGACAATTTAGTATCAAAAAAATGCCAGATGGCACCTGCATTAGAGCTGTTGATTCCATCGCCCGTTAACATCAGTATTTCAGGTTTTCTTAGAGACCTGAAGCTGCCGTTACCAAGCCATGGGCCATCTTGTGTGACTGATCCTGTAACTCCGTAAATACTTATCTCAGCCCTTTCAGATGCTTCAGATATTATATTGTATACCTCTTCCGGGCTCATATCCTGGTACTGAACGGGTATAAGCACTGATCCCCTTGAATAATTTTTTATTCCATCAGGCGTTTCCATGCTGAACTCATCCCATGCAGCCTTTGCTTTAATATCCTTTTTTTGAATAAAATACAAGGCCTGGGCCGAGTTATAGTCTGACCAGTCAAAGACATAAGCGTAATCACTGTATTGTGCTTCTCTAAATTCTGCTTCAGGCAGTTTGTTTATTCTTTCTCCCTGTGGTGCTCTCTCAAGAACAGCGAAGGGTATCCCGTAACTGTAAACCATTGCCCAGGCAGAAGAATCATAAAACAAACTGTCAGGTAGATCTGTTGTGGACTCAAACATAGTCCTCACCATCTTATATTGTTTCTGGGCTGTGGGAACAAACCATGATTTTCCGGCCTGAAAAGTAATCCCCTCAACTGATATATCTCTGTTAACTTCCCTGACCTCTATATTATGCATCAGGAGAAGGTCAAGAAAATACCTTGTTTTATTAATGTCATTCCCGTCACCGAAAATATATGCTTTCACCGGATCCTTTTTTGCCTCGTCTATTGCATCTCGGAAAAACCTTCTCATATAGTCATTTAGCAGAGCCTGGTTGCTAATTGCCGTACTTACAGTTGTAAGAGCCGCAGATAACTGGTTTTTTATGCCAAGGCTATAGGTCAGATTATAATCCAGGTCAGTTTCCTGTACCAGCCCCCTTGAAGAGGCTTGTTCGAAAAGCAGGGCCAGGCCACCGTGCACATCACCATATGAACTGCCATATCCGGGGTATAAATTATCAAATGAACGTCCTGAATCGTAATAGTGGTTTATATCATTAAGAGCTTTTGCATATTCTCCTGCAAAAAGCTTATTCAGTGTTATATAATTTTCAGATGTAATTATTGGATTTTCAGACCCTTTTTTAGTCGGTTCAAAAAAGAATGTACTGCTTGTACCCATTTCATGATGATCGGTAATAACATTGGGTAACCATTCATGATACCTCCTTATCCTGTTTTTACTCTCAACCTGGGACAGGGGGAGCCAATCACGATTCAGATCAAACCAGTAGTGATTTGTCCTTCCACCCGGCCATGCTTCGTTATGCTCCCTGTCATTAGGATCGGAAATGGCCGGATTGGACCTGTTCATATTAGCCCATCCGGTAAAACGGTCACGACCATCAGGGTTCAGAACAGGTTCAATAAAAATGACTGAATTGGTCAGTATATTATTTATCTCTTCACCTTCAGCTGCTGCCAGATAATAAGCAGCCAGCATTGATGCTTCGCCACCACTTGCTTCATTGCCATGGACGTTAAAACCAAGCTGGATAATGAGTGGAATACTGTTCTGATCATCAGTTGAAGATGCTGAGCCCGACGCTAGATCAAGGTGTTTAAGTCTTATTTCTTCAAGATTCCCATAATTGGCAGGAGAGGTTATTGTGAGCATTACCTGCGGTCTTAATTCAACGGAATGGCCAATTACCTCAAATCTCACCCTGTCACTTTTCTCTGCCAGGGTTTCCATGTAATCAACAATAATATCATAGCGTGTGTGATGAGTTCCAACATCGTAACCAAGAAAATCCCACGGAGCCGGTATAACAGGTTTGAAATTGTTATTTCCCGGGAAGTAATAATCAGCCTGGCCTTTTGAAAGAAAGCTGGCTGATAACAGGGTCAGCAGAACGATCGTTTTTCTCATGTTTTCATATGGATTAGTTGAATATCTCTTATCTCCAATCTATAGCTTCTTGCTCTGTAAAAACCAGAAATTCATTGCACTGGCTGAAATGATGATTACCAAAAAAGCCACGGCTGGCAGACAGTGGCGAAGGATGAACAGATTCCAATACCAGGTGTCTCTCCCTGTTGATCCGGGCACCTTTCTTCTGGGCATATGAGCCCCAGAGAAAAAACACTATGTTTTCCTTTTCTTCAGCTATTATCCTGATCACCTCATCAGTAAATATTTCCCAACCCGTATTCTGGTGTGAACCAGGAGAATGTGCCTGTACTGTAAGTGTTGCATTGAGCAATAACACTCCCTGTCGTGCCCATCTTTCCAGGTTCCCTGATTTATGGCAATCAATATTCAGATCGTTATGTATTTCCCTGAAAATATTGATCAGGCTGGGAGGGTGTCTGACACCATCTTTTACCGAAAAACACAATCCATGTGCCTGCCCGGGTCCGTGGTAGGGATCCTGTCCTATAATTACTGCTTTTACCCTGTCATATGGACATTTATAAAAGGCGTTGAAAATTAATGAACCCGGAGGATAGACGGTATTGTTCTTGTATTCACTCCTTACGAATTCTGATAACTTAATGAAATATTCTTTTTCAAATTCATTGTGAAGTTTTTTTTTCCAACTTTCTTCAATGCGTACTTCCATCTGTTAAATTATCAGTATTAACCGTACACAAATATATCAAATAGAAGTAAAAATAAAACTGCTTAAAAATAGAGATATAATGTTTTTAGCTACCTGACATTATTTCCCGTTTTCGTGATTGTCAAACTCGCCCTGAAAAATGTTCTTCATACCATGCTTAAAAATGAGATTTTTGTATTATATTTCAAATGAAGAATTTAAATGCCTTTACTAGGAACGCAAGGGTATTAATATAAGGTAGTTTATCGTGAGAACATCTGACAGACTTCTTTTCTTTACAGGAGAAATTGATTTTATCTTTCTTGAACCGCATATAAAAAAATACGGATTTGAAGCTGTATATACACCAAAAGTGGATGAATTTGCACAACTGTGCCTTGATAACAGGTATGAGCTTATTATTTATAACGGCTACGAGCAAGAAGAGATAGATGACCGTGTATTGAAATGCTTGAAGGGTAAGAATAACCTTTACACCCCTATACTGGTTATTGCAGGCAAGGAAGATAAAGAAATGATGAATACTGCTCTGAGGCAACAGTATGACTTTCTTATTTTCCCTTTTACTCCCGCTGAACTTATTATAAGAATGCAACTGGCTGTGAAACGTAAAAATAACGAATTGACATTTCACAATAATCTTTTGGATAACAGCATTCTTTTTGAGAATTTTCCCACGGGAATCCTTCAGACTGACCTTGAGGGTAATTTTATCAGGTTCAACAAGGAACTTAAGAATATTTTAGGTATGAGTGATTTGGATTTTACGGGGATCAACTTTTTCCAGCTGTGTCACCCTGATGATTATCTTATTGAAAGACAAAACCTTGACAGGTTGATAAGAAAAGAATCTAATACAACATCATTTGAAGTAAGGCTCATAAATAATGACGGCAGAACAATAGTAAGCAAGATAAAGGTAAGCAGCGCCTGGAAAGATCAAAATACCCTTGGATCATTTATCTTCTCCATAGAGAAAATAGCCTGAATATTTTTTATCCTGACTGTTTGATACTATCCAATGCATTTATAAGTTTCTTCCTGATTATGCCAGCTACCTCTTCAACTTCGGGGTTATTGACCATCTTCATTGACTCTGCAGGGTCAACAGCAGCTACCTCCGTTTTTCCGTTATCTGATTCCTGAATGATTACATTACATGGCAGAAGGGTACCTATTTTATCCTCAGCCTGAAGAGCCCTGAATGAATAAGATGGATTGCAGGCACCAAGAATCACATATTTCCTGAAGTCAGCATCGAGCTTCTTCTTGAATGTATCTTTTAAATTTATCTCTGTAAGCACCCCAAAACCTTCCCTGGACAGTGCTTCTATAACTCTGTCTTTCGTATTCTCGAATGTGTCCTTAACCTTGATATCGTAATAGTATTTCATAGTTAATGCGTATTTTATTCCAAGATACAGATATTTTCTTTTTGCTGTTAAACAACAGAAAGTAATAAATGTTTGAAACATCTTTTTTAATAAAATATTAGAAACAGGAAGCCCGGAATAACATGTACTCTGTGTGGTAACTGTATGTCAATATGCAAGCCGGGGTCTTTTTATTATAAGTTTACCGGCCTAAAACCGAACTCATCGCGAAACCTGTACCTGGGAATTACAATTACACTTCATGCCGTATTTTTAGCCCTTGCAAGTATTTAAACCATTGATAATTCATTATTAATCGTTAAATTACTTGGCGGATACAAAACTATCCTTTCGAAGTTATTAAATATTCAACCCAGAAAATGGATCAATTGAAACAGGAGGCATTATCCTGTAAGAAATGCGATTTACACAAAACCAGGCATAATGTAATCTTCGGTGAGGGTAATTCCAATGCCCGAATATTGCTGATTGGCGAAGCACCGGGCCATGACGAAGATATTATAGGCAGACCCTTTGTTGGTAAATCGGGCCAGTTACTTGATAAGATACTTTCAGCCTGCGGATTCACACGGGAGCAACACGTTTATATCAGTAATATAGTCAAGTGCCGTCCGCCGGGTAACCGTGTTCCTTCAGATAATGAAACAAGAACATGTGTACCTTACCTGTTCAGGCAGATTGAATTAATTGATCCCATAATACTTATACCTCTGGGTGCTTCAGCACTGCGTGTATTCTTCGGTAAGGAATACAGAATAACTCAGGTTCGTGGTAACTGGCTCAACTGGTATAATAAACTGGTAATGCCCGTCTATCATCCTGCAGCACTGTTAAGAAATCCAAATCTCAAACGCGACACCTGGGAAGATTATAAGAAAGTAGTTCGTAAATACCGTGAGCTTGTGGATCCTCAGCATCGCTCGGAATATGTATAGATAGTTGCAGGGAGCAGGGAGCAGGGAGCAGGGAGCAGGGAGCAGGAATTAAAGATTGGCTTCGCCTAGCTCGAAACACTCGCTTGCCTCCAGCAAACTCGCGTTTCTCGGTTGAAGATTTGAGATTTTATACCCAGTTCAACGATTTAACGATTCAACATTTAAACCTCTAAACCTCTAAACACCTGACGCTTCGGTCAGGGTCTACGACCCTCAACCTCTAAACATTATTCTTCATACCTGAAATACCTGTTGCATGACTCGTAGTGCAGAGGTTCTGTGAAGTTTCTCACATATTGTATCATTGCATCTGCCGTGGATATATCATAAATAACAGAGGGGTCGGGGAAGTAGTCATCATAAATTTCAGGTATATAATCATTTATGGCGATCGATAATACATGATCGTCCTCATAGGTATTTCCCTCCTGATCTTTTATGACCACACCATAACCTGGTTCGTTTTCAAGAATCACACCCGAGTAGTAAAATCCTTCACCTGAAGCTGCCAGGAAAGATCTCATTTCGCCCACGGTCATTTCATATTCCATGAGGCCATTGTTAAAAGGATCAATCTGGTAAATCTCCATGATACTTATTTCACCTTCATCAAGGTCTGACCTTATACCTCCTGGATTCTGTATTGACATATCAGTATCAAGATATCCCCTGAGTGCATCAGTATAAAAACAGCCTACCGTACGATTCCTTGTCATATACACACTGTTCATCCCGATTACTTCAGAAAAAACTGGGTTATTATTATAATCCTCAATAAGAGCTTGCATTTCCTCATCCCGGTACTCGTATTCATTAAGGTTTATCAAATCAAAATTTTCAGAGATTATCTCCCGTTTTTTTATGGTTAATGTTATTTTTCCCAGGTAGTTCAGATATGCTCCTGACTGGTAAATGTGCACTCCGTTTATGGTTGTATCCTGTATGCTGTGGCTGTGCCCACCGATTATAACATCGAAAAAGGGGAAATTTTTAGCCACGGTATAATCGCAGGTTTCATTTAAATCACAGTTATGACCGAGGTGACTGAGAAGGATTAGCAGGTCAGCTTCCTGATCATCTTTAAAGCCCGAATAATCACCGAGAATATCTCCTGCATCCATAAAAGTAAGACCTTCAAGCTTGTTGGGATGTGTCGACGGTATGTAAGTCCCTGGCTTTCCTCCGGTTTCGATTACGCCTACGAAGCTTATTTTCAGATCACCCCTGTTTATCATAAAAGTCGCTGGCACCTGCCCAAGCAATGCAGATTCTGATTCCATATTTGCACAGATCATCTCAAATTCAGCCTGGTCCAACCTTTCATTAAGTACTTCCTGACTGTAGTCAAACTCATGATTACCAAGTGCAGCCACGTCAAATCCTATCCTGTTCATAAGATCAATCACCGGGTATCCTTTCTCCTCATAGAAATCCACAATGGGATTACCTGAAAACATATCACCGCTACTGACAATGATTACATTCCCTTCTTCGCCTGATTTACCAATGATTGACTTGATTTTACTGAAATTATTTATCTGGGCATGATTATCATTGATAAAGAAAATGGTAAGTTCTGTTTCTTCAAGTTTCTTTTTCGTGTTTTCGCATGAACCCAGTAATATGACTAATATTGCTAATAAAGAGCCACCAATAAGGATATTAATTCTTTTTTTCATAATATAGTATAAGCTAATGTTCGAAAGTTTGAAAATACAATTATTTGCTGTCAAAAATATTATTATAAGAAAGTGTTATGTGCACAATGCCTTAATTTTGCCCATATTATGCCAAGGAATGCCCTTGCACCCGGATTATCTTAGCTATAAATTACATCTTTAAAATATAAACAATCGACCAAAATGAATAGTTTTATTACGAAACTGAAGTCACCTGGCTGGTATAAGTTTTTGTTATTGATTTTAAGAATAGCTGTTGGATGGCACTTCCTTTATGAAGGTATTTCAAAACTTTATATAGAAGGGTGGACTTCATACAGTTATCTATCACTCTCAAACTGGATTTTTTCTGATTTTTTTCACTGGATCGCTGATACTCCTTCTGTCCTGAGTGTAGTTGATTTCTTGAATATCTGGGGACTGATATTTATCGGCCTTGCATTATTTTTCGGTGTCTTTACACGAATAGCTTCTGCCGGGGGTGTACTACTTCTTCTGCTATATTATTTCTCCAATCCCCCACTTATTGGGATGGATTTCGGTTTACCATCAGAAGGCAGTTATCTTATTGTTAATAAAAATGTTATAGAGCTGTTTGTGTTAATTCTTTTTGTGTTCTTGCCTTCCAAAACTGTGCCTGGTATAGACCGGTTGTATTCCTATCTGGCACATAGGTACAGAGAAAAGAAAGAAAGTAAAAATCCATATAAATCACCCACAGTGGATGGAGTACATCGACGCGAAGTAATTAAAAACCTGGCAGCGCTGCCATTATTTGGTGGCTTTGTGATAGCTGCCATAAAAAAGAAGGGTTGGTTGAGTTATGAGGAAAAATTTCTGCAGCCTGATGATGCAGATGCCATAACCTCTGCGACCAAAACATTTAATTTTTCAAGTCTGAAAGATCTGAAGGAAAAAGTCCCTTCAAGCAAGGTTATTGGAGGCCTTGATATAAGCCGGGTAATACTTGGAGGTAATCTTATTGGTGGATGGGCACATGCCCGCGAGCTAATATATGTTTCAAAGCTTGTTAAATCATATCATACCGATGAAAAAGTATTTACGACGTTCAGGCTTGCTGAAGAATGCGGAATAAACACCATTATTACGAACCAGACAATTAGCAGGGTAATAAACAGCTACTGGCATCGGGGAATAGGAAATATCAAGTTTATTTCCGATTGTGGTAGTGCCAACCTTGTAGAAGGTGCAAGGATATCTATTGATCACGGTGCTTCAGCCTGCTATATTCACGGAGGATATTCCGACAGTTTTGTTACCGCAGGCAGAATTGATAAGATAGCTGAAGCTCTGGATTTTATTAAAAGCAATGGAATCCCGGGTGGAATAGGCGCACACAGGCTTGAAACTGTTAAAGCATGTGTCGATTACGGACTGCAACCAGATTTCTGGATGAAGACTCTTCATACAAAGTCTTACCTGAATGTAAAACACGAGCTTGATCCAAACAGGTACACTCAAAATGAAGAAGTGATGTACAAGAATGTATTTTGTGATCATACTGAAGAGACTGTAAAGTATATGTCCTCACTCAAACAGCCCTGGATAGCTTTTAAAATACTTGCAGCAGGTGCAATAGAGCCCGAAAAGGGATTCAGGTACGCTTTTGAGAACGGTGCTGATTTTATCTGCGTGGGGATGTATGATTTTCAGGTCGTTGATAATGCGAACCTTGCCACAGGCATACTTAATTCAGACTTTAAGAAATACAGACCTAGACCATGGCTGGCCTAGGGCAAGGAAAAAGAGATATGAAAAAACGGTTAGAGATATGAAAATATTTAATCTTAAATTACTTCTTCTGTTTCTTATGACATTAACAGGTTGCCTGAATTCAAGAAAAGAAGACAGAAAGTCGATTGCAGATAGTGGTTCCCTGGTTATTAATAGTAGCCGATTAGAATATAAAATTGAAGGCAAAGGACTACCATGTCTTGTCATAGGATCATCTGTTTATTATCCTCGTACGTTTTCTGACAGCCTTAAAAAGCGCCTTAAAATGTACTTTGTAGATCTTCCCTGGTTTTCTGTGGAACCTGGTGATCTATACCATGGAGAATTTGGCATACAAATAATAGCAGAAACTATTGACAGAGCAAGGCAGGAGCTACAACTTGAAAAACCACTCATAATAGGCCATTCAATACATGGAACAATAGCATATGAATATGCCAGACAGTATCCTGGAAACATAAGGGGTATTGTGATGATAGGTTCACCCAATATTTACGGAAATGATGACTATAATAAGGCCACGGATGAATTCTGGGCCACAGCCTCTGCTGAAAGAAAAGAAAAACAAAACAGGAACTGGATAAAACTTGCTGAATCAGACACGTCAGGTAAAGAAGGTGAAACAGTAAGGGAGTACCTGGCTATGGCTCCTGTTTATTGGTATAACCCTGACTATGATGCAGCCTGGTTATGGAGTGGTATGACTGTTAATGAGGTGATAGTGGATCATTTATACGGGTCAGTCTTTAATAACTACAGTATGTTTCAGACCATGAATAATATTCCTGCGCCTACACTGGTTGTGATGGGTAAATATGATTATGCCGTACCTTATACATTATGGCTGGGATATGAATCCGTAAGTGGACTTACTGTTAAGCTGATGGAAAAAAGCGGCCATACTCCTCAGCTGGAACAGAGTAATGATTTTGATAAAGCTCTGCTTGAATGGATAGATGAAAATATTGTTTACTAACTTATTGCTAATTCTAACATTATTATTATATGGAAAGAAGGTATTTCATAAGAACTGCTTCAATGGCAGGACTTGCTATTAGTTTTGGAGCATGCTTCAGGCATCAGAAAACACATATTTTAACTTTAAGCTGGGATGATGGCTTTAAGAAATCTTTTCATAAGATTGCAGAAACACATGAAAGATATGGTTTGAAAGCATGTCTGAATATAATTGCTTCAGCACATACATGGGCTGATATTCCTAATGAATACCATTCCGACCCGGTTGGCAATTTTGATGACTGGAACGAACTTAAAGCCAGGGGGCATGAGATAATGCCTCATACTTGGAAACACACTAAGCTCACAGAGGTAAGCATGGATGAAGCAAAAGAGCTTATTGATAAGTGTATTGATTATTTTGGTGAACACCTTGAAGGCTTTGATCCGTCAACAGCAGTATACAATTTCGCATATAATGCCTCAAATCCTGAACTTGAAGATTATGTACTTTCAAAGGTGCGTGCCGTAAGGACCGGAGGATGGGATATTCTCGGCGAAAAACAGATGAACCCTTTCCCTCGAAACGGACAACCCTTGAGACTTGGCTGCTGGTCTTATGGTCCGGATAATGCTGATGACTGGGTCGAGGAGCAGATTGAAAAATTTATTGCTGACCAGGCTGGCGGATGGCTTGTACTTAACCTGCACGGCCTCGATGAAGAAGGGTGGGGGCCGGTAAGCTCGTCATATCTGTATAAACTGCTGGAAAAACTTGTAAAAATTGAATACCTTGATATACTTCCTGCAGGTATGGCACTTGAGAAATACGCATTTTAGATGCTAATGAGATCTTTATGATGGCAGGGTATTGAAGGATAACCACAGTATTCTTATATTTGGATAAAATTAAATAACAAATTATGAAAACGAAAGATATTGTTGTATTCAGTTTGCTTACACTAATTATTCTGGTTTCGGGATGTAAAAGTAAAATAAACGAATTAACAGAATCAGAAAAATCAGAAGGATGGGAGTTACTTTTCGATGGTAAAAGCCTTGATAACTGGAAAGCATATAATGCTGAAGGAACAGGAAGCTGGCTTGTTGAAAACGGTTTGCTGGCAGCCACTGGCACCGGAAGCGATAGCAACGGTTATATAATAACCAAAAAACAATATGATAATTTCGACCTGAAATTTGAATGGAAGATAGCACCGGAAGGTAACAGTGGTGTTATGTACCATGTTATAGAATCCGAAAGATATCCAACACCTTACCTGACAGGCCCGGAATACCAGCTGGTGGATGACATTGAGTTCCCGGAAGAGCTTGAAGAATGGCAAAAAGCAGGGGCGGATTACGCCATGTATATACCTGATAATTCTAAAAAGAATCTGAAACCTGTCGGAAAATGGAATTCCTCAAGAATAGTATTTGATAATGGTCATGTTGAGCACTGGCTGAATGGTGAAAAGATTCTAGAGTTTGAAGCATGGACAGACGAATGGTTTAAACTGAAGAACAGCGGTAAATGGGAGAATGCCACTGAATACGGCCTTTCTTCAGTCGGACATATCAGCCTACAGGATCATGGTAGCAAAGTATGGTTCAGGAATATGAAGATCAAAGAATTACCAAAAAAAGAAAGTGAACCTGTTGAGCTTTTTAACGGTGAGGATCTAAGCGGATGGATTGAATTTGGAAATGAATTATGGTACGTTGAAGATGGCCTGCTTGTATGCGAGAGCGGTCCTGAAAAACAGTACGGTTACCTGGCAACCGAAAGGTTTTACAAAGATTTCGACCTTTCCGTTGATTTTAAGCAGGTGTCAGATGGTAACAGCGGAATATTCTTCAGATCCGTTTTTGAAGGCACACGGGTAAGCGGCTGGCAGGTGGAAGTGGCACCAGAAGGACATGATTCAGGTGGTATTTATGAATCCTACGGACGTGGCTGGCTGCAACAGATACCTGATGAAAAAGAAGGTTACCTTAAAGAGGGTGATTGGAATACCATGAGGATTCGATTAATAGGATCAGAAGTAACTACATGGCTTAACGGAAACCAGATGGTTACCCTTGAAGATCCTTTAATAGGGAAGGCAAATGGCAGGGTGGCATTACAGATACATGATGGTGGTGGCATAAAAGTGTTGTGGAAAAATTTGGTTGTAAAACCATTATAATGTTAGGTTAAGCATCCTGCAAAAAGCATTCGTGTTCTTCCCTGGCCTTCGGTTGTGACAGGAATACAGAATTAGCTGCTTTTCCGTAAGAGGGGGTTTAGGATCACGGGATTGAAAGGACAAAGATCATCCAACTCCAAGTTTTCCTGATTTCTCGAGTTCATCGGCAACATATTTCAATTCTAAGGATTCCAGGGCTTTCCGTGTTGGATATCCGGTTGCCGGATCCCATTCGAGAAGGCTGTAAAACAAGGTTTTAAATTGTTCAAATTGTTGCTTGTCAATATTTCTATTCGT
>CAZSJH010000021.1:9911-24586 GCA_964607105.1 uncultured Rikenellaceae bacterium | reverse complement strand
GGGATATGGCCCAGTATTTTTTCTTCAATCTGTTCCTGTACAGCCCTTGCATTAGGTGCAAAATTGAAGTTATTTTCCATATAACCCTTAACAGTAAAAGTATAGTATGTAAGAACACCTATATCATTAAGCACCTTCCTCAATTTTGACGTATGCCCTCTCCTTGAGGCTGCCGTTGTAAATACCAGCTGGTTGGTAACTGTCCAGCCGGCAGCTATCAGTTTTTTAAGACCGTCCCTTGCCTCCGGTGTTACTTCCATAGGAGACTCAAAGTGGGTTTGAATAAGAAACTGTTTAATCCCGATTGCAGAAGCTTTCTTCTTGAAATCGCTAAGCACAGCTGCCAGTTCGCCCGTCAACCTCTGTGGCAGGTAAGCCGGTAAACGTGTGCCAAGTCTTACCCTCTGTATCTCTGCATGTTTCTCCCCGCTTTTAAGGCTTTCATTTGTTTTCTTTTTCCTGAGTGCCATTTTATAAACAGCTGCGAGTATTCTCTCAAGTGATTTGTCGGTGCTCATAAGGGCATCACCCCCGGTAATGAGTATATCCCTCAACTGTGTGTCTTTCTCAAAATACTCCATTATGTCATTTAAACGCTCAGGCCATGTTCTCTTTGGCTTAAGCTTATCAAGGTTAAAATTAAGATGTCCGCTCTGGAAATCATACATACGCTGGCATGATGAGCATAATCCTCCGCATGCTCTCCCCATGGTGTCAGGTATAAGTATGGCCACCTCGGGATATCTCCTGTGCACATTATTATGGGTAGGCAGGATCCAGCCTGCAGCATTGGGTTTACCAGGTTCAACAAGGTCTTCTTTTTCCCATGCGACAATATTCCCGAACTCATCAACCAGTTGCTGGCTGTAAAGAACATAATACCTTATTGCCAGGTCGGCTCCTATTGCAAAATAAGGAACCCTGACATGCAACAGAGAAAGGTAATAAGGATTGACAAAGAAAGGTATTCCCTTTGCCTCGGCATGTTTCATAATTTTCATCGTGTCGGGGTCGAGTGAATTGCCCAGCAGCTCATTCAGCAATTCGGGCGACCTTACAGCAAACCTGAGGTGGAACAGGTTTTCCTTCCACCACTTCAGCATAAGCAGAAATTTCTGTTGCCTGGATAAGCCTTCCTTAAAACAGTACTTGCTGTCATTAATCAACCCGTCATCTATCTTATCAATCAGTATGTTTATTATCCTGTCCCTGTTTTCTTCCCTGAGCTTCACTATGCGTGGGTCAAGTCCTGAAGGGAAACGTTCCATCCATGACCGAAGCTGTTTCCTGTCAGGCATCTTGCATACATAGGTGCCTGCCAGCTGCCTGAAAAGGTAGAGCATATCCTCAAAAAAGGCAGGCTTTGCCCCTCCCGTGCCGTAAGTAACTGCCATCCATACCATTTTTAACGGATTACTTATTGCTTTTTCTCCCCTGAGGTTAAGGTCTTCATAAGTGCGTCCAGCATTGTCAATGTAATCAAGTATCCTTATTGCAGCAAAATCTTTCCATTCAAGCCTTTCAAATGCCTCCCTGCCATTTATCTCACCTTTATAGAACTGCCAGGCCTCGGGCCGGCTTTCCAATATACCAGTTATCCAGTCTTTAACACCAATAAGCGCCTCTGTCTCATTTCTGGCATTCCTCATTATCTCTTCAAGTACCGGATTTTCTTTAAGCAATTGCTTGAGTACACGATGAGCCTTGACATTAATTGCTATCCTATCAAGATCTAAGAAATTTTCCATGATGATTCGGTTTGATTTGATCTTTAAATTTAGTAAAAATGTATCAAATAACTCTAAAGATAGTAAGGAACGGATGTGAAATAAAGAAGCGTATACACCGGAAAAAGATTTTTGCAATCAATATAATTATCGTTTATATTTGTTATATAATAAAGTGTATAATTTACATTTAATACGGTTATGAAAAAGAATTTATTCTTATTAATCACTATTGCAATAGTGATATCATCATGCGATTCACCTGTTGAAAAATACAACATTGTGACAGGTGGGCCTGAAATAATTGATTTTAGTGTTCTGCCCTTCGATCTTACACAGGTCACTCTCCTTGACGGCAGGTTTAAGCATGCTACCGAACTGAACAAAAATATTCTGCTGGACTACGAACCTGATCGCTTCCTGGCGACATTCAGGATGGAGGCCGGTCTGGAACCCAGGGCAGAACATTATGGAGGATGGGAAGATTACCCGAGGCCTAACCTGAACGGTCACAGCCTGGGTCATTACATGAGTGCCCTGGCAATGATGTACAGGACTACCGGTGAGCAGGAGTTTATTGACAGGCTGAATTACATAGTTGATGAACTTAAGATATGCCAGGAGGCCGATGGCGACGGTTATATAGGTGCTCTGCCGGGTGCTAAAAAAGTATTCGAAGAGGAAGTGGCGAGTGGTGAAATACGTTCGGCAGGGTTTGATCTTAACGGTTACTGGGCACCATTTTACATCATGCATAAACTAATTGCAGGCCTTAATGATGCCTATCTCCTTTGCGGTAATGAAAAAGCGCTTGAGGTATCAGTGAATTTCGCTGACTGGATCAGGGGAATTGTAGAGCCATTAAACGATGAACAGGTTCAGAAGATGCTGAACTGCGAGCATGGTGGCATAAATGAATCCTTTGCAGAATTATACGCTATCACAGGCGAAGACAGGTACCTGGAAACAGCCAGAACTTTTTATCACGAAGTCATACTTGATTCACTGGCCAATAATGTGGATGTCTTGCCGGGTAAACATGGTAATACCCAGATTCCCAAGCTTATCGGGCTGGCGAGACTATATGAGCTGACAAACAACGAGCAGTACAGGGAGACAGCAGAATTTTTCTGGGACAGGGTTGTTTATCACCATTCCTATGTTACCGGCGGGCATGGCTTTAACGAATATTTCGGACCTCCTGACGAACTTAGCAACAGGCTGGGAGAAGGCACAAGCGAAACATGTAATGTATACAATATGCTAAAGCTTTCCCGTCATCTTTTTATGTGGGAAGCTTCCGCAGAGGTAGCCGATTTTTATGAGAGGGCTCTGTTCAATCATATTCATTCATCACAGCATCCTGAAACAGGTCATGTCATATACAATCTTTCCCTCGCCATGGGTGGAGCAAAGTCCTACCAGGAACCGGGGTATTTCACCTGTTGTGTAGGTACGGGTATGGAAAACCATGCCAAGTATGCAAGGAATATATACTTTCACAATGATAAGGAGTTATATATCAGCCAGTATATAGCTTCAGAGCTTAACTGGGAAGATAAAGGTCTCAACCTGGTTATGGAGACAGACTATCCGGATGAGCAGGGTGCAAGCATAACATTTAATAATGAAGAGCCTGTTGAATTGATCTTGCAGATCAGGTATCCCTCCTGGGCGGAAAAAGGCATTGATATAAAAGTTAACGGCAGGAATAAATCTGTTAAGCAGGAACCCGGATCATTTATTCCTGTAAAGGGAAAATGGAAATCGGGTGACAGGATTGAAATATCCATACCTTTCACTTTACGCCTGGAGTCCATGCCTGACAATTCGGACAGGGTTGCTATCATGCATGGACCGCTTGTACTGGCCGGTGATCTGGGTCCTGAGGATGATCCCGAAGCATACGATGCCATGTTTGTACCGGTGCTCATCACAGAAAACAGGCCGCCCACAGAATGGCTTAATCCTGTTGAAGATGACCCTAATACTTTCATAATGAATAATGTGGGACAACCCCGTGATGTTAAATTGATTCCTTTTTATGACATGCATGACAGGAGGTATTCCATATTCTGGGACATATTCACCCTGAATGAATGGAAGGACAAACAGGAAGCTTACAGGCTCCGGGCTGAGGAACAGAAAGAAATGGAGCAGATGACTGTTGATTTTGTCCAGCCCGGCGAGATGCAAGCTGAACGCGAACATAATTTCAATGATGAAGGCAGCAGGCCTGTGAAATACAGGGGAAGGGCGGGAAGACATACCCGCGGGGGTTGGTTTTCCTTTGAAATGAAAGTGTTGGCCGATGCACCAGTGGCCCTGGTGGTCGACTACTGGGGCAGGGAGGTAAGGAACACCGAGTTTGAAATAATGGTAAACGACAGATTAATAGCCACAGAAACAATATCACGTAATGATGGGGACTTCATAAGCATCAGTTATCCCATACCACGAGAGCTGACCGTTGGTAAATTCACAGCCACGGTAAAATTCAAAGCCCCGGCAGGAAGATCCGAAGTCGGGCCTGTCTACGGTGTAAGAATAATCAGGGGAACTGAAGAGTGAACTAAATCGCGAATGGCAAACTTACTCTGAAGAAAACGTTTAATTGGTTCGTACTTCTTCTTCTTTTTGTACTGGCTCTTCGCCCCTGAAGAGCATGATTGTCTCATCCTGCAGTAATACCCATATTGAATAAATCCCTTTTGCTGTGCCTATTGGTATGTTCAGGCAGTTTATTGCAGACATTATTATTATAAGTATTCTTGCCCATTGCCTGTAGCTGAACAGGGCAATACCTCCAATAATACTTAGCAACGATACTATTGCTATAAGGGAAGAAATCGAGATCATTACCGTTGTAAGCACAGCTACAGGTATCTCCTCTCCCTCAACAAAAGATATGGCAAAATTAATTGCCAGGAAGATTACCAGTGCTCCAATTAATCCGAGCACTGCAAATACAATATGCAATGTACCCACAACGGTAATATGCTTTTTCATATCTCTTACTTTTTCCATTTTGATAAGTTTTTATTGCAAGTTAAAAATTTCCTGATATCTCTATGTTAATATACCGGTTTAACCCATTCTTCTTTTGCTTCGTATTTACTCTCTGAAGCCCATATTATTCCTCTTCTCATTATCTCCAGTGCTTCAGGCACTTTAAAATCAGCAGCAACATGACCCAGAGATGAATAAAAAACCCGTCCTCCCCCGTAATATTTCTTCCAGGCAACAGGTACCACACATCCCTCTATCCATTCAGCGTGCCTGTTATCAAACATAGTGGTAGCCAGCACCTTTACATTCGGATCAACATGCATATAATATTGCTCTGAGTTCATCTTAAAATCTTTCAGACCTAAGGTAACTGGATCCTCCCTTTCAATAATATTAACTTCATAATCAATAACACCTCCCGGATGAGCAACCCATTGACCTCCAACCATGAACTGGTATTCTGTATTATCCCTGAATGAATCACCCAATCCACCGTGCCATCCTGCAAGTCCAACACCACTTTTAACTGCCTTAAGCAAGCCGTTTGATTGTTCTCCGCTTATTGACCCCATCGTCCAAACTTGTATAATAAGGTCTCTTGTAATCATCATTTTTTCATCGAGATATGAATCAAGGTTGTCTGAAACAATAACATCAGCGCCTGATTTTCTGAGCCATGGCACAAATATATCACGGCATTTCCCCGGTTCATGGCCTGTCCATCCGCCCCATACGAACAATATTTTTTTATTCTCTAAAACACCATCCGGTATAGGTAATATTCCCGATAGCTTATAAGGTAGTGCTGCAGCCAACACTGAACCCCCGGCAATCATTGATGTTTTCTCCAAAAATTTTCTGCGATTCATAGGCAACCTTTTAAAATTATTCCTTGTCTATAATAAAATATATTATTGGTAATCTGTATAAGCCTTAATTCGTAACTTTGATATATACTATTGTGACAACCTTTTTGCCCGGCATTAAAATTAATAATAATGGCATTAAACTTGCAGTATTATTTTAAAAAATGAAGCCAGCATGATAGAGAGTGATTAAATTAATATGGATATAAGTAATTATAATACCGATCATATATGAAGAAAATTGTATATCTTTTTCTTTTCTTTCTGTCTACAGCAGGCCTGACTTCATGTGAAGATTTGATGAACGAATGCAAAATATGCAGGCTTAATGTTTACGAAAACGGGAACCTGATCAATTCAATGCAGGAAGCAGAATATTGCGGTGCTGAACTGATCACAATACAGAGCAAACTTCCCGAGACAGTTGGTTCAACCACCTACGTTTGGGAATGTGACTGAAACAGAATCTTGAGATGTATAAGTGTGAATATAGTATTTGTTACATTAATGTGAATAACTTGTTTACAATTCCGATTATTAAAAAGAAATTTTATATATTCATATCGTAAATTTGCCTTAGCAAAGTAAACGTAAATGCAACCTGACCAACACAACTTAGACCTCAGCGGGAAAACAATAGCCATTGTTGATGACGACATGGCCACAATACGTTATTTTGAGATACTACTCAAGACAACGTCTGCTGAAGTTATGACCTTTCTTAACGGTATTGATTTCCTTAATTACTCAAAGGACAATCCAAGGAAATTTGATCTCATCATGATGGATTATTTAATCCCATATGTTAACGGGATGGATTGTGTAAAGTCATTGCGCAAATATAACAGGCATGTTCCCGTGGTTATGATCACGGCTTACTATACCAGGGAATCAAAAGAAGAATCGATACTGGCAGGTATAGATGAGTATATCCTTAAGCCGATAATACCTGAAAAAGTACTTAGCATCCTTGAGAAATATCTTCTCAGGAAAGAGTACGCCTACTAGTCAATCTTACTGAACCTTATTGTAATACCTGGCCATGTATTCCTGAAGCATGGCATTCATTTCTGTTGCCGTTTCATCCTGCCCATATTTCCTGCATGATGATATTACCCTCTGTATAAATCCAAGCGACATCTGTATTTCCATATCCGCACTTCGCATATAATTTACAGGTAATGAAGTATAATAATCAAGTTCAGCACTGTAATATTTTTTCATTTCACTTACCAGTTTAAGTGCTGCCTTATAATCACCTGCTGCGAGGTAGGAATCGATTATATCGGGCATATAATTATCCCAGGGAACGTTACTGAGCGGTAATTCCTCCATAATGTGATCCAGAGCTTTCACTGCCCTTTCACTATCGCCTTCAAGGACAAGGGCTTTTGCCAGCTTGGCATAATTAAGACGGGATCTGACAACCAATAATGTATGACGATGATAATAATCCAGGTAAACGTCAGGATCACTGGCATTTCCCCATGTAAATTTATTCATCAGGTTGTTATAAAGGATATCAGTATCTATTCTTCCATAGTCGAGCCAGTTATAATTCTCTGATTTAATTGGTACCAGTCTGTAGGCATTGCCCTCAAGCTGAAAATATTCTTCCATTCCAAGTGCATCGTCATGATAACCCGTAACAAAATATACCGGCCTTTCCCAGTTGTTTTGTGCCAGGAAGTCAAGCACCATCATCTGGCTCTTGAGTATATAATTGCCCTTGAGCGTAATATCAATATAAGGCACTATTAGGTCTGCGTCTTCAGGTTTCACAATACCTGATGCCAGCACTTTGTCCCTGTCTACTGGTATTCTTATTTTTCGCGTGGGCAGGTAATCATGTTCTTCCCCGTCGGGGAACCTGTATTTTGTACCCTGATTATCGCTCCTGATAAACTCAACAACCCTGTCAATATCAACAAAACCTGTCAGGCGTGGATTTTCAATGATGAAAACCTGGTTATTCACACCGTCATAATACTTTGATCTTGGCATAGTAAGTTTCATGGGTTCTGACTCATATGCCTTCATTTTCATCTGGTCAATATACCAGTCAGTATTCAACAACATCAGGTTACAGACCCTCACATCTGTTCTTATACCTTCCACTTCCTGTGCATACCACAGCGGGAAAGTATCATTATCACCGTTAGTGAATAATATTGCACCCGGGGCTACTGAATTCAGGTAATTAGTAGCCACCGCTGTAGCTGTATACCTCCCCGATCTGTCATGATCGTCCCAGTTTTGTGAAGCCATAAGTACCGGCACCGCTACAATAGAAAGCACGCCTACAATTGATGCTGACAGTTTATTTCCTGCAATTTTATTTAATAACTCGTAGAGGAAGAGTACACCCAGGCCTATCCATATCGTAAATGCATAAAAAGAGCCGGCGTAAGCATAATCCCTTTCCCTTGGCTGATTTGGCCATTGATTGAGATAAACCACTATAGCTATACCGGTCATTATAAACAGGAGCAAAACAACCCAGAAGTCTTTCCTGTTCTTGTTTAGCTGGTAATAAAAGCCTGCCAGGCCCAACAACAGGGGCAATAAGTAGTACTTATTTTTTGAGGGATGGTTTTTCATATGGTCTGGCATTTTATCCTGTGGCCCCAGCCGTGATTCATCAAGAGCTTTAATACCTGATATCCAGTTGCCGTTAAAAGGACTTCCATACCCCTGGGTGTCATTTTGCTTTCCCGCAAAATTCCACAAAAAATACCTGAAATACATATGCCCTATCTGGTATGAGAACAGAAATTTAAGGTTTTCTCCGAATGTTGGTTTCCGTACTATTCTTTTCTCACCCGACGGGTCAGTTACCTGTATGGGTTTCCCCTTGAAATTATTCCACTCCTTATAAACCTCAACATGATCTGAACTAGCGCTATACATTCGTGGGAACAGGGTTATGAATCTCTCATCATACTCGGGCTCCAGCTCGCGGTTAGTAATCTCATATTTGCCATCAATGGGGTTGTATGTTGGTTTTCCCCTGCCGTATGACACAACGGGGGCATTATAATAGGGACCCTGTAACAAGGGCCTGTCACCATATTGTTCACGGTTGAGGTAGTAGAGGAAACTGAATACGTTCTCCGGGTTATTTTCGTCCATTGGAGGATTGGCATTCGAGCGGATATAAATAGTCGCAAACGATGAATACCCTATCATAATGATAAGCATTACCGTAAATGCGGTATTTAAAGCTACTACTCCCTTGCCTGAGAACCTCCAGACCAGGTAAGCGAGGAAAGCCAGTAAAAGGATATTTATGAGAGTATTATCAGCCATCATCCACATACCGCTGAACAGCACTGCAGCAAGGCTGCAAGCAAGAATTTTTTCCTTTCCGGCTCTTTTAAGGCTTAACCTTATCGCGAAAATGATTGATACAACAAAGAGTATTAACAGCAGGTACAGACCGCTGTTATATGGTAGTCCTATTTTATTAACGAAGAAAAGTTCAAATTTGCTGGCCAGTATAATAAACCCCGGCAGGAGTCCCCACATAATCAAAGCAATAAATGCAAATGACAGTATAATAGACCAGGCAAATCCTTTCCAGGAGAATTCATATTTCCTGAAATAATACACAAAGACAATAGCCGGTATAGCCAGCAGGTTTAGCAGATGGACACCTATTGACAATCCCACCACGTAAGCGATAAGGATAATCCATCTGTTGGAATAAGGCTCATCAGCTTCATTTTCCCATTTCAATATTGCCCAGAAAACAATGGCGGTCATCAGCGACGAGGTACCATATACTTCTCCCTCCACTGCTGAAAACCAGAAAGTATCTGAGAAAGCATATGCCAGGGCTCCCGTTAATCCTGCTCCCATTATTGCAATTATGCTTCCGGTACCCGGTTCAGAATATTTTTCTGTAAGCAGTTTTTTTGCCAGGTGGGTAATGGTCCAGAACAGGAACATAATAGTAAAGGCACTGGCCAGCGCAGACATTATATTTACTGAAAGCGCAACCTTGCTCACATCAGGGGCAAACAGCGAAAAGAACCTGGCCAGGATCATAAACATGGGTGCTCCGGGAGGATGTCCAACCTCTAACTTGAATGCGGTAGCAATAAATTCACCGCAATCCCATAAACTGAGTGTCGGTTCAACAGTCAGTAAGTATGTAATTGCGGCAACAAGGAAAGATAACCATCCCAGTGATATGTTCAGCAACCTGTATCTTTTCATAAACTATAATAGTTTCAATCTGTTAAAAGAATAAATATACTGCCGGCGAATTTAATCAATTTGATTAAACTTTTATATTTTTAAATCCCAAAGGAAATGAGCAGGAAAAACATCATAGCATTCTTTTTTATACTTATAAGCCTAGGTATCAAGGCCCAGTATTACTATACGGGACAGGAGCCGGCATCATTTAATTGGGAAAGGCTTGATTCGTATCATTTTAATTTTATATATCCTGAATCTTATTCCGACAGGATCAACAAGGTGGTTTACAGCTTCGAGAAAGCATACGAGCTCCTTAAAGGTTCTTACAATGAGCCCCTGCTGGATAAAATACCGGTGATAATACACAATCATACAACCAAATCAAATGGATATGTAGCCTGGGCTCCGAGAAGGATAGAGTTATATCCTTTCCCCGGACAGGATAATATCCCAATGGACCATATTGAACAGTTGGCGCTCCATGAGCTGATGCATGTGTTGCAGATGCACAGCTTCAGGCGTGGGGTATCAAAAAGCCTGTCATATGTTTTTGGGGAGCAGTATATTGGAGCTCTGGGTATTTTTACTCCTTACTGGTTTCTGGAGGGAGAAGCAGTAATAGCTGAAAGTGCATGGTCGTATTCGGGCAGGGGGCGTTATCCTTCTTTTGAAAAGAGGCTAAAAGCCGTATTACTTGAAAAAGATAATATTTACAGTTATGATAAATTGCTTTTCGGCTCCTACAGGGATTATACTCCTGACCACTACCAGTTCGGGTACCAGATGAGTGCATGGGCAAGAACACAATTCGGGGAAAGGGTATGGCAGGAACCCATGGACTACACTGCTCTGAGACCCTATACACTTAATCCTTTTAATGCTGCTCTGAGAAAATATACCAGGCATACCAAGGAAGATATATATTTTGAAACAATGGTCTACCTCAGAAATAAATGGAAGAATGAGGAAGAAAAGGATGAACGGGTGGCATACAGAGCCCTGAATCCGGGAAAAAACAATGACTATATCAACTATTATTCACCTGTGGGTGCCGGCGAAGACAGCATCATTGCAATAAAAACTTCTCTTTATCATGTCCCTCAGTTTGTCCTTGTTGATACAAGCAGAGGGACAGAAACAAGGCTTCATACGCCGGGTAATTTATGGCCTTACAAAATGAATTATGCATCAAATATAATCGTATGGGCTGAAACCTTCAGAGACCCCAGATGGGCTAACCGGGAATATTCTGTTATTAAAACACTGAATATTAAAACAGGCAGGTCATATACATTAACAAAAAAAAGCAGGTTGTTCGGCCCTGATATATCGCCCGATGCAAAATTAATAGTGGCATCGGAAAGTACGGTTGACTATAGAAACAGCCTGGTAATTATTAATGCCAGGTCGGGAATAATTATCAGCAGGTATGAAAGCCCGGGCAACAGGTTAATATCCTATCCCTCATGGTCTGATGATATGAAAGAAATAGTTTTTATCTCAACGAATGAAAATGGGGAAGGGATCATGTCTCTGGATATTGAAACAGGAAAATGGACAACATATCTTGAAGAAGGAAGAGAAGATCTGCAATCGGTAAGAAAAAAGGGTTCTTCAATATTCTTTATAAGCTCTGCTTCAGGAATAGATAATGCATTTATGATGGAAAAGAGCGCTAATGTAAGACAAATAAGCTCGTCGCGGTTCGGAATAACCGATATTTCTCTTTCAGACTCTAATATTGTTTTCTCCGACTACTCAGATGAAGGTAACAATATAGCTGTTGCGGGCACTGACCTTAATAACGCTAGATGGCTTAAAGAAAGTCCAAGAGCTGACCGTCTGATCGATCAGCTTAACAGGGATGAAAAACTAACCTGGCCTGGAGATTATTCACTTTCCTCAAATTATAAAAAGGAGAAATACAACAAGATCACCAGTTTATTCAGGTTTCACAGCTGGATGCCTTTTTACGCCGATATAAACAATATTTCCTTTAGTGAGATGCCTGTTAGCCCCGGAGCCATGATTATGACCCAGAATAATCTCAGTTCGCTTATAAGTACCCTTGGATATGAATACAGGAATAAGGAGCATCTCATTCATTCAGGCATCAGCTGGAAGGGATGGTACCCGGCTATAGATTTCACCATGACATATGGCGGCGAGCCGCTAATCTATAAGGGCAATGACACAACTGCTTATCCCTCTGTTATATATAATCGTTTTTCAAGCAGTACTACCCTTTATCTGCCTCTCTATTTCAACCGCAGCAAGTTTATACAGACATTATGGCCTTCAGTAAATATTAATTATTCAAACAAGTATGTTCTTGATGAGGATAGGGAAATGTTTGATTACGGGCAAACATTAATTAATACACGCTTATACTTATCCAACCTGCACAGGATGTCATACAGGGATATATGGCCAAGGTACGGGCAGGTGCTTGATCTTTATATGACTACCTCACTGGCTGACAGGGACCTTTACGGACCCGTATATACTTTGAGAACAGCATTTTATTTCCCGGGAATCTTCAGAAATCATGGTTTAAAACTCAGCTACCAGGCTGAGAAGCAGGACTTCAGGCGACTGCTTATTCACAACAGAATTTCACTGCCCAGGGGTTACAAACATATAATATCAGAGAATCTTCAAAGCTTCAGTATTGATTATGCTTTTCCTCTGGCTTACCCTGATTTCCACCTGTCAAATTTTATATATGTCAATCGCATAAGAAATACCGTCTTTTATGATTATGCCATGAGCAATAACCTGTATGACATACTGCAAAATGAACAGCGTGAAGGCAGGGATTATTTTTCTTCTGCGGGCGTGGAATTGCTTGCCGATTTTTACCTTCTCAGGATACCTGTAAAATTTTCCGCAGGTCTGCAGGCTTCATATATGCCATTTGAAAAGACATCTCATTTCGAGTTTCTTTTTAACATGGATGTGTTCGGCTTTGTCCTCACCAGGAGCAAAGCTTATTGAATTGTAGGGGCGGTGTATATAATAAGATCCCAGGCTTTCCTGATATTCTCAAGTTTAACATTTGTTTGAGAGGTAACCATCCTGAGTGAATATTTGTTGTTTATCTTTGTATGTGTAAGGTACATTCCCCCGGAATCATTAAGCTTATGGTTGAGCTTTTCATTTATTGCATTGAGTGATTTTTCATCACTGTTTGCCGGTTTATACCTGAAACATACTGTGTTAAGACTAAGAGGGGCTGTCATTTCAAATTCATCATGTTCCTTAATCCTTTCGGCTAGCCAGGCTGCATAGGAAATATGGTTCCTTACTTTTCCCCTCAATCCCTCCAGTCCGAATGATCTTATCACAAACCAGAGTTTCAGAGCCCTGAACCGACGTCCAAGAGGAATTCCCCAGTCACGGTAATCGTTAACCTTTCCCCTTGTTCTTGTTTTAAGATATTCGGGCAGTATTTCGAAGGTTTGAATCAGCCTGTCTGCATCTTTCACGAAATAGGCTGAACAGTCAAAATTTGTGAACATCCATTTATGCGGATTAAAGACAAAACTGTCGATATATTTTTTTCCCTCTATCAACCAGCTGTATTCAGGCAATATGAGTGCCGTACCGGCCAGAGCTGCATCTATATGTACCCAGATATTATAACTGCTGCATATCTCTCCTATGGCCTTCAGGGGGTCAATAGCCACAGTACCTGTTGTTCCGATGGTAACTACTGTGCAACAGGGTATGTATCCTTTTGCCAGGTCCTTTTCAATGGCTTCAGCCAGCTGGTCCGGATCCATAGAAAGATCATCCTTCACACCCACCTTGACAAGGTTACTTCCACCAAAGCCTGCTATTTTTACAGCTTTTTCAATTGATGAATGAGTTTGTGTTGATGCATAAACGCGGTATATCGGTTCATGGCTTAATCCACTCTCGTTTGTCCTGAAATCGCTAATCTTCTCCCGTGCAGTAACAAGAGCTGCCAGGGCTGAGGTTGAGGCTGTATCCTGTATTACTCCCTCGAAATTGCCAGGCAGGCCAATGATATCCCTGAGCCAGTTCATCACTCTTTCTTCCAGTTCCGCGGCAGCAGGGGATGTCTCCCATATCATACACTGCGCCCCAAGGGCTGCTATAAGCATCTCTGCCAGTATTGAAGGTGTGGAATTGTTGGCCGGGAAGTAGGCATAAAAATCGGGGCTCTGCCAGTGGGTTATACCCGGCATTATGATTTCCTGGAAATCCCTGAATATATCTTTAAAATTCTCTCCTTCAAGAGGAGGCAGCTCGGGCAAAGCTGAATATATTTCACCGGGGTTTACTTGTGATTTTACAGGGTATTCACCTATATTCTCAAGGTAGTCACCAATCCATTCAACAAGTTCATGAGCCCATTTTTTAAATTCATCGTTTGTCATCTCAGCTAACGTTTTCAGCCAGGAGGATTATTATGTTCTTCCGAACTTCTACAACTCCTCCCTCTATTTCAAACTCTGATTCCCTGCCGTTCATATCAGTAACTGTAACCTTCCCTTCTATGAGGGTCGAGACTATTGCAGCATGATCTTTGAGCACCTGGAATGCACCTTTTTTACCCGGCACTTTGAGTGAACGTATATCTCCTTCGTATACTTTTTTTTCCGGTGTTATGATTTCTATTTTCACCCCTGGTCTTTTAAGATTCAGAAAGGATTTTCTCTCCTTTTTCAATTGCTTCCTCAATGGTACCCACAAGCATGAATGATGCTTCAGGATATTTATCAACTTCACCTTCAATAATCATATTGAATCCCTTTATCGTATCCTCTATGCTAACCAGTTTCCCCGATATACCTGTAAATTGTTCGGCCACATGGAATGGTTGTGAAAGGAATCTCTG
>CAZSJH010000021.1:0-9901 GCA_964607105.1 uncultured Rikenellaceae bacterium | reverse complement strand
ACCCTGCGGGCTCTGCGAACTATCAACTGGTCTCCTTCAGACAATTCGTCCATACCCAGTATGGCTATTATATCCTGCAGTTCATTATACCTCTGTAATATTTCTATCACTCTCTGGGCACAGTTATAATGTTCCTCCCCAACAATGTCGGCTGCAAGTATCCTTGATGATGAGTCCAGGGGATCAACTGCCGGGTATATACCCAGTTCGGAGATTTTCCTGCTCAACACTGTCGTTGCATCAAGGTGAGAGAAAACGGTGGCCGGGGCCGGGTCAGTAAGGTCATCAGCTGGCACATACACTGCCTGCACTGATGTTATTGAACCATGTGTGGTTGAGGTTATACGCTCCTGCATGATTCCCATCTCAGTAGCCAGGGTAGGCTGGTACCCTACTGCTGAAGGCATTCTTCCCAGGAGGGCGCTTACCTCAGAACCTGCCTGTGTAAAACGGAAAACATTGTCCATAAAAAACAATATATCTCTTCCTTCACCTTTGCTATCTCCATCACGAAAATGTTCAGCTACGGTAAGTCCGGAGAGAGCCACCCTGGCCCGTGCTCCCGGGGGCTCATTCATCTGGCCGAATACAAGTGCCAGTTTTGATTCTTTCAGGGCGTCGTAATCAACCTTTGAGAGGTCCCATCCTCCTTTTTCCATATCCTTAAGAAATTCTTTTCCATAGTCAATAACACCTGCCTCGAGCATCTCCCTGAGCAGGTCATTTCCCTCACGTGTTCTCTCTCCCACTCCGGCAAATACTGAAAGCCCCTCGTACGATTTGGCAATATTATTTATAAGCTCGAGTATTACCACTGTCTTACCAACACCTGCCCCGCCAAAGAGGCCTATCTTACCTCCTTTTGAATATGGTTCAATAAGATCAATTACCTTAATTCCCGTATAGAGCACTTCCTTTTCAGTTGAAAGGTTTTCATACAGGGGAGGGTTACGGTGTATTGGATAGCCCTTTTCTTTGGTCAGTCCCACCATTCCATCAATAGCTTCACCCGTAACATTCATCAGGCGCCCCTTGATCTGCTCACCTACGGGCATAATAATTGGCTTGCCCGTTGCCACAACTTCCATCCCGCGTCTCAGACCATCGGTTGAATCCATGGCAATGGCACGTATTGTATTCTCCCCGATACCTTGCTGGCACTCTATTACCAGTACCGATCCGTCATCTCTCGTTATTTCAAGAGCATCATAAATATTAGGTAATTCTGACCCTTCCCTGTCAAAAGCCACGTCAACAACAGGACCTATGACCTGGCTGATTACTCCTGTGTTTTTGGACATGTGATAAGTGTTTTTAAATTGAATTACAAATTTAACAAATTTATCAAATACCGGAATACCAGCCTGGTTTTTATGATTCATTTGTTATTGATAGCCGGAAGACTGACTGACTGAAAAAGTATGAGCAGGGTGTCCGGTATATTACTGTGTACGGTTCAGCAGGTTTGCAGCCAGTTTTATTAATTCTTCCTTTCTCTCCTTTTCAACATTAACATCATCAATTGAGGAATATGCCAGGTCTGTATACTGTCTGGCTATATCTTCAACTGCCGGCTTGACATTCAGGTCGTCGAATATTGTCTTTACACAAGCAATTTTTTCCTCGGGATCGAACATTTCTAGATTTAATTGTTCGTTAAGTGCTTTAAGCTGCTTGCCTGAAGCCATTTCAAGGGCTTTAATAAGCAGGATTGTTTTTTTATTTGAGACTATATCCGAACCTGTCTTCTTGCCGAATACTTTCGGATCACCATAGGTATCCAGCAGATCGTCCTGTATCTGGAAGGCCAGGCCAAGGTTCCTGCCAAAGTTGTACATTTTTCCCGTATCAGCAGAATCGGCATTTCCTAGAACAGCGCCTATTTGTAATGAGGATGCAATCATAACAGCCGTTTTCAATTCTATCATACGCAGGTACTCGGAATGGGAAACGAAGTTTTTCTTTTCAAAATCGATATCCATTTGTTGCCCGATGCATACATCAATGGCAGTATTATTATATATTTTCATTACCTGCGACAGTACAGGTGAAGGAGCACCCATAATGCATTCATTGGCAATAAAAGCCATAACATCACCCGACAATATTGCCTGGTTGACATCCCACTTATTGTGAACTGTGGGTGATCCCCTGCGCATCTCCGACCTATCCATAATATCGTCATGAACAAGCGTAAAATTATGCAGCACTTCCATCCCCAAGGCCGGTAGTATGGCTTTCTCAATTTTATTATCGAAGAGGTTACAGGCCATTAGTGTCATAACAGGCCGTATCCTTTTCCCACCCATTGCCATCAGGTATTTAACCGGTTCGAACAACCTGCCGGATTCATAATCATAGGACATATTATGAACTGCCTTATTTACTATCTCTCTAAGTTCTTCGTAGGTATACATATTAACTTGGATCAGGTGTTCAGCACTGTTACCCGCTTAGTGACTCAGCACCGTTAACTACCTCGAGTATCTGGTTGGTTATGCTTGCCTGGCGGGCTTTATTGTATTCAAGATTAAGATCTCTGATCATCTCTGTTGCATTATCAGTAGCTTTATGCATGGCTGTCATCCTCGCACCATGTTCAGCAACGTAGGAATCAAGTACTATCCTGTAAAATTGTATCTTAAGTGTTTTCGGGATTAATTCATTTATTATTTCTTCCTTCGATGGTTCAAAGATATATTCACCTGTATATATTTCGTCTGTTTCTTTTTCTGTTTCAACGGGAAGGAATGTTTCATGGCTCAGGTCCTGTACTGCAGCGTTTCTGAATTTGTTATAAACAAACTCAACCCTGTCAAATTCTTTATTCAAAAAAGCATCCATCACTTTATCTGCCAGATTTGCAGTGTTCTGGAATGTAAGATCATCAAACAGTTCACTGTTATCCTGATAGATCTGGAAATTCTTTTTTCTGAAAAAATCCCATGCTTTCTTACCTATCGTCATAATCCACAGCTTATTAGTGTGATACTGATTGCTGTAGTTCTCCTCCACTATTCTCAAGGTTTCCTTTATGACATTGGCATTGAATGATCCACACAGACCCCTGTTAGAAGTTACAACAATAAGCAGGATTTTCCCATTATCTGAGCTGCGGCCATATATCTGTTCATTTTCCGATTCTTCGATCTTCATGCTTATCCCGATTAGCAGTTCATGCAGTTTGGATGCATAGGGTCTCAGCTTAACTATTTTGTCCTGTGCCTTTCGCAGGCGTGAAGCAGCAACCATTTTCATTGCTGAAGTGATCTGCTTTGTTGACTTAACAGAACTGATTCTTCGTCTTATTTCTTTTAAGCTGGCCATATATTATTGTTTCTGGGCTTGAGCTTCTTTCTCTTCGAATTTCTTACTTGTTTCTGAAGCTACCTTCTCAAGGACTTTGCTTACCTCATCATTTATTATTCCCTCACCCAGTTTATCTAGTATGTCAGAGTGTTTAAGTTCAAGGAACTCCAGGTATTCTTTTTCAAATTGTTTCACTTTATCCACTGGAACATTTTTAAGAAGTCCTTTTGTACCACAGTAGATTATAGCAACCTGATTTCCCACTTTCATGGGTGCATACTGTTTCTGTTTAAGTATTTCCACATTTTTGGCACCCTTATCTATCATTGCCTGTGTTGATGCATCAAGGTCGGAGCCAAACTTGGCAAAAGCCTCCATTTCCCTGTATTGTGCCTGGTCAACTTTAAGTGTACCGGCTATTTTCTTCATTGATTTAATTTGTGCATTACCTCCTACCCGTGATACTGATATCCCAACATTAATGGCCGGCCTGACGCCCGCATTGAACAGGTCACCTTCAAGGAATATCTGTCCGTCTGTAATGGAGATCACATTTGTGGGGATATATGCTGACACGTCACCTGCCTGTGTTTCGATTATGGGCAGTGCAGTGAGCGATCCTCCCCCTTTTATCATTCCCTCGAGTGATTCAGGGAGATCGTTCATTTTCAATGCCACTTCATCCGATTCAATGATTTTGGCTGCCCTCTCAAGCAGTCGTGAGTGCAGGTAGAAGACATCACCGGGATAGGCTTCCCTTCCGGGCGGGCGTCGGAGGAGTAAGGACACTTCGCGATATGAGACAGCCTGTTTTGACAGGTCATCATAGATGATAAGTGCATCTCTCCCTGTATCCCTGAAAAACTCGCCTATGGCAGCCCCTGCAAAGGGAGCATAGAATTGGGCTGCAGCGGGGTCAGCAGCAGTTGCACATATGATAACAGTGTAATCCATTGCCCCATGCTCCTCAAGCACAGAAGCTATATTTGCAACAGTTGAGCCTTTCTGGCCTATTGATACATAAATACAGTAAACAGGCTCTCCTTTATCATAATTACTTTTCTGGTTGATTATTGTATCAATAGCAATAGCTGTTTTCCCTGTCTGCCGGTCACCAATAATAAGCTCCCTCTGTCCGCGCCCGATGGGTATCATTGCATCAATAGCCTTAAGCCCTGTTTGCAGAGGCTGCTTAACCGGCTGACGAAATATCACCCCGGGAGCTTTCCTCTCAAAAGGCATTTCATACAATTTCCCTTCAATAGGTCCTTTACCGTCTATTGGTTGCCCGGTAGGTTTAATAACCCTTCCCAGGAGACCTTCACCTGTCATAATGGAAGCAATACGTTTGGTTCGCTTGGCAATATCACCCTCCGTAATTCCTTCCGAAGGACCCAGTAGCACAGCGCCAACATTATCTTCTTCCAGGTTGAGCACAATTGCCTCTACGCCATTTTCAAATTCGATAAGCTCATTGGCCTGAACGTTATTAAGCCCGTACAATCGTGCAATGCCATCACCAACCTCCAGAACTGTACCCACCTCATCAAGGGCAGCACCTGTCTGTATTCCTTCAAGTTGTTGTTTCAGTATTTTTGATACCTCTGCTGGTTTTATATTTGCCATAATTAAGTATAATATATTTTACTGCGATAAACTCAATTATCTACTCCTTAATAAGTTGTTTACGTATCTTTCTCAGTTGTGATTTCAAGCTTGCATCAACATACATGTCTTCAACCTTAAGTATATAACCTCCGGCAAGTTCTGGATCAACAATTTCCTTCAGGTCAGCTTTTGTATCAAGGTCTCTTTCAATAATACCTGTAACAGTATCCCTATTATTCTTACTTATAGCCACCGGTGTTCTGAGGGTCACTTTGGTTACCCCTTCATGTTTATCAGCCATGTCAACATAAGACCTGGCTATTCCCGGCAGGAAGGCTTCCCTGTTATTTTTGACAGTAAGGGTAATGAGACTGAAACCTGCATCACTTGTGTTTTCTTTGAACAGGACGGTCATAATCTGTCTTTTCTTTGAACCAGGTATCACAGGGCTTTCTATTAGCTCTCTGAAATCATCCATTTCTGAAAGTACAAGTACAAACAGCATATCTTCCCTTACCTCTTTAATCAGTCCCTGTTCCTTTGCAGACAGGAAGATTGCTTTTGCATATCTTACCGCTATCTTGCTTTCATTCATTACCCCTGCTTCTAGTTTTCTTTCAGATCCATATCATCGAGCAATTTTTCAATGAATATATTCTGCTCCTTGCTGTCCTTCAGTTTTTCGCCTAATATTTTTTCTGCAATATCAACCGAAAAGTTTGCTATCTGGTTTCTTATATCATTGATAGCCATCACTTTCTCTCTTTCAATACCTGTACGCGCTCTTTGAATCAATTTATCTGCCTCCGTTTTTGCCTGGTTTTTTGCTTCAACAATCAATTTATCTCTTGTATCGCGTGCTTCTTTCAATAGTTCATCTCTCTCCCTGCGCGCTTCTTCCATTATGACTTCGTTGTCAGCTTTCAGGCGTTCCATTTCTCTTCGTGCCTCTTCTGCAGATTTAAGTGATCCTTTTATGCTTTCTTCCCTGGCTTTGATAGCCTGCATTATGGGTTTCCATGCAAATGCTCTAAGAATAACGAGAAGCATCAGGAAAATCAATGTTGTCCATATAATGGTTCCCAGTTCTGGCGTTGTAAGACTATTGGCTAAAAATATCATAGTTTTCTTATTTTTCTGATAGAAAGGCAGCCCTGTAACCAATCGTCACAGGCTGCCGTTAATCTTAATTTGCAATAAGAGCTACAACCACTGCAAAAAGGGCTACCCCTTCTATCAGTGCTGCAGAAATAATCATTGCCATCTGGATCTTGGATGCTGCTTCAGGCTGACGTGCTATTGCTTCCATAGCCTGTCCTCCGATCCGTCCTATACCCAGCCCGGCCCCTATTACCGCTATTGCTGCTCCTACTGCTGCTAAAGTACCTGTCATAATTTCTAATTTTAGTTTGACAATATGTAGTTTAATGTTCCTCCTGTATAGCCAGCCCGATAAACAGGGCTGACAACAATGTAAATATATATGCCTGCAAGAATGCCACCAGTAGTTCGATGCAATCCATAAACAGGACCATCACTATTGAAACCGGTGCAAAAGCCACTGATTTGAAAATGAATATAAGGCTTACAAGGCTCAGCACTATGATATGTCCTGCCGTTATATTGGCAAAGAGACGGACCATCAGTGCAAAAGGTTTTGCGATAACACCTATCAGTTCAACCAGGGGCATCAATGGTATCGGGATCTTCAGCCACCATGGAACCCCGGGAGTATTGAATATATGCTGCCAGTATCCTTTGTTACCGCTAAAGTTGATTATTATCATGGTAAAAGCAGCGAGGGTGAAGGTTACGGCAATATTTCCCGTTACATTTGCCCCACCCGGGAAAATTGGTATCAATCCCATGAGGTTATTCAATAATATAAAAAAGAAAACCGTAAGCAGGTAAGGCATGAACCTGTCATATTTTTCCTCGCCCAGATTAGGAATTGCTATATCATCTCTCACAAACATAACTATGGGCTCAAGGAAGCCCTGTATCCCTCTGGGTTCACTGATGCCTGTTTTACGATAAGACCTTGCCAGAGAAAGGAAAAGCCATAGGAGCAGGATTGCCACCACCATCATTGCCGCCACATTTTTTGTTATGGATAGGTCAAAAGGCCTGTTTTCTTCATTTATATTTCCTTCGTCATCAATCTCCACAATCTTACCTGCAAGCTCACCTTCAGACATTATCATGAATCCCCTGTGTTGATGACCATGAGCAAGGTGCCTGGATGAAAATATATTTAATCCTTTTGTTCTGCTGTAAACAATAACAGGGAGGTGGATACTCACATGTTGTCCGTCCGGTGTTGTAAAAAGATGCCAGTCGTGAGAATCGCCTATGTGGTCGAAAACAAACTCTCTGGGATTGAATTCCTGATTATTTGTTTGTTGTAATGAATTTTCTTCCGGATGATCCTGTGGACAGGCAGCCATGGCAGGTAAATAAACTGCAAGACTGAAAAGTAGCCAATATACCAGAAAAATATTCTTTAACTTCAAGCCTTATCTTACTTTAAAGATTTAGTTTTCAAGATCTTAAGTATAACCTTAAGAAGATAAATTGTGAATGCTAAATATAATAAAAAGAATAATAAGATATAAAACAGACCGGTATTTTTAAGAACAATGAAGTATATAAGTGCAAAGATTATTGAAAGGAAAAACTTAATCCCGATGGCACCCATTGTAAATAATGGCTGGTTCTCCGTTTTTTTGTACGTCCCTAAAATAAAAACCCCAAGTGAAGTAGCGGTAATAGCAGTGAACAGTAAGCCTGGCAACAATAGATCGATAAAGGTTAACTGAATAGGGAGCAGCAGTATGCATGCTACCGACACAATAAATATAATAAGGGAATATAAAACAAGATTAATGAATATCTGCGGAGCAGTTTTCATCGTTTTATTTTTTCCGGATAAAATCTTTAAGCGAAGTATACAATGCAGCTAATACGCCGAGCAATGAGAGTATAGCTGTAAATATTGGTTTTTCGCCAGCCCTGCGCTCATCCAGTTTAACACCAACAAATGTCATGATACCGATTATGATGATCATCTGAAACGCCATACCGGTATAACGGGCATAGGTATTCAGATCACCGCTCTCTTCCTCATCATTTGTCGCTGGCGACTTCTTTTTTTTCGATTGTTTGTTTTGCTGTGCCTGCCTGTCCTGCCTTCTCATTATCATCAGTCATATTGCAGTTACCCGTAAATCTGGCCCCTGGTTCTATCGATAGTTTGTCGGTTATTATATCTCCTTTTATCCTTGATGTTATTTTAAGTGTAAGTAACTGGCTTACATTTATTTTGCCATCCACTTCACCACAGACTTCCGAGTTTTTACACAACACTTCTCCTTTTACTTTACCTGTATTTCCTATTACAACCTTTCCCTTTGTTGCAAGATTGCCTTTCAGTACACCATCGATCCTTATATCCCCGTCTGATTTGATGTCACCCGTTATTTCGGTTCCGTTACTGATAAGGTTGATATTCGAATTATCGCTTTCGTTAAGCTTTGCCATGACTTATATAATTACATTTTAAAGAGAAAACTCTCAAAGTTAACAACTATTGTGTGAATATTCAGTATTTAACTATTTTTTAGTATTATATGCCCATTTTAAATATATAGCTCCCCAGGTAAATCCCCCACCAAAAGCAGCCAGTATTATATTATCTCCTTTTTTCATCCTGTCTTCGTATTCCCAGAGGCACAAAGGTATCGTTGCGGCTGTTGTATTACCAAATTTCTCAATGTTAATCATTATTTGTGAGGGATCAAGACCCATTCTCCTTCCCGTTGCGTCAATAATCCTTAGGTTAGCCTGGTGGGGCACCAACCATGCCACATCATCTGAGCTGAGCTTATTTCTTTTCATCACCTGCACTGCAACGTCTGCCATATGAGACACAGCGAACTTAAACACTGTTTGCCCTTCCTGGTACACAGAATGTTCCTTTGCATCAACGGTTTCATGGCTTGCAGGCCTCTCAGACCCACCGGCCTTCATATGAAGATAATTCCTTCCTGATCCATCGGTATGGAAGAGATGATCCATTATTCCAAAGTCCTCTGTTGTGGGCTCAAGAAGTACTGCCCCTGCTGCATCACCAAAAAGGGCGCATGTAGTTCTGTCAGTATAGTCCGTAATTGATGACATTTTATCTGCCCCAACCATTACTACTTTCTTATATCGTCCTGATTTTACATATTCAGCAGCCGTCTGTAAAGCAAAAATAAATCCTGAACAGGCTGCATTGACGTCAAAGCTGAATGCGTTTTTTATCCCTACTTTATCAGAGATAATGTTAGCTGTGGCGGGGAATATCATGTCAGGCGTTACTGTTGCACAGACAAGAAGATCAACTTCTTCCGGAGCGGTTCCTGTTTTTTCCAGTAAACCTCTCACTGCTTCGGCTCCCATGACTGAAGTGCCCTGTTTTTCTCCCTTAAGGATCCTTCTTTCTTTAATCCCCACTCTTTGCATTATCCATTCATCCGAGGTGTCAACCATTGTTGCCAGCTCGTCATTTGTCAATTTGTACTCGGGGAACCATGCATGTACCCCGGTTATAACGGCTCTTAATTTTTCCATATCAAATTTCTTCAGTGATTTTTTTTGCCAGATCTGCATTAATCACATCTCTTGTCTGCAGGATCATATTCATAACAGCCCTGCGCCGTGAGATGCCATGACCAATTACCACATTGGCGTTTATTCCAACTACGGGTGTTCCCCCGAAATTTTCAAAATTCAGTCTCTCAAAAAATTCATCTTTCAGGTCTCTTTCCTTATATATAGAGTAAAAAGCCTCTCCCTGTTTGATGATAATATTACCCACAAAGCCGTCACATACCACCACATCTGACATATTGCCCGTAAATAGCACATTGGCTTCAATATTCCCGATAAAATTAACTGAAGGATTATCCTTTAACAATTCTGATGCACCCCTTACGGCAAC
>CAZSJH010000020.1:0-24635 GCA_964607105.1 uncultured Rikenellaceae bacterium | reverse complement strand
AACATTTCAACGGTTCAACCCTTTCACCTTAGCATGCATTTCTTTAAGGGTATCGTAGATCCCTTCGGTATCGAAGCCGCATTCTTTCTTGAGTTCAATCTGGGTTCCCTGTTCGATGAAAAAGTCAGGTATACCGAGTCTTTTGACAATGGCATTATAGTTATTATCGGCCATGAATTCAATTATGGCCGATCCGAAGCCTCCTTTTAGCATACCATCTTCAACGGTGATGACAGCTTTATGCTTTTTAAATACATCGTGCAACACCTGTTCATCAAGAGGCTGTACGAAGCGCATATCATAATGGGTGATCATAATATTCTCACCAGCCAGTTTTTTTACGGCACGTGCTGCACTGTTACCCGGATAACCAATTGTCAGAACAGCAACTTTTTTACCTTCACTCAGCTTCCTGGCTTTGCCCACCGGAATTTCTTCAAATGGTAAGCGCCAGTCGGTATTCAGACCCACTCCCCTTGGATAGCGTATGCTGAAAGGGCCCGCGTTCTTTTCAAGCTGTGCGGTAAACATCAGGTTACGCAGCTCTATCTCGTCCATGGGGGCTGATACTACCATATTGGGCAGGACACGCATATATGACAGGTCAAAAAAGCCATGATGTGTTGCCCCGTCGGCACCTACTAGTCCACCCCTATCGAGGCAGAACACTACATGAAGGTTCTGAAGGGCTACATCGTGAATAACCTGGTCATATGCTCTCTGCAAAAATGTTGAATATATATTACAGTAAGGAATCATTCCTTCGGCTGCCATACCTGCTGAGAATGTTACGGCATGCTGTTCGGCTATACCCACATCATAAGCCCTGTCGGGCATTTCTTCCATCATTATATTAAGTGAGCATCCGGTGGGCATTGCAGGAGTTACACCTACAATCTTATCATTCTGCCTTGCAAGTTCGAGGACAGTATGCCCGAATACATCCTGGAAGCGTGGGGGTTTTTTTGAATCGTCAGATTGGGCAATTTCTCCTGTGACTTTATCGAACAAACCTGGGGCATGAAATTTAGTCTGGTTAAGCTCAGCCTGCGGGAACCCCTTACCTTTTTTTGTGATGCAGTGCAGCAGCTTGGGGCCAGGTATCCTTTTCATATCTTCAAGTATCCTCCTGAGGTGAAGGATGTCATGGCCGTCGATAGGGCCGAAGTACCTGAAGTTCATTGCCTCAAAAAGATTAGAGTGCTTCAGGATAGTACTTTTTATTCCACTCTCAAGTTTACTTGCCAGTGTCTGAGCATTGGGCCCCAGTTTGCTGATCATTCCAAGCACATTCCATACCTCATCCTTGAATTTATTATATGTTTTGCTTGTAGTTACATCCAGGAGGTATTCCTTCAATGCACCCACATTGGGATCAATGGCGATATTATTATCATTGAGTATTACAAGAATATCAGATTTTTCAATGCCTGCATTGTTCAAACCTTCGAAAGCAAGGCCTGCGGTCATGGCGCCATCACCTATAACGGCTATAACATGCCTTTTCTCACCTTTTTGTTTTACTGCTTTGGCCATTCCGAGGGCTGCAGATATTGATGTTGATGAATGACCCACCCCGAAAGCGTCATATACACTTTCTTCACGTTTTGGAAATCCGCTTATACCTTTGTATTTGCGGTTTGTTTGAAAGTTATCACGTCTGCCTGTCAGTATCTTATGCCCGTAAGCCTGGTGGCCCACATCCCAGACTATCTTGTCATATGGTGTATTAAAAACATAGTGGAGGGCAATGGTGAGTTCCACAACACCAAGGCTAGCTCCAAAATGGCCGGGGTTGCAGCTAACCACATCAATGATGAACTGTCGTAATTCCTTGCTTAAAATAATCAAGTCCTCAGGCTTGAGTTTTTTCAGGTCATCAGGTGAAGAAATAGTGTTAAGCAGGTCGTACATTCTTTAAGGCTAATATTAAGTACGTTGATGCAAAGATAAAAATATTATTACTATATGCTTTGTATGTCAGAACATGGAAATTGTTATTTTTGCAGATAAACGCACTATAAAGCTATTTTGTTTTAAAAAGCCCGTTATGATTAAAATAAAGTTATTTCCGATAATTTGCTTATCAGCTTTCTTAGGCCTTATGTCATGTGTCCCTGGGGGAAGGTACAGAACATTGCATGACAAGAGTGTGCAGTATATGAACGAGAGGGATGCATATAAGACTGAAAACCTGGACCTTTCGATGAGAAACAGGGAAATGTCAGCAAGACTGGGAACAATTGAAGAAGAACTGGCAGGAATGGAAGAGGAGAAAGAAAACCTGCAGCAGGAGGTTGAACAGGCCCGGTCTGAATACAGCGAGCTCAATAACAGATATACTGACTTGCAGAATGCCCAGGAGGACCTTATAAGGGGTAATGTTGCCGAGACCAGGCGTTTACTAAGGGAGTTACAGGAGGCGCAGCAGAACCTGCAGAACAAGGAAGACCTGTTGAGGCAGCTTGAGATGAATATGGAGGCCAGGAGGGCTGAATTGGATCAGCTTTCATATGAGCTTGAACAGAGGGATGCCAGGCTTACCGAACTGGAACAGATCCTTGAAGAACAGACAAGGATAGTCAAGGACCTTAAGAACAAGGTGTCGGATGCATTATATGGATTTGAAGGTGATGGACTTACAGTATCGATGAGGAATGGGAAGGTATATGTTTCGCTTGAAGAAAAACTCCTATTCCGTACAGGAAGTTATAATATCGATGCTAATGGCCGTGACGCATTGAAAAAACTTGCCGCAGTATTAAAAAATAATCCTGATATACAGATTACAATTGAAGGCCATACGGATGACGTTCCGTATATTTCATCGGGAGGACCTATACAGGATAACTGGGACCTTAGTGTTAAGAGAGCAACAACAGTTGTAAGAGTATTGCTGGATGGATCGGGCATTAATCCCAGGAGGCTTACTGCTGCCGGCAGGGGAGAATACCTGCCTGTTGAAGATGCAAAAACTACTGAAGCCCGCAGAAAGAACAGGCGTACCGAGATTATACTTACACCTGACCTGAGCGAGCTTAACAGGATTATTGAGAGTTATTAGATTTGAATTCACCCAGACATGCATTTATTCGCGACAGGGCTTCCTTAATACTTTCCTCAGGCCTTACATAATTATCAGTTCCCCAGAATTGACGGTCGTAGCTGTTTATCGTCTCAACGAATATTGAATGACGGGGTGCACGTTCTTCCCTGGCAAAGCGTTGTATATTTACGGTATCAATATCCGTTATTGCCATTTCAAAGAAGATAGTATAAGTATTGCCAAAAAACCTGTTATTCTTTCTGGCATAAAACTCAAGATCCCCCCTTACATGGTTGAGATAATAGCGCTTATTGATATAACGATAATTAATCCGGTATTTTGCTGATCTGATTTTAACATTAAATCCCCTGGCTGCCTGTTCTATATATGATCTTTCAAGTTTATCAATATAATCCTCGTTTATCTCAAAATCAACCGCATGTATTCCGTAGTTGCTCGTATTAATATATAGAGTTCCTTTTGGCAGGGCAATGTCATCAAGGTGTTCTTTCTGTTCAAATTCAATAACAAAAGCTGCTTCATCACCTATATTAATTATGTCGGTCATCCGGTAATTATAATCGGAATAACTTTCAGCACTCAGAAAATCGAAGGTATTTTTCACGCCGTCAAGAATAAGGCATCCATCCAGACCTGATCTGAGTTTAAAGGTGAGGGTATCTGATTGGTCAAGGTTATTAATTTTCCTACTCTTGTAAATCTTTATCTGATCATTAAACAGTGTTACTGTGTAAGAGCTTTTATACATTTTAAGGACTGCTTCAGAATAAGTAAGTAGTTTGCTTCTTTTTGACACTGATTCACGATAGAAGGCTGTCATCTGTGCAGGAGTATCCCCATAATTCTCCGGGATCATTTCTTTTACAGTTCTTATTAACTCCAATGGCTCCCTGTTCCTGATAAGTACTTCTGGAATAGGTATATACATTCTGGTAAGAGATATATTGAAGTGGCTGTTTACGGCCTGGCTGACGGGTATTTTTCTGTTGTGGAAGCCCAGGTAGCATACCACGAGTGTATCATCCAGGAAGTTTTTTGTAAGGTTGAGAGTATACTCACCCTCGTAATTTGAGATTGTGCCCTTACCTTTTGACTCAACCCCTACTGAAGCATATGGCAGGGCTTGTCCATTGTCAGCATCTGTTATTATACCTGAAAGGGTGTATACCGATTCCCTTCCTTCTTCCCTTAACAGGGGTGTGGAATCATTTACTGACCTGTATATTATTATATGATTATCAATAACTGAATAATTCAGCAATTTATCATGAAAGATTGTGTCAAGAATGTTTCTCAAAGGCAGATTATCAGTTCTTAAGCTTGTCAGCTTTTCGGGTTCTACCACGTCGGTGTCATAAGTGAAGTAGTAGCCGGTTTTGCGGGATAAGGATTTTAATACCGCTGATATGCTTGTATTATTTAATTTTAATGATATCCGGGTATTAAGAACAGTATCCTGAGCCTGTATAATAGATGAGCCTGTTATAATAAGGATAATTATAACGAGCTTTTTGATTCCAATATTTCTTACGGTATAAGCTAGTACATTCATTGAATGTTTTAACCTTTATTTTGTATCCAGGAAATATTTATCTCCTTCTTTATAATATTCAAGGTTAAAAGTAGTACAAATAATGCGGATAATTGTTTCAGGTGACTGATTATCAAAAACGGAAGTGACTCTCATATTCCTGATATCATCGTTTTCAGTTTCTATATTGATATTATGAACTCTTTTCAGGTCTGAAATCACTTTAGCCAGGCTGTCGCCTTCAAATACCAGCAGTTCAGTTTTCCAGGATAAATAATTTGGATCATTGTTAACGGTTTTTGAAGCTGAGTGGTCAGATATAAGCCCAAGGTCTCCCGGTTCAAGTGTCACTGACGATTCTCCACTGTTAGTTTCCAGGATCACCTTCCCTGAAGTGACTAATACTTCGACCTTATTATTGCCTGTATTTACGTTAAAGGATGTTCCGAGCACTGTAACATTGGCTTCCTCGGCATCAACTATAAATGGTTTGGTGGCATCATGCTGAATATCAAAGTATGCTTCCCCCTCCAGTTTAACAGTTCTTGTTTGCCCTTCAAATTTGTCAGGGTATTCAATGTTTGAATTCCTGTTCAGGATAACAGTACTTCCATCGGGAAGATCCACCATGATATTTTTCTCGTCTATACCTGCAGTGATAATATTATTATAGCTTTTTTCAAAGCCGTTAGTTCCAATATATAAGCCTGTGAAAGTAAGGCCAAGAATAAGTACCACAGAGGCGGCAATCCGGAAGGCATTGCTTCTAAAAATACTTTTTTTCTGTATCAGCCTATCTCCTTCCAGACGCTTATAAAGTTTATTCCATGCTTTATCAGTATCAACCTTTTCACTTCTTACAGTTTCATCCATTTCCTTCCAGTATTTTTTAACAGGTTGGTTTTGTCCGGAGAGGAATTCATCAAACATTATCCTTTCCTTATCATCCATATTACTGCTATATTTTTCTTCTTTTTTCATTTCTATACTAACAATTCTTTCCTGAATTCTTTTAATGCTTTGCCCATATTAGCTTCCACTGTTTTTACAGAGATTGAAAGCTTTTCAGCTATTTCTGTATATTTCATACCATCAAAGCGACTCATGCAAAATATTCTTGCGGCGCGTTCCGGCAATTTTTCAATTATCCTTGCCACCTTGTCATTCAGCTCCTTATAGTTCATCTCTTCTACAGGATCTTTGATGATATTTTCCATGCTCACCCTGAGCTCAGCTTCGTGTTTCATTACAACCTTTTTATGTTCTATATAATGAAGGCACCTGTTATATACCGCCCTGAAGAGGTATCCATTAAGCGAGCTGTTTATCTTTATTTTTTTCCGGTCGCGCCAGAGAACATAAAAAAGCTCCTGTACTATTTCTTCCGATGTGTCTGTATCTTTCAGGATTGTCCTTGCGTAACTTACCAGAGAATTATAGGAGGAACGGAACAGTTTCTCAAATTCATTGATATCCCCGTTCCTTATCCTCCTGATAATATCTCTGTCGGTTACCATATATTAGTTATCGAATAAGTCACTCCATTTAAGCTTGCGGTTAAGCCTCCTGATTGCTGACTCTATACTCTGATCGGGTTCAATAACATTATATTCACCCCAGAAATCCTGATCAGCAAAAGCACTCAACTGCTCGGTAAAGATATCACCTTTTCTGATTCTCTCGCTGGCTGTAAATTTTATTACTTCTTCTTCAGTTCTGTCAGTAATGGCTATTTCTGACATAGTAGTATATGTTTTATTGAAAAGTTTTCTTTTCCAGTTACATTTGAATTCCACTTCGGCACGTGCATATGCGAAATAGTATTTGCCGTCCTGCTCGCGGAATTTAAGCCTGTAACTTGCCATTTCAGGTGTTACTTTCATGCCAAGAGGTTTCTTCCTCACGAAGATAGATGCTGCCAGGTCCTCATCTTCAAGGTTAATGCTGAATTCAGCTTCAGTTAATGCATAACTTTCTATATCAATAAATAATTTACCCAGGAACAAGGGGATGTCTACATTCCTACGCTGGTGAAATTCGATTACATAGTGCGGTTTCTCATCAATTACTATTATATTGTCAAGGGTATATTCATATGAGTTCATAATATCATAGGTAAGGATACCAAATGAATTTTTGACAACATCAAGCTGCAGTGTTGTAACTGGCCCACCCTGGAGCCTGAACAGTACTGTATCTATTCTTGACACATCAACATTCTTCCTCCCTTTGTAGACTTTGGTTGCATCGAACCTGAACTCATTGTTATAGGGAGCTTTAAAGACTTCAATAACAGCCTCGGCAATAGATACATAGCTCCTGTTCCTCTTGATTGTTTCACGGTAAAAGCCGGTCATGAGGTTGGGCACTTTAGCGTAGTTTATGCCTATGTTGGCTATTACGTTCTCAAGAATTTCCTCGGGGCTTACAGGCTTTATGATCACCTCCTGAATGGGTATTGTAGCCTGACTCAGCTCAATGACATTTTCTTTCTCACCTGTCGTAAGGTTTGCCAGGGGGATTTCTTTGTTCCTGTATCCTATATAAGTAACTTCGATATAAGGATCAGTTACTTCAACATCTATCTTGAGTAGAAATTCCCCGTCAAGGTTCGAAACTGTTGCCACATTTGTCCCTTTGAGAGCTATGGTGGCAAATATCAGGGGGTCGCCGGTTGTGTTATCCACTATTTTACCCCTTAAAGTAATAAAAGACTGCTGATCCTGCTTATTCATTTCTTCCGTTACGGCAGCATTGGCCGTGGCAAGTGAAATGATGTTAAAAAGGATCAGAGCTACCATTGTAATATCGATAAATCTTTTCATGGCTTTTGATTTTAATTTTACATTTTGGTGAATTGCTTTTTTCTTTTGTCACTTATATGACCTTTCAAAAGCCGGATACCCTATCCATTTATTTATTTTTCTATTATTATCAACAGTTACGGGAGTTCTATGTCTACGCAGAGAAGGATAATCTTCTTAAGGTACAGTATTAAGTATGCCAGGGAGGTCTTTTTATTTAACCGGTATTATTGATTAGCGGAAATCAGACAGTCATTATATCAGTTTCCTTAGCTTCAATTATCTCGTCAACCTTTTTAACATACTCATCAGTAAGTACCTGGACATTATCCTCGGCAGTTTTTTCGGCATCTTCGGCCAGGCCTTCCTTCAGTAGTTTTTTAAGCTCGTCATTAGCCCATTTACGGGAATTACGTAAACTGATTTTGGCTAATTCTCCTTCATTTTTAACCATTTTCACCAGTTGTGCCCTCCTTTCTTCCGTAAGCGCGGGCACATTAATCCTTATTATTTCACCGTTATTAACGGGCGTCAGTCCTATGTTTGCAGCAAGGATAGCTTTTTCGATGGGTCCCAGCATGGTTTTTTCCCAGGGCTGAACAATTATTGATTTTGCATCAGGTGTATTTATGTTCGACACCTGATTAAGGGGTGTATTAACACCGTAGTAGTCAACCTTTATACCATCCAGGAGTGCCGGCGTAGCCTTACCTGCTCTCAGCTTGGATAGCTCGGTTTCAAGATGCTTAATGGCACTATCCATCCTGTCAGTGGTTTCTTCCATTATAATTTCTATCTCTTCATTCATACCGGTAGTTTTAATATTATGACTGTTTGCCAGTTAACAAATTTAAAAAAAATCCGGAAAAACAGAATTTTACCTGTTATATATGATTGTTCCCACATCCTGTCCTTTTACCACTTTCAGAAGATTCCCGGGTTTATTCATATCGAAGACAATGATTGGCATCTTATTTTCACGACACATTGTAAAGGCAGTTTGGTCCATCACTTTGAGTTGCCTTGATATTACTTCCTCAAAAGAAATATGCTCAAATTTTCCAGCTTTATTATTCGTTTCAGGATCGTCAGAGTATACACCGTCAACCCGTGTTCCTTTAAGCAGTGCATCGCAACCTGTTTCAACAGCCCTGAGCGCTGCTGCTGTATCGGTGGTAAAAAAGGGATTCCCCGTGCCACCCGAAAGCAGACATACGGTGCCCTGTTTCATTGCCTCTGTCACCCTGTCCCTGTTGTAAAGCTCACCAACAGGTTCCATTCTTATTGATGTAAAAAGCCTGACTTTGCAGCCTGCTGAGCGCAGTTCGTTTTCCAGTGCAAGGCTGTTAATCACTGTAGCCAGCATGCCCATCTGGTCACCTTTCATCCTGTCAAAGCCTGCTTCAGTTCCTTTCAGACCCCTGAATATGTTTCCTCCACCCATTACTATCCCTGTTTCAATACCTGAATCAACCAACTCCTTTATCTGAATGCTATAGTAAGATAGCCTTGAGGGGTCAATGCCATAGTTGTCAGCGCCCTGAAGTGATTCACCACTGAGCTTGAGCAGGATTCTTTTATATTTCATTTTTTTATCTGGGTATAGTTAATTCTATAAATATGATTATCTCTATGTAATTTCCGCTTTGAATTAAAATAATTCTGTCATCAAAAATAGTAATTTTACTTATATGTGACGAACCATTAATAACAGGTTAAAGAGTAAAGCTAAAATGAATAAATGTATTTCTTTGTTGATTTCGGAATAAAGGACAGCCTGTATTACTGGGCTGGTAAACAAATACTGGATTATTGAATGGATGGAGTGATGGATTAATGGGGGATTAACCTGTATTCCATTATTCCACGTTTAAAGTCGTTTAGATCCTATTTAATAAATAATTGAAAAAACCCGCTTGGCAATCGACAAACGGATTTTATATAGGATTTTCTTCCTTATTGATTAGTCATTCAGTGTATACCTGCTGAAACCGGTTACTGTAAGATCTTTATCCGTGGAACTCAGATATTGCTTGATGATCTGCTTATTATCTTTTACAAATTCCTGGTTGAGCAGAGTGTTTTCCTTAAAAAACTTACCCAGTTTACCCATTGCTATCTTCTCGAGCAGGTTCTCAGGTTTTCCCTCACGTCGTGCCTGTTCTTTACCAATTTCAATTTCCCTGTCAATATCTTCCTGCTTTACATCGTCCTTATCAATTGCATGGGGATTCATTGCAGCTACCTGCATGGCTATGTCCTTATAAACCTGCTGATCTATTCCCGACTTGTTAAAACCGGCGAGTGTAGCCAGCCTGTTACCCGGGTGGATATATGAATGAACATGTTCGGCAATAATATAGTCATAGTGGGATAATTCAAGTTTTTCACCTATTATACCAATCTGTTCAACAATCTTATCTGCAATTTTTACACCGTCCAGTTCAACATTTTTCAGTTCATCTAAATTTTCAACTCTTTTCCGGAGTGCTTTATCCAGGATCTCGTTGGCTAGTTTTTCGAAGTCAGAATTTTTAGCTACAAAGTCGGTTTCACAGTTAAGAACGATAAGGGCACCGAATTTCTTATCATCAGTTGTGCGTGCAAGAACAACTCCTTCACCTGCTTCACGATCGGCACGTTTATTGGCAACAGCCTGACCTTTTTTCCTGATTACTTCAATAGCTTTATCAAAGTTTCCTTCAGCTTCCTGCAGGGCATGTTTACAATCCATCATTCCTGCTCCGGTCATTCTTCTCAGTTTTGCTACGTCAGCAGCACTTATTGATGCCATATTATATTTTTTTATGATTACTATTTTGTTTTATTCGTCAACATCGTCATCGTAGGATTCTTCTGTTATCTTTGATTGAGCGATTTTTGCATCGTCTTCTTCCTTATCTCCATTCTCATCCTTGTCATCGATATCTTCAGCTTTTACTGATCTGATTTTTTTTGCCGAGGCTTTTGTATCTCTTGTTGGTCTTTTTTCTTTGCCATCTGATTCTTTTTCCCGCTCGTTTTTTCTTTCATTAAGTCCTTCCTCAACCGCCTTACAGAGGATATCAATAATGAGTGAGATTGATTTTGAGGCATCATCATTGGCTGGTATGGGGAAATCAACAGCTTTAGGGTCAGAGTTGGTATCGACCATTGCTATAACAGGTATAGCCAGTTTTTTTGCTTCCCTTACCGCAATGTATTCCTTGGTAATATCCACAACGAAGAGAGCTGCAGGCAGTCTGGTAAGATCGGCTATGCTACCAAGCATTTTTTCAAGTTTGGCACGCTGGCGTGTGATCTGAAGCTTTTCTCTTTTCGACAGGTTATCAAAAGTGCCGTCTGTTGCCATTTTGTCAATTGACGACATTTTTTTTACAGCTTTACGTATAGTTGGGAAATTAGTCAGCATACCACCGGGCCATCTTTCAGTTACGTATGGCATGTTTACCTCTTTCACTTTTTCGGCAACAATGTCCTTGGCCTGTTTTTTGGTTGCTACAAATAATATTTTCTTACCTGATTTTGCTATCTGCTTCATGGCAGATGCTGCTTCTTCAATTTTTTGTTCTGTTTTTTCGAGGTCTATAATATGAATTCCGTTACGTTCCATAAAAATGTATGGAGCCATGGCAGGATTCCATTTTCTTTTGAGGTGTCCGAAATGAACACCTGCATCTAGCAATTCGTTGAAATTTGTTCTTGACATTATTAAAATTTAAAGTTTACATTCTGTTTATCAATTGTATAGTAGTTCGCTGTGCGAAGTCAATACAATTTAGATACTAAACATGCATATATATATTTTTAGCGTTTACTGAACTGGAATCTCTTGCGAGCTTTTGGTTGTCCGGGCTTTTTCCTTTCTACATGCCTGGGGTCCCTTGTCAGGAATCCTTCTGCTTTCAGGGCCGGTTTATCCTCTTCGTTTATTTTTACCAGGGCTCTTGATATACCAAGTCTCAATGCTTCAGCCTGCCCTTTCGAACCTCCTCCGTCCAGGGTTACCCTGATATCATATTTGTCGGTAACATTAAGAAGATTAAGAGGTTGCATCACAATATACTGTAGTGTTTTGGCCGGGAAATATTCCTGGTAATTCTTATTGTTCACAGTAATCTGCCCTTTGCCTTCAGAAAGATATACTCTTGCTATGGCCGATTTCCTTCTTCCTATAGTATTTATAATTTCCATTTATAATTTAATTTTATCTAATTCAATTTTCCTTGGTTTCTGAGCTACCTGTTCGTGCTTATCTCCTGTATATACATAGAGGTTCTTGAAAATAGCCCTTCCAAGTCTGTTCCTGGGAAGCATACCGCGTATGGCATCTTCAACAACCCTCTCAGGATGTTTCTTAAAAAGCTCCCTGGCCACAATGGATTTCTGCCCGCCGGGATATCCCGAATACCTTATGTATTTTTTTTGATCCCACTTGCTTCCCGTCATCACGACCTTGTCAGCATTTATTATAACCACATTGTCACCACAATCAACATGAGGAGTAAAATCCGGTTTATGTTTTCCTCTGATGAGCTTTGCTACCTGTGATGCTAGACGACCCAGTATCTCTCCTTCAGCATCCACCAGGAGCCACTCCTTTTTTACCGTCGCTTTATTTGCCGAAATGGTCTTGTAGCTGTTGGTATTCACGTTCTTTTGTTTTAATTATATTTTTCTAAAATCCTGTATTTTCGGGTGTGCAAAAGTACAATAATTTTTTTAATAAAAAAGAATAATATATACATTAAATTGGGCTGCATCCGGTTTATATACTGAAAAAAATAAGTCAGTATGGATGTAAATGTTTTAGTTTTTTTCTTTTTAATAAATTCTCAATATTTGAATACCAGAAAATAAATGTTGAATAATGGACCCGGGCCAAAGGTTACAAAGATGGTTTTTTACAAGGGATGTACTTGAGGTAGCTCCTGATCTGCCGGGTAAGTTCCTGTGTGTAACGGGAGAGAACGGAATGCCCGGTAATTATATGATAACCGAAGTTGAAGCATACCGTGGGGAGGAGGATGAGGCATGCCATGTAAGCAAAGGGAGAACCGGAAGGACCGAGATAATGTATCACAGGGGAGGACTTATTTATGTATATTTCATATACGGAATGTACTGGATGCTTAATATTGTGACAGCACAGGAGGGAATACCGCAGGCTGTCCTGATAAGAGGTATAAGAGGTTTTGACGGACCGGGGAAATTAACCAGGCAACTTAACATAGATGGCTCATATTACGGGGAAGATATATGCGGGTCAGAAAGAATATGGCTTGAGGACCATGGGGAAAAAGTTGAAGTTGCAAAGGGTAAACGTATTGGGATTGATTATGCCGGTTCACACTGGCGGGATATTGAGTGGAGATATTATGTCATATAATTGCATTTTCAATATATTTACAGTTTAGTTTATTAATTAGAGCCATCCGGAGATGAGTGATTATAACCTTAATTTTAATAAAGTAAACAATATTACAGGCTGGATAGTGTTCCTTGTATCGCTGGTTGTGTACACTGTCACACTTGAGCCAACAGTAAGTTTCTGGGATTGTGGTGAGTTTATCCTTTCAGCCTGGAAACTCCAGGTTGGTCACCCCCCAGGTGCACCATTCTTCCTTCTGCTTGGCCGTTTTTTTTCATTGTTCAGCTTTGGAAATGAGTCAAATGCAGCCGTGATGATAAACTTCCTGTCAGCACTGGCCAGTGCATTTACTATTATGTTCCTGTTCTGGACGATCACACACCTGGTAAGGAAGGTATTTATTGGAAGGGATACGCTTTCTTATATCAATATTGCCACCGTGATAGCAAGTGGGCTGATAGGGGCACTTACCTGTGCCTTTTCCGATACATTCTGGTTCTCTGCAGTGGAAGGAGAAGTATATGCCACCTCAGCACTTTTTACCGCAATGGTTTTCTGGGCTATTCTAAAGTGGGAGGATGAAGCTGAAGAGAGCCTCAAAGGAAGATGGCTGGTACTTATAGCATACCTTATGGGATTATCCATTGGTGTGCACCTGCTAAACCTTCTTGCATTGCCGGCCATAGTCCTGGTATATTATTTCAGGACTTACACCCTCAGCACTAAAGGTGTTGTTAAGGCATTACTGGCAGCATTTGCAATCCTGGGATTTCTCGTATTCATACTTTTACCCTATACGGTGAAAGTGGCAGGATGGTTCGAACTTTTATTTGTTAACAATTTTGGACTCCCCTTTAACTCGGGACTGTATTTCTGGATATTGCTCCTCATTGCCCTGATAGTATTCGGAATCAAATATTCAATAAGACAAAAGAAGATTCTTCTCAATTACGTTGTTACAATTCTGGCGGTTATCTTACTGGGTTATTCTTCCTATGCACTCATTCCCATAAGGGCTAATGCCAGACCTCCGATGAATCAGAATGACCCTTCGGATGTGTTCTCAATGATATACTATATTAACAGGGAACAGTATGGCAGTACACCCTTGCTGAAAGGAAATTATTATACTGCCCCCGTGGTGGATATCAAAAGGGAAACAGGCGGTTATAATAAGGAAAATGGTAAATATGTAGCATATAAAAAGAACGAATATGTTTTTGATGACCGTTTTATAACCATTTTCCCAAGGATGTACAGCCCGGAGGACAGGCATCGCTCAGAATACGAATACTGGGGCCAGGTCAGGGGGGAAAAGGTAAGGTTGAATACCTCAAGCGGGAGCCAGGAATTTATTGTCCCGACCTTCGGTGAAAACCTGAGATTCTTCTTCCGCTATCAACTGGGATATATGTACGGCAGGTACTTCATGTGGAATTTTGCAGGCAGGCAAAATGATATACAGGGGAACGGTAATGTGATGCACGGCAACTGGATCAGCGGCATCAAGGCCATAGACAGCTCAAGGCTTGGTGACCAGAAATTATTACCCGATGAGCTGAAGAACAATCCTGGAAGGAATACTTACTACTTCCTGCCCCTGATTCTTGGTTTGCTTGGAATGATCTGGCAATACAGAAGAGACCGGAAGGGCTTCTGGGTCATATTTGTGCTATTTATTATGACAGGAATTGCCATAGTGGTTTATCTGAACCAATATCCTCTGCAGCCACGTGAGAGGGATTATGCATATGCAGGTTCATTCTATGCATTTTCCATATGGGTAGGTATGGGCCTGTGTTTCATAGTTGATAATCTACGGAAAATAATTACACAAGAAATAATATTGCCGATTGCATTCCTCGTATGTCTTCTGGTAGCGCCCGTATTGATGGCAATCCAGAACTGGGATGATCATGATCGTTCGGGAAGATATACGGCAAGGGATATAGGCAGTAATTACCTTAACAGCTGTGATGAGAACGCTGTAATCTTTACATATGGTGATAATGATTCCTTTCCGGTATGGTATGCGCAGGATGTGGAGGGGATAAGGACAGATGTCAGGGTTGCCAATCTAAGTTATCTCTCAGCAGGATGGTATATTAATATGATGCGCCAGGAAGCATACGAATCTGATCAGGTGCTCTTTACTCTGGGGCCGGAAAAATACTTGCCGGGCACCAGGGAGCAGATGCCGGTAACTGAAAGGATAAACAGACCATACGATATTATTGAGCTGTTAAAATTCGCAGGTTCGGATGATCGACAGAGTAAGATAGATTTCACCGGCCGGGGTGATTATTATAATTATATTCCCTCAAGCAAATTCCTGATACCTGTAGACTCAGTAAAGGTAATGTCAAACGGTACAGTTAAAGAATATCAGGCAGATCGATTGCTTAATTATGTTATCTGGAATTATGATGACAGGGAGATGTACAAAAACAATCTGGCCGTAATGGATATGATAGGTACCAATAGATGGGAACGCCCGTTTTATTTTGCCAGTACGGTTCCTCCCTCCAACTACATGGGGCTTGATGAGTATTTCCAGCTAGAGGGCCTGGCTTACAGGATTGCCCCACTCGATTCAACGGGAACACGGACACAGGACATAGGATATATCGATACAGAACAGATGTGCGATAACGTGATGAACAGGTTTAAATGGGGTAATGCCTCGGATCCCGATGTCTACCTGGATGAAAACAACAGGCGCATGTTCAGTAACTTCAGGAGGATGTTTGGACTGCTCGCCGAAGCACTTATTAACGAGGGCGATACAATTAGAGCCAGGGAAGTATTGTATAAGTGCCTTGATGAAATTCCAGACAGTAAGATACAGCATAATTACTATTCTGTTGATCTTGTAAATGGACTCTATACAATAGGGAATAAAGATGAGGCTATGGCAATAGCCACTGATATAATAACTAATGCCAAACAATACCTTGAAATGGTTATCAAGCTTGATGATCAAAGAAGATACGATCTTGATTACGTGATAGGTTTGAATATACAGTCACTTATAAGCCTTTATAATATGTCAGCTACAAAGGGTATTGAAGATCTGATGGGATTGATTGAACAGGATCTTGACAGGTATTATAATGAACTGTTTATGAGTTCATCATGATGACCGCGTTTTACAGATTCCCCGGGCCTGCCCGCTTGCTTTACAGGGAGGCAATCTTCAGGATACCCGGAAATGAGAATAAGATATATATTACTTTCGATGACGGTCCAACACCTGGTGGCACAGGTGAGATAATTAATATCTTAAAACGGAATGATGTGGGGAAAGCTGTTTTTTTCTGTAATGGTTCTAATATCCTGAAATACCCCGAAGAGTTAAAGGAGATAACAAAAAATGGTTACTCCCTGGCTAATCATGGTTACCTGCATATGGATGGATGGAAGAGCAGCCGGAAGGATTATAATAAAAACTGCCGGGAAGGGGCAGAAATAAGCGGCTCAGTTTTTTACAGACCGCCTTATGGACACATTACAATTAACCAGTATATTGATCTTAAGAAAACTATGAAGCTGGTTTTCTGGGACCTTCTGTTACATGATTATAATACGGAATTGAGAACTGATTATATTATGGTAAAGGCAGAGAAACTGATTCGACCGGGTTCGGTTATTGTATTACATGACAAAGGTAACAGATCTACACCTGAGCTTCTCACCAGAATAATCAATATGTGCAGGACGAAGGGATACGGATTTGGGGATTTAACAAGCGATGCTTAAAACAGCTACATTTTTTTTTAATATACGGATATGCTATTTTTGGTTTGTTTAATGAATGCCGGATAATATGAATGTTCTTATACTAGGATCGGGAGGTAGGGAGCATACCCTCGCCTGGAAGATTGTACAGAGTGACAGGGTTAAAAAGGTACACATTGCACCAGGGAATGCAGGGACAGCCATGGAGGGTCAAAATGTAAATCTTGACCCGGGTGATTTTGAATCAGTCGCTGAGTTTGCATATGATAATAATATTGAAATGGTAGTTGTTGGGCCTGAAGCCCCACTGGTGGATGGTATTCATGATTTCTTCCTTGCAAGTGAAAAGTACCGAGACATAGGTGTTGTGGGTCCTACAAAAGCCGGTGCCATGCTGGAAGGAAGCAAGGATTTTGCTAAAGGGTTTATGAAGAAATACGGGATACCAACAGCTTCCTACAATAGCTTCACAAGAGAAAATTACAGCGATGCCTGTGAATTCCTCAGGAGGATGAAAAAACCTTATGTCCTGAAAGCTGACGGCCTTGCTGCAGGTAAGGGGGTTTTAATACTCGATGATTATGATGATGCTGTAATGGAACTTGACAAAATGTTCTCAGGGAAATTCGGCACAGCAGGAAATACAGTCGTTATTGAAGAATTTCTTAAGGGGATAGAACTTTCTGTTTTTATTATAACCGATGGAGAAGATTACAAAATCCTTCCTGAGGCAAAGGATTATAAGAGGATAGGAGAAAAGGATACAGGCCTTAATACGGGCGGTATGGGTGCTGTTTCTCCCGTGCCTTTTGCTGATGATGTTTTTATTGATAAAGTTGAGGACAGGATAATCAAGCCAACATTATCGGGGCTGAGAAATGAAGGGATAACATATAAAGGTTTTATCTTCTTTGGACTTATGAATGTTGGTGGGGATCCATATGTTGTTGAATATAATGTGCGTATGGGTGATCCTGAGGCCGAGGTAATAATTCCCAGGATAGAAAGTGACCTTGTTGATTTACTGCTTGGTGTTATAAATGGGGATCTTAAGAACAGGACAATACAGATATCTGGAGATACTGTTGTAACTGTGATGCTTGTATCGGGTGGCTACCCGGGCTCTTATGAAAAGGGGAAGGAGATTCTAAATATTGAAAATGCCAGCGGAAGTCTGATTTTCCAGGCGGGTACCAGGAGGGAAGATGATAAGGTGTTAAGCTCAGGGGGAAGGGTGCTTGCAATAAGCTCGTATGGATCTGATATGAATGAGGCGCTTGGAAGATCATATACAAATGCAGATATAATTTATTTCCAGGGAAAGTATTTCAGGAAAGATATAGGTTTTGACTTAGGTTAAAGTATGCTTCTAAAAATCTACAGGGGCACAGGCCCCGGGACAATACTGGTTATTTTAATCAGCCTCATACTGGTATGGCTTCAGCCCATGTTGAATCCCGTTGACAATACAATTTATAACCAATATCCGGCGCCCCTGTATTCCCTCTTAATTAATCTCTTCGAAGGAAAACCGTTTACAGGTATTGTTTTTTCCATGCTGTTGGTACTGGCAACAGCCATATACCTGGTGAACTTCAATACACGATTGTTTTTTATTAACGAAAGGACTTTCCTGCCCGCCTCATTTTATGTACTCCTGAGCGGTTATATTACAAGCAATCAGGTCCTAAATCCTGTTCTGCCGGCATCACTCATGCTTCTTGTCTCTATCGACAGGCTTATAGTATCATACAGGAAACCGGGCATAGCATATAATCTTTTTGATGCTTCAATGCTTATAGGAATGGCTGCCCTCGTTTATACTAACATTATCTGGTATTATATCCTGATAATAATCGGCATAAACCTTTTCAGGTCGTTTAATTTAAGGGAATTGTTAATTTCTTTATTCGGCCTGATTACTCCATTTATCATTCTCTATTCCTTTTACTATCTTACCGGGCGTGATATAGCATGGCTGAACCAATCACTAATTGAGAGTCTTTTCAGGGATGTCCCGGAATTTTACTGGTCACCCGAGTTCATAATTATATCATTTATCAACCTTCTCATTTTCATAGTGGCTTTATTGCATATGTGGAGTATTTTCAATGTAAAAAAAGTAAGGTCACGGAAGATATTTTCACTACTGACCTGGATGGTACTGTTGACTGTACTTATTTACTTTTTAGTGCCTGCTGCATCGGTTGGTCTGATGTATATTTTACTTATACCCATAGTGTATGTTCTGACTCATTACCTGGTTATGATTAAAAATAAAAAAATAGCAAATTATGTTTTTGCTACTATTTTTCTTTCCATATTATTCATACAGGTAAGCCGGGCTATACTCATTTAAGGAGTGACACGATACCCACTCCCGTACCTTTCTTTCCATCTTTGAATGAATACCATATAGTATACAGACCTGTTTTATTGCAGGAAAATTCAACGGAGGAATATATTTTCTCGTTTTTTTGATTTATCGAACTTGTAATCAGGTTATTAGCATCATATAATTCAATTGTCAACTCTCCCTCGGAATCCTCGCTATTGCACTGGGTGAACAGGTAGTTCTGTTTCTTCATAAGGTATATATTGGCTTTATGCACCGGAATATCACTCAGGTCGGTTGCATCGGGCAGTTTTATTACAAAATCTTTAAGGTAAGTGGTATTACCGCCTATCCCGAGGGCGCAATTACTAACCAGATCCTGCTGGTCCTGTGCGTTAATATTGAAAATTGCAAGTAACAGGGCAATGAATACTAGTGTGGTCCTTTTCATATCAAGGAGTTAAAGTGATATAATTTTATTTCTTATTTCTTCTGTTTTCTCTATTATTTTATCCAGAACTTCATCACTGAAAACAACAGTACTTTCTTCTTTCTGTATAACAACAAGCCTTCCTTCTTTCTCGATTGTCTCAGGTTCTCCCGGTGTATATGTTATATTGACGTCTGAATATTCACGTTTAAGAGCTTCAATATCATTATAAAGTGTCCGGTAATCATCGCTCGACTCATTATAAGGTCGCAATAACATCAGGAGGTCATTAATAATTATCTTTTGTTCGCCTATCCTGTTCTTCAGATCAATATGCGGATATTCTTTAACCACTTGGCATGCAAGGTATTGTGCCTCAAGCCAAACGCCTGTGATCATTAAAGCGGAAAGATGGCCACGATTGTTTTGACGCAGATACTCATCAATTTCATTATATGAGTGAACAGAGAGGAAAAGCAGGGAATCAATATTTCTCCTGTTTATGGCAAGGCTTTTCAGTGTTTCAAAATCAAAGAATTGCCCAACTCTCAATCCATCTGCAAGTTTATTTATGATAGTCAGTGTTTCAACCGCAATACCTGTTTTTTCATAAATATTAAGATAACCCAGGTCGGCACCGTAGATACCCAGGCGTAGTGCTTTCTGGTAATTGGTGCTGAGATCTTCTGCCTCGTCTATTGATGCAAGGTGGTCAGCAATAAAAGGAACTTCAAGATCGATAAGAAGGGAAGCCATTTCCACGGGGGAGCCAATATTTTGTACGATATCATCTATTGCTTCCTGGCTTAGCTTCTCAGATTCTTTAACAGGTATTGTATCAGCTTCCGGGAAAATAAATTCCGATCCTTTTTTGCCAGTATTCCTGCAGGAGGCGGCAACAAGAAGGATGATCACAATAAGGAGACTTGAGCTGGCTTTTTTCATTTTAGGTATTATTGACTTTATCATACAAAAGTAAAAAAATAATAATATTATAAAACATACTGTATCATATGTTTATTTTTTTGATGCAGGATTGAAGATCCTCTCAAAAATATTGAAGTACAACAGAATATATAAAAAAAGTGACATTAACCAGACGGCTATCATATTGAAAGTATAGGTATCAAGCCGTAAACCCATACATACCTTTGTAGGGGCGAAGAAATGAGCCCTGAATGCCGGGAATCCGTTACTGTGTGGGTCGCGGTAGATTGGATCATAATTTTGAATAAGCCTGTCCCGGTATTCGAGTATCTTGTTTTTCTCATATATTTTCCTCACAATATCTTCGAGATGGTTATTATGGAACCGGTTATATAAATTATCGAGTTCTTGCCTATAATTACTTATGAACCTGTCTTTCCGGTTATCTGCACTATTACTGATCTTGAGGAAAATGGAATTCACTGAATCAATATAACTGGATACTTTTTCCGCTATCAGATGATTAAAATCGGAATGATTCAATTTGTCAAGTTCATCGAACTCATAAAGATTTTCATTTTGAGATAATGTCGAGATTTCATTCCTCAGGAGGCGTAATTTGGATATGTTCTCTTCGGAAAGTCCTGTTATCCTGTATTGTAAAATCGTCTTATTCAGTGCATTTTTCAATTCGGGCAAACGGTATATTGTATTATAATCTGCAATACTGATGGTTTTATTTATATCATAAACCAGCTTGTCGTATTCGTTATCCTTGAACTGGGTAACCATCAGGGCTTCATATGTCCACCTGGTTGGCATTATTTCAGCTACCCAGGGTATATTTTCCACACTTCCTAGCGTGCGGTTAATCTTGTCAAATGGGAACATGGCCCCGCTCAGCACCATCATGGGGATCATAAGCAGAGGGACCACAATATAAATTGTAATGGCAGAATTGAATGCACTCGATATATTAAGGCCAAGAATATTTGCAAAAACCGCGGTTGTGAACAATGCGAACCAGTACTGGAAATAAAGTGCTTTTATCCCTAGCATGGGATTAGCAACTATTATGAACAGGAATGACTGAATGGCTGAGATTGATAGCAGCAGGACTACTTTTGCAAAAATATAACTCCCCCAGCTTAGATTAAGTAAATGTTCCCTTTTGCGTATTTTTCTGTCTTTGAATATTTCCTCTGCGCTGGTTATTAAACCCAGAAACAGTACTACAATAAGGCACATGAATATATATACCGGGATGTTTTCGTTTTCCCTGAAGATGTATATCCTTGACCCTGGATCAGCTATATATCTTACTATATATGAAAGTATTAGTGCCAGCAGGGGTGCTTCAAGCAGGGTCAGCATCACATACTGCCTGTTTGAAATCTTGCTGCTCATGTCCCTGTGCAAAAAGATCAAGAATTGTTTTAATATACCTGGTCTTTTAAGATTTGAGACCGGTGCAGTCTTAACCTCACGGAATTGCATTTCAGGTTTGAGCTCGCTAAATTTTCGGGCCCAGTCCGAGGGTGAACGTTTTCTTATGCCTGTATAACGCCCGAATTCATCTACTACTTCTGTTTCAATTATATTAAAGATAATTTCAGGATTAACATTACCACAGGTAGGACATTCCCCTATATGGCTGTCTATTTGTGCATCAATAGTCTTAAAATGTATGAGAGCCTCGATGGGATTCCCATAGTAGACCATTTCACCTCCTCTATCAAGTATGATCATCCTGTCGAACATCTTGAATATCTCGGAGGAAGGCTGGTGCACAGCTGTAATAACCAGTTTACCCTTAAAAGCAAGTTCCCTGACCAGGTCCATAACATTTTCGGAATCCCTGGATGACAGCCCGGATGTAGGTTCATCCAGGTATAATATTGATGGCTCACGTATAAGCTCAAGCGCTATGTTAAGCCTTTTCCTTTGTCCCCCGCTGATAACTTTATTAAGGCTTGAACCAACTTTGAGTTCTCTCTTTTCATATAGCCCCAGGGATAGAAGCATACTATCAACCAGGCCCGTGATTTTGGAATTATCCAGTTCCCTGAAACAGAGGTTTGCCGAGTAAAAAAGATTCTCAAACACGGTGAGGTCTTCCATAAGCATATCATCCTGTGGGACATAGCCAATTATTCCATCGAGTGCTTCCGGCCTCTTGCTGAGATCCATACTATTTATCTTCACTGAGCCGCTTGATGGTTCAAGAATACCACTGAGGAGATTAAGCAAGGTAGTTTTGCCTGATCCACTACCTCCGATAATACCAATAAGGCTGCCTTCTCTCTCAGCAATATTTACGTTATTGATCCCATTTTGTCCGCCGGGGAACTTATATACAAGGTTCTTAACCTCAAGGCTGATCCTGTCGTATTTTCTTTTCGAAAGATAATAGGAAGAGATATCACTAAAATATATGGGGAGGCCTTGTTGATACCTTAGCGAGCTGCCTTTGGCCATAGTATAAATTTTCCCGGCATATAGTGGAAGACCATTAAGGAAAAGCTGGTTATCAGAGTAATGTTTGATAAAATGCAGATCAACACTGCTAATCCAGAGTACAACTATCAGGTTGCTGGCAAAGGTATCATCAACAGGGCTACTTTCGCAATCCGGACAGCCGGATCTTTGTTTAAGTACCATGATTGAGTTGTCATCAGGATTCTTATCGCTGTCATGTTTAATAAATAATTCAATGCTCCTGAATTCTTCCGGTGCTATCTTGAAGGCTTCGGACACAGTATTTATTATATTCATGCGCTGGTTGGTAAACCTTTTATCAGCGTTTACCAGTTCATAGAGCCGCATGAGTACAACCACTTTCTGTGATTGGTTAAGAGTCCGGTTTATCTGCTTGCAGATACTGAATATTTTTACTGAATCCTTTACTGATGGTGGTTTATTTTCAACTTCCAGAACATCATCCATCAATGGACCTGCATCCCTGTCAAAAAGTTCAAGGTACTCATTTACAGAACCATCACTAAGCTGCTTCTCAAGGAAGTTTATCACATAATCCCTTTCTCTCGAAAGCATTCCTCCATCCTGCTTAATTATCAGGGCAAACAGTTGCATCAGCGCTTTCAGGATTGCTTCACTCATAGGAAATATTATGAATCGCTACGAATTCCTAAAAATAATTAATTAATATAACCTGCCAATAGTTTTATTGTCAATTAAGCAGGATAAAAAATATTATTTAAGTTCGGTAATTGTATCATTTTTCCTTTGCCAGCTGCTCTTCTTCCTTCTTTTCCATGAAAGTCCTTCCTTCTTTTATCCAATCTTCAGCCGGCTTTCCAAGCAAATGGTAGTCAATAAATTGTTTTACCTTCAGTGAATAGTCACGCATGTTTTCCTCTTTCCTCAACCCATGGTTTTCTCCTTCATAAACAAGCATTATAAATGGCTTTTGCATTCTCCTCATTGTGGTAAACATCTCTATTCCCTGGTGCCAGTCAACTGCTCCATCCTGGTTTCCAAAGGTTACCAGCAGGGGGGTGCTAATATTTGCAGCATTGAACATTGGTGAATTGTCCATGTACTCATCCATTATTTCCCACCATGGTTCCCTGAGCCTGCCCTGTGAGGTTTCAAATATTTGCTGGTTTGGGCTACCTGAGTTCCAGTATATCTCATTATACATGCTTATCATGTCTATCAAAGGGGCGCCTGCTATTGCTGCGGAGAAAAGATCAGTCTGTGTTATTATGAAGCTTGTCTGGTAGGCTCCCCAGCTGTGTCCCATCAATGCTATTTTATCACTTTCAATCATTCCTGTTTCAATCACTTTCTCAACGGCAGGCACAACGCAGTCGACTGCCGACTCACCCGGGTGATTTGTCTTATATACTATATCAGGCTGGAATACAAAAAATCCATCAGTAGTATAGTTAGTTGTATTATAGGCGCTTTCAGGACTGGGGCTTACATACCTGTGCAAAGATGTAGACCTTATCTCATAGATATAGACTATCATGGGGTACTTTTTGCCCTCTTCGTAATTGGCGGGGTAGAAAAGGGCACCTTGCAACTCTTTGCCGTCATTATTGGTGAAATTAATGAGTTCACTTTTCCCCCAGTAATAATCAGCCTGCTGAGGATTGGTATTAGTTATCTGCTCAGTTTTCCTGAAATTGCCGGCAGTCAGGAAAAGATCGGGAGAATCTGAATAACTCTCTGAACGGAATAACATTTTGTCCTCGTTTTTTGCTTTCCTCAGGCCTGAAATGGAATAATCATCAAAGATGAGTTCTCGTAATTTTCCATCAGGGCTGACCTGGTAAAAACCGCTCTTCTTCGTTTTATCACCCCTGGCCGAAAGGTAAAGGTCCTTATCATGTTCAAAGTAATTATTCTCATAATCAAGCCTTATTGTTCTGAATATTATCTCATCCTCCCGTCCGTCTGTAAG
>CAZSJH010000019.1:0-24646 GCA_964607105.1 uncultured Rikenellaceae bacterium | reverse complement strand
TCGTAGTTCTCCTTAAACTTGCTCTCAGGTCTGTGGTTACTGTAAGCCAGCAAAAGAAGCTCATCGGCATAGCCTAACGATTGGATGTTCTCATATATAGTTTATGATTTCTCTTTTATCTCTTTTTTATCAATTTCTTCAGCCACATGCAATAATTTTATTGTATCAAAAATATTGATCATAAAGAGGACGATAACCAATATGCCTGCTGAATATATCAGTGAACCAGGCAGAAAGACTTCAGCAATCATAATAGCACCGATGATGATCCTCACTTCCGTTGGTCCCATTATACCTGTATCTATTGAATATTTATCTGTTAACCTGTATCTTATTAGTGCGAGGATCATTTCCCAGCCATACATGACCACAAAACCATAACCGAAAAGCTCCCAGATACCCTTTGCATATATGATATAGCCAAATCCTATCAGTATTATACTTATCCAGTCAATTGTTATGTCAAGAGTAAACCCGTAGTTCTTCATTGGTTTATTGCGGTAGTAGGCAAGCCTTCCATCCAGGGAATCCCCGAACCAGCTTATCATAAAACCCAGCAGCCCCAGGAACAGATATGCCCTGTTGAAACAGGCTGCAAGAACAAAACTGGCAGATACAATTATATTCCCAAAAAGACCAATTCCTGTCAGGATATTTGAGGTAATCCAGGGAGGTATACGCTGAACAAGCCAGCTTATTGCTATCTCCTCCTGTTTCTTAAGCAGGTTTGTCCTTGCCCTGTTGCTGAAAACGGATTTGATGACAGCATCGTGTTTATGCGCTTTCATAGTTAATATATATATTTTTCAGTCATCTAATCCTAATTTATGTTTTCCCGGGTTAAGATCTTTTCGTGGTATGAATGTGGCAGGTAAGGGCATCTCATATACCGCTTTTCGCAGAAAAATACCAAGAGCTTTAGCACTGGAAAACTTCTTCTGTTCTTTAACAGATATGATGTTCCCGATACCGATACGGGTATCCCTGCCCTTCTTGTTAAATACCTCCGTGGGCAGCCTTAATAAACGAATTCTCCAGTTAATAAGTCCAAGGAAATAGAAAAACGCAGAATTTTTATCGAAAAAACGTAATGGCAGAATGGGCACTTTTACAGAATGGATAAGGTGAAGTATGCTTTCCTGCCACTTACGGTCCCTTACGCGGAGATCTCTCAGGCTGAAATCAGAAACTGCCCCTGAAGGAGTGAAACCAAGAGGGTGGCCGTTATGCAAATGCTCAAGTGTTTCACGTATGCCTCTTAAGCTTGTGGCTGTCACACTGGTCTTCTTATTGCCTGTTGGTGTGACTGAAATGAAATTCCCGTTCAATGACATGATCCGGGAGAGTATTTTGTTGACCATGAACCTGTAATCATGGCGTATGGAGCCAATAAGGTCTATGGATATAATCCCGTCGAGACCACCGTATGGATGATTGGATACGGTAATGAATGATCCTTCAGGCAGAGATTTCAGCCTTTCGGCATTACCAACAACATAATTTACACCCACATCATCGAGAAGCCTTGATGTAAATTCGGGTCCGGTATATGCACCATAGCTGTCATACAAGCGGTTCACTTTATCAATTGACAGTAAGCGCATGACAAACTCAGCGCGACGATGGCCCTTCTCTCCTTTGAAAAAGGAGGATACAGATTCAAAGTCTTTTGCGTCGACAACCTTCATGCCAGTTAAATAGTAAAGCTTAAATTACTATTTTTTTTGTTAATCATCCCATTCTTGTAGTCAATAAGTAATTGTACGGCATTACCTTTCATATTAATTATAGAAGAAAAGTATCGCAATATTCATATAGTCAGTATTTTGATAATATATTTTATAATAATATCTTTATCAAAGCCTAAAATGCGACAGCCTGTATTATTAAAAACAATAAGTATTTAAAAAGCTTAATCAGTCAAATAAATAAGGGATCATTCTCTGAGATGGGTTATGCTCATGGCTATTTAATTGCACCCGGAATACATACCCATTCATTCAACAGGGTCATTGCAGATATTGAAGCTTTATTCTCCAGGTAAAGGCCTATTTGATTGCCCTGTTCAGGAAGAGGTTAAAAGGATACTGTACACTAAAAATATCCATAAGATCCTCAATCAAGTCCTCACTCTCAGTCCAGAATGAATTTTTTACACTATGAGCCACTGCATAATGTTTATACTTCAGCAGGTCAATATCTTTAAAATCTTTCGGAAATCCTTTTGGTGCAAGCGTTAATTTATCCCCGTAAATTTCAGGGAAATAATTCCTGAACTCATTATTATAGATGATTTGTTTGAATTCCCCGGTATTTTCATAAATCTCGGTTCTGATTGTTTTAAGAACGTTTGATTCGGGCATATAAACTCCACCTCCAATGAATGATTCATCCGGTTCAACATGAATATAATATCCTGCATAGGATCTTTTCCGTCCTCCTCTGGCTATCAATGCTCCAAAATTTGTTTTGTATGGTTCCTTATTCTTTGAAAATCTTACATCCCTGAAAATCCTGAAAATACATTCTTTGGGGGATGCTACATCAATGCTTTCATCCAGCTGTTTTATTCTGGGGAGAAGTATTCCTATGAATTCCTCAAATTCTGCCTTTGCCTGCCGGTAGCTATCCTGGTTTTCTTTAAACCAGGCTTTGTTATTATTAAACTTGAGGTCAATCAAAAATTCAAGTATCAGTTTAAGGTCCATACTTATTGTGTTTTATGTATAATAAAATGTGGATTATATTTTCTAATCATATAAATCAAGCTTATTATTCCCAGAATGCCTGATATAATCAACATTTCATGTGAACCTAAGAACATGTTAAATTTCTCCGGTTCAGTTAATCCCATCCCTGTATCAACCCTGTAGGGTGCACTTCCGAACATAACAACCATCCACCCGAAATGCAATGCCCAGGAGTATCCTATATGTCGAAATATTATAATAAGGTTATTGCGCACAAAACCGACCAGGAAAAGCACTGTAAGCGACTCAACCTTAATTATTCCTGTTTCCAGGAAGATCCACCTATAAAATACGAAGTGTATTAGCGAAAATGCAAGAGCCAGTGCGGCAGATGCGACCAGCGGAGAGAGATTATATTTGTTTAATAAGATATAAATGGCGATACCACCCAGTATTATTTCTTCATTAAGTATGTAAAATACATCATGGTAATAGTTGCCAAAATCAGTATAGGAAACAGTGACCCCGTATTTGGAACCTATATATTTAATTATTATGACCGAAAAGAATATAATTATAACAGCCAGTATGAAAGTTATTAAAATATTTTTTCCCTTAAGCCTTAAGCCTGTAACGACAAGGAATCTATTTCCCCATATCAAATAACTGAAAAACAGTATCACAACCGTTCCAATAGATGAATACCACCATCCCTTAAATACGTAATATGTAAATACCAGGTATGAGGATAAAAGCAGGACTGTAAGTACCCTGTTACGCAATGATCTCATTTTTACATTATCTTTTTTTGTTATCTTTCAGCAATGACCAGCATTTAAAAGTCTCATGTGGTCAATTTGTCATTTCTCTCACCTCAGTATTCAAGATGTGATTCGTACCAGTATATATTCATATATTTTTGTATTTTCTATGTTTATCTCTCAGGTTGCTGGATCAATATTGTCGCACCAGGCAATGCAATTTAAGCAATTTAGAGTATCAGGCAATCACTTTCTTGTTCTGTAATTGGTACCCTTTCTGAATCTTACTTACATGGCATGGTTCGCAAACGAACTGGGCAAATATGCTGCAAGCATGTGAGCTCAGTGGGCTCGGCGACATTCGGGTACTGGTCTGGAGACCTGCGCCAGCAGCAAGCCAGATCGTCGCCAGCGGAGAAGAGGCCTCTGTCTCAGCCTTTTCACAACTTCCCGAAAATCCGTGGTAACCATAGGCTTAGATCAGGCAGGTAGGTTACGAGAAGCAATACAAGAATCATTGCTATAAACATTGGGATGAGTGGTTTAATAACCTTCTCAATGCCTATATCGGCGACAGAGCAGCCAATAAATAGGAGGGAGCCTACAGGTGGCGTTGTAAGCCCCACACATAGGTTCAGGACCATTATTATACCAAAATGTATGGGATCAAGCCCTATTTCAGGGCCTGTTACTATTGGCAGAAAGATAGGTGTGAAAATAAGTACAGCAGGTGTCATATCCATGAAGGTGCCGACTATAAGCAGTATAATATTAATAATCAGGAGTATAACATACTTATTGGAAGAAAGCCCGAGGAGTGCATGGCTTACTTCCTGTGGTATATTTTCATATGACATCACCCATGACAGACCAATTGATGTTGCAACGAGAAAAAGTACCACAGAACTTGTCTGAACTGATTTGAGGACAAGGGAGGGCAGCTCCTTTATCTTTATCTCACGATATATGGCTCCAAGGATAAATGTATACAAAACAGCCACTGCCGAAGCTTCAGTGGCAGTGAAAATTCCACTGGTAATGCCTCCAATGACTATTACCAGAAGAAGGAGGCTTGGTATAGCATCCAGGAATATGAGTATGGCCCGTTTCAGGCTGGTTCGTTCGCCTGCTGGATAATTTTTCCTGTAGGCCATTGCTGCGGCCAGGCCCATTAAAAACAAACCGGTTAATATGCCAGGGATATAACCAGCCAGGAATAGGGCAGCAACAGAAAGTCCTCCGCTGGCAAGCGAATATACTATAAGTATATTACTGGGGGGAATTGTCAGGCCGGTGGAGGAGGAGCTGATATTGACGGCAGCAGCAAAAGCACGGTCATATCCTTCCTCAGCCATTTTCGGAGTCATTATGGTTCCGATAGCACTGGCCGAGGCTGCTGCCGAACCCGAGATTGCACCGAAAAGCATGTTGGCCATTATATTAACAAAGGCCAGACCACCCGGTAAACGACCGACAAGGACCTTGGCGAACTCTATCAGCCTGTGGGCGATGCCACCACGATTCATTAACTGCCCTGCAAGTATGAAAAAGGGTATGGCCAGCAATGGAAAACTCTGAAGTCCTGTCGACATTCTCTGAGCCAGCGTGGTGAAGGCTGGTATGGGTAATATGCTGACAAGCATAGTAAGCATGGCACTTATGCCAATGCTGTAAGCAATGGGAACACCTATTGCCAGCAGCAGGAAAAAACTTATAACCAGTATTAATATGCTCGCCAGTTCCATATTGTATATGTTAAACTTATTCTTATCGTTTCCGCCGTAGTCCAGAGTACTCGGGACGAAGGCGGAACTCATTCTCACCATGCCAGCTGATTTGACTCATCCAGAGACGCATGATTTTGCGTCTCTACTCAACCAGCGAAGCGACCCAACTTTCTCAACTCAACAATATCATCCATTGCATAATAAATAATAAACATACCGCTCAGCGGCAGTCCCAGGTATACATACCACATTGGCAGCTGCATGGCAGCCGATAATTGCTCCAGTTTAATATTTATAATAACAAACCTGATACCTCCAACTGCAAGGATCAAAGCCGCAAACATTATTATAAGAACGTTTATAAATATTTTCAGTCTAAGCAAATTTCTTTCTGATAATTTGTTGTTAATAAGCTCGATAGCGAGATGTTGTTTCTGACCCGACACATATGCGGCTCCCAGCAGACCCACCCATATTAGAAGGAATTCGGCCAGCTCATCGGTAAACGAGAATGGATTGGATTCGCTAATGAAAATACCTGCCACTACCTGTAGCAGGACATCAATAACGAGTACTGTCATAACGATTATGACGAGCCTGCTTAGAATAAGATCAATTATTTTCCTCATGCTTGCTGCTAAGATTAATCCTTTCTATAAGCTTACCGATAAGGGTATCGGCTGAAGCTTTTTTATACATTTCGCTAACCGCATCCCGGAAAGCTTCCCTGGCAATTTCTTCAGTTGGTATAATAGTCACACCTGCTGCTTTTATCAGCCGCATCGATTCTTCCTCATCTTCTACCCATAATATACGCTGGTATAAAGCCGAACGGACAGCTGCATCTTCGAGCCATTTCTTTTCATTATCATTAAGCTTTTCCCAGGTTATTGTGCTTATCAGCAGCACATCAGGCACTGATGTATGCTCATCAAGGCAATAATATTTACACACTTCATAATGATGAGAGTGATAAAAACTTGGAGGATTATTTTCGGCAGCATCAACACGGCCTGTTTGAAGGGATGTATATAATTCTCCCCATGATATAGGCGTTGGGTTTCCGCCGAAACTGCTTATCATTTCCATGGCTGTGGGGCTTTTCATTACCCTGATGCTCAGTCCCCTCAGGTCATCAGGGTTTTTTATGGGCCTGTCTTTGGTATAGAAGCTCCTGCTGCCTGCATCGTAAAAGGTAAGACCCCTGAGCCAAAATTTCTCGGATGACAGTAAAATATCACGGCCAACTGGCCCATCGAGTATATTATATGAATGTTCTCTGTTATTGAAGATAAAGGGTAAACTCAGTATCTTGTATGCTGGGGCGAAACCCTCCATTGCAGATGCAGACACCTTGGTCATATCCAGGCTCCCTATCTGCAGTAGCTCAATACATTGCCTTTCAGAGCCCAGCTGTGCCGAGGGATATATATTTATTTTCAGTCTGCCCCCGGATTCCTGCTCAATAATTTCTGCCATGTAAACCATGCTTAGATGGACAGGATGCTCTGTGTCAAGCCCATGTGCGAGTTTCAATACCATTGAACTGTTGTCATGTTTACAGGACCAGGGCATTGTAATAATAAATACAAAGACAGAAAATCTCAGGATCTTCATTCAGCTTGCATAATATTTATTTACATCATGCAAGAAACAAAAATATGCTGAAAAATACTAAATTGTAAATTCAAGGTTTAGCTCCCTGAGAATATCATTTTCAGGTCGTGAGGTGGTTTTATTCCACCCTCTTGATTCATAATATTTATCAAGATTATCAATGAAATCATCACGTTCAACAATAGCTCCTTTATGTTCACCATAAGTGAATTCGTTATTGAAGAATTTTTCCGGTATTGCATCGTCGGCACGTCTGAATCCTTCACGGTAGTTAAACATTTTCTCCATGGTGAATATTCTTGTACCGGCCTTATTAAATTCTTCTTCTGTCCATTCAAGGCCTGTTATTGCTGAGAGTATATGCCTGTAATGTACATCACCCCTATACCATGAGGAAGCAAAGCTGCACGCACCCAGCGAATCGCGATGACAGGCTCCATCCTGCCTGCTGGCGTTACCACCGTTCATATGGCATGCTCCCCTGTTTGATGTTGCGTATGTTATTGACCATGAAGATGAGTTAACAGGAACATTCCATGCTGCCAGTTCATGTCCCTTCACATGTATGGCGTATTCATCTGAGCCTTTACCTATGATTTTCGCCAGCTCTTTTACTCCCCGGCATGCGAGCTCACCCACACCTTCCCTGTAGGTGATCTTTCTCATAAGTTCGAGTGATGCTTCGACATTACTCCAACTCAGCTCTATCCCATCCAGGAAGTCGGTATCGATGTGTCCTCTTTCCTTTGCTTCCATAAGAAAGCCGATGGTATTGCCAACAGAGATAATGTCAATCCCATAATCGTCACCATCATAGATTAGTTTATGCAGGCCATTCAGGTCAGAGATCAGAAGGTTTGCTCCAAGCATGGTCCCTGTTTCGTATTCAGGTCCGTCATGAACCTGTACACCGTAAGCTCCTTTGGCAAAACCACTCTTCTTACATGCCAGCTGGCAGGAATAACATGCAAAATCCCTTTTCCATATTTTTTTCCTGTTTGCTTCAGTTCCTATTTTTTCGATCTCGCTGAAGGTTCCCTCGCTATAATTCTTTACCGCCTGGGTACCATTGCGGGATGAAGATGATAGTGCATTGGCTGTGCCTCCATGTCGCCAGTTGATCACACTTTCATTTTTCTCCATAAATGAGCCCCTGATTTTTTCAAGTAATTCATTATACTTTTTAAGATCAGCCACTTCCGGTATACCGGAACCTTTTACTGCTACAGCTTTAAGGTTTTTTGAGCCCATTACACATCCCGTTCCTCCACGTCCTGCAGCCCTTGCAGCGGTGTTTATGATACATGCCATCGGAACCAGGTTCTCACCGGCAGGTCCTATATAACATGATTCATACCTGCCATCACCAAGGGTGGAATGAAAGACCTTGTCAAATTCATCGGTACCCATACCCCAGAATTCGCTCGCATCTTCAATACTTACGTTATCATCTTCAATAAGTATGTACACGGGTTTATCAGCTTTTCCCGTAACCAGCAGTCCATCGTAGCCTGCATATTTCAATTCGGGTCCAAAGAAACCTCCCATATTGGCATAGCTAAGTGTTGAAGAATGTTTGTATTTTTTCTCTACCGGGCTTGTACGGGTTGATTTGGTAACCACACATGTCCTCGAGGAAGAGGGGATAGGGTAACCCACAAAGGGACCCGTCATGAACATTAAAATATTTTCAGATGACATCGGGTCGGTACCCGGTTTCAGCCTGTCAAAGAGTATTTTGGCGCCAAGGCCGCGACCGCCCAGAAAATTTTTTATATCACTGTCGGGTATCCGTGTTTTTTCTATTTTACCTGTGCTGAGATTTACCTCAAGCAATTTTCCGTAATATCCTTTAGTACTCATATCTGGTGTTCCCCTTTTTTATACGTTGTAAAATTTATCAATCATTATCTCAGCAATCTGTTCGGGAGCAAGCTTATCAAGATCCCTGTCTGGAGGCATTTCAATGTATTTCAGTGCATCATATGGGCAATATTTGACACACTGTGGATCACCACCGCACAGGGTACACATGAATCTCGGGTTACCCGTTTCCGGGTCGGGATGTATTACACCTGCCCTTTTCTGGGCACAGGCAATTGCACAACTCTGGCAGCCAATACATCTTTCGGGATCATTTACTATTGTTTTCAGCTTTTCGTCCCTGTACAGTGCTTTTCTTCCTGTTTCAGGATGTGGTTCCACCGGGCACGCTTCAATACAGGGTGCATCATCACATAAGGCACAGGTTGATGGGATATCAACATCCGGGTTAAAGCGGTAAACCCTGATATTTGACAGTGCCGGATTACCCAGTCCTTTTATTAATTCACCATTTACCATCACCTGGTTGTTATATTCCGCACAGACCGATTCGCAAGTGCGGCATCCCGAACATTTTTCGAAATCAACCGCTATTGCTCTTATAACACCTGTTTTGCTGTCTCTCGTTAAAGTGAACCCGTAGTTCCCCAGAAGTATCAAACCTCCAGCACCATATGTTATGCGCGAAAGAAAGTGCCTTCTGCTTTGTTTTTTGGTGGTAAAAATATCTTCCATGTAAGTTAAAATTTTTGAAAATTAACCGGTATTTTACAATTATATAATAAAACATCCTTTTTATCATCTTAATGGATTAGCATATTTTTGCATATCAACACGATGTTTGTAAGCGGTTTAAATGTTAATATCTTTGTATTTAATGAAAAAGAAAGTAGTCATTGGTTTATCCGGAGGCGTTGATTCAAGTGTAGCAGCCTGGGTATTAAAGGAAAAGGGTTATGATGTTACAGGCCTTTTCATGAAGAACTGGCATGACAATACCGGTGTGCTTGAAGGAGATTGCACTTATGAGGATGATGTTATGTTTGCAGAAATGGTGGCGGAGAAGATTGGGATACCCTTTCACACTGTTGATCTAAGCGAGCCCTATAGAAGGCGAGTAGTTGACTATATGTTTTCTGAATACGAGGCCGGCAGGACTCCCAACCCTGATATATTGTGTAACCGTGAAATAAAGTTTGACTCTTTTGTAAAAGAAGCACATAGTATGGGGGTGAAGCTTGTAGCTACAGGTCATTATTGCCGTAAGGAAACAATATTATCAGGCAAAGAGCAGATACATCGACTGCTTGCAGGAGAGGATCGTAATAAAGACCAGAGTTATTTCCTTTGCCAGATCACACAGGATCAACTGGCCGGAGCTGTTTTCCCGATAGGGAATATGACCAAACCTGTGGTACGGAAGATGGCTGCTACACTTAAGCTGCCCACAGCTACACGAAAGGACTCACAGGGTATATGTTTCATAGGCAAGGTTGACCTTCCAACATTCTTGCAGCAACAACTTAAGCCCAGAACAGGACGGATAGTAATAATCCCTGCTGATTGGGATTTTCATACCTGTGATCAGGGACTGCCGACAGATGATATAAGTGATGAGAAACTGGAGGAAATGACTTCTCCTTACCGCTACAACCCTTCAAGCGGACCAACAATTGGTAAGCATAATGGTGCTTATTATTTCACCGTCGGACAGAGAAAGGGTATTAATATAGGTGGCTATAAAGAAGCACTTTTTGTTTTATCGACAGACAGCAAACGGAATATTCTTTATGTAGGTGAAGGGCAAGACCACCCGGGTTTGCACAGGAAAGGATTGATGGTCAAGGATGAAGATATACACTGGATAAGACCGGACCTTAGTATGAACTTAGGTGAAACGAGAGAATACGATGTCAGAATCCGTTATCGTCAGCCCCTGGAAAAGGCAAAATTATACAGGCGTGAAAGGGCAATGTTCATAATATTTAATAAGATGCAAAAAAGTATTGCTCCCGGACAGTTTGCTGCATGGTATTCAAGTGATGAACTGCTGGGTTCGGGAGTTATATATTCTTAGCCTGATCAACCGAAGCCAGCTCATTCAGTTTGTCTCCGGTAAGCCTGTAAACAACCCACTCATTCATGGCTTTAGCTCCCAGGCTATCGTAGAATTTGCGTGCAGGATTCCAGTTAAGTACCCACCACTCAACTCGTCCGCAATCTCTTTCAAGTGCCAGTGATGCGATATAGCGGAGCAGGCCTTTGCCCAATCCCTTACCCCTGTATTCAGGTTTAACATATAAATCTTCAATATATATCCCGGGCCTGGCAAGGAAGGTTGAATAGTTATGGAAAAATAAAACAAATCCGGCTGCCTTGCCCTCTGCCTCTGCCAGCACAACTTCTGCATAAGGGCGTTCACCAAAAAGGGACTTCTTTAAAGCTTCACTGCTGGCAACAACTTCATGCTCCAGCTTTTCATACTTTGCCAGTTCCCGGATAAACCTGTGAATAACAGGTATGTCCTTTTCACTTGCTTTCCTGTAAGATATCTTCATATTAATGAGGGTTATTCTTAATAAAAATAAGAAAAATGAATGAATATGTTAGTAAATATGATACCTAATTGCCGGAAGGCAAGTGAAAAAAACGGTATATTTATCTTCCTCATGAGACCAGGAATTATCATACGTTATAATGCCTCTGCCGGGTCCGGTAAAACATATAAGCTTGCGGGTATCTACCTCGAGTATCTTTTCAGGGATCCGCTGAGCTACAGGAATATACTTGCCGTGACTTTTACCAACAAAGCAACGGCAGAGATGAAGGAACGTATACTGCAGAACCTTTATTTACTTTCATGCGGAAAGGAATCGGGCTATCTTAAACTTATCATCAAATCGACCGGTAAAAGTGAACGCCAGATCAGGGACAACGCTTCTGCTATATTAAACCATTTATTGCATGATTATTCGCGCTTTTCAGTTGGTACCATCGACAGTTTCTTCCAGAAGGTACTCAGGTCATTCGCGCGTGAATCAGGGTTACAGGCAGGGTTCAATGTTATTCTCGACTCCGAGATGATACTGACACAGGCTGTTGATGAGTTGTTAAAGGATGCAGAGAATGACACCAAGCTTCTTGATTGGCTTATTGAATTTGGTCACAGGGAAATATTTGAAGGGAAAAGCTGGAATCTTAAAAATAAAATACTGTCACTTGGAAAGGAAATTTTCAGGGAGAAATACAGGATTTTACATGATAATGGATATATAAATGAGGATAGGGATAAGCTGAAATCAGTAATCTCTGATATGTATGCTTTTATAAATTCCTTCAGACAGCGTTTAAGCAACATGGCAGGAGAAGCTATTGAGGTTCTAAGCAGGAATGATGTAACAGCAGATATGCTCTACCTGAAGAGCGGGTCAATAATTAAATTTCTTGAGGAAGCTGTGAATGACATACCGGGAATCAGTTTCAGGGCAATGGAAGCTGCCGCAACGAAAGAAAGGTACATCTCAGGCAACTCCCCATCATCCGAGTTGGAAGCAGCCCTGGAAGATGGCCTTGACAGCATTATTAAAGTAGTGGCAAAAGAATACCAGAATAATATTACTCTTTATAATTCAGTAAAGCTGGTAACCGATAACCTGTACACCCTTGGTATATTGAATGATATTGCATTTAGAACAAGAAAACTGCTCACAGAACAAAATAAATTCCTTCTTTCTGATGCAGGTGATATACTCCGTCGTATTATAGCATCTGACCAGGCACCCTTTATTTATGAGAAAATGGGTAACAGATATAAAAACTTCATGATAGATGAATTCCAGGATACATCAAAGGTGCAATGGGAAAACTTCCTTCCATTGATAAACAACAGTATTGCTGAAGGCGAAGACAGCCTTGTGGTTGGTGATATAAAACAGTCAATATACAGGTGGAGAAACAGCGATTGGGAAATATTTGAACGTATTGGTGAATCGTTTCATAATGAGTCGTTTAAGACTATAGTCCTTGAAAAGAACTGGAGAAGTGCTGCTAATATAATACAGTTCAATAATGCCGTCTTCTCAGAATTGCCCCGTAGGGTGGAGAAAGATATAAAGCTGGATGCTGATGTCATGAGCAGAGTATATTCAGATGTGGTGCAGGAGGATCCTGGCAGATACAAAGACGGTTATGTCAGAATGAAAATATGTGATCCTGGAGATGAAGGAAAACAAAAAGCCCTGGATGATTTGCCGGGGATCATAGAAGAGATACAGGATAGGGGATTCAGGGCTTGTGACATAGGTATACTGGTACGAACCCGGGAGGAGGGACAGGAAGTTATTGACAGGATATCGCAACATGCTTCATTAAATACCGGCAATTCACAATACTCATACCAGATTATTTCGCAGGATTCCCTGATGCTAAACAGCTCGCCGGTTATAATTTTTCTGGTATCTGTGCTAAAATACCTGGTAAATAAGGAAGATAAAGTCAATTATACTGTAATGTGCCAGCATTTCCTGTTGTTAGCGGAAAGCAAAGAGATTGACAGACCCCTTTTCCTTGAGGCTGACCGTGAGTATATAAGAAGCAGGTACAATAATACAGACTTTGACACTTTCCTTCTTAGCATACGTTACCTGTCGGTATTTGAAATTATCGACAGGCTGATTGCTTACGCTGGTCTGAACATTATTGATGCAGCCATACCATATCTGAATACTATGCAGAATTGTGTCCTTGAATTCGCGGGGACAGAAACAAATGATATACCTGCTTTTCTAGAATGGTGGGAGAACGAAGGACATAAGCGTTCGGTATCATCAACAGAGCAGAGTGATGCCATGCAGCTTATGACAATACATAAATCAAAGGGCTTGCAGTTCAGGGTAGTAATATTGCCTTTCATTTCATGGGCATTCAAACATAAAAAAAATCCTTTCTTGTGGATTTATTCTGATCAGAGGCTGCTTGATAAACTGGGTGCAGTACCTGTCAGTATGAATAAAAAATTTCTTGATACTTACTTTAAAAGCTTTTACCAGGATGAATTGGGCAGGGCTGCAATAGATAATCTCAATATACTGTATGTGGCTTTTACCAGGGCCAGGGAATATCTGTATGGTAATCTCCTCCTTCCAAAGGTAGGGGGAAATGCCGGATCTTACCTTTTTGACATCTTCTCTGATAGTAAGGCCTGCAGTCAACTCGATTTTAATAAATATTTCGACAGGGAAAAAGGCATGTTCACCCTGGGTACAATCCCTCAAAACACTGCGAAAGAAGAAAAGAGACAGGATGATCCTGTAATTAATTATCCACTTACTTTAAATGATGACAGACTCAGACTGAAGTTACACAGTAAATCATATTTTTCCGGAAGAGGGGAAGGAGAAACAGGAAGGAGATATTACGGTTTGTTGATGCATGAAATTCTCGCATCAGTAAATACGGTTAATGATGTTGATGATGCTGTGAGCTTTTATCTCAAAAAAGGAGTAATTAATAATAATGAGTACGAGGATATCAGGAATAAATTGTTAACGGCACTGAAACATAAAGATGTTAGAGAATGGTTTTCAGAAGATGTCAGGGTAAGAAAGGAAAAGGATATACTGGTCCCCGGTGGTTCTGTGAGAAGGCCGGACAGGATAATTTTCAACGAGGAGAGTATTATAATTGTTGATTTCAAATTCGGGAATGAATTGCCAGGGCACAGGAAACAGGTTGGAGATTATAAGGTTTTGCTTACAGATATGGGCTATAAAAAAGTAGAAGGCTTCTTATGGTATGTTGATCAATCAAGAGTGGTAGCAGTATAATGAATAATCCGGAAATACATAACTTCCCCTGGGGGCACGAACGCAGGTTTAATGCATATTCAAATTATTTCAGGAAGATCTTTGGAGGGAGGGTGCAAAAACTCAGTATTGATGCCGGATTTACCTGTCCCAACAGGGATGGAACTCTTGGCACAGGTGGCTGTACATTCTGTAATAACGATGCATTCAGTCCATCTTACTGCAATCCTGAAAAGAGCATAACAGAACAGATAGAAAAAGGTATCAGTTTTCATTCAAAGAGATACAGGAAATCAGTAGCTTACCTGGCATATTTTCAGTCTTATACCAATACATATGCCGGCCTTGATGAGCTCAGGAGAAAATATGAGGAGGCACTGGCGTACCCGGGGGTAACAGGCCTGATAATAGGTACAAGACCTGATTGTATCAATGATGAGTTACTTGATTACCTCTCTGAGCTGTCGCTGGATAATTACCTTGCGGTTGAATATGGACTCGAGTCATGTTATGACCCTACATTGAAGAGGATAAACAGGGGACACGATTTTGCATGCTCTGTATCTGCTCTCGAAAAAACGGCGGCAAGAAGTATTAACACCGGTGCCCATTTCATTTTCGGACTTCCGGGTGAATCACGTGAAGATATGATGAATGAAGCTGGAATAATCTCTGATCTGCCTCTTAAGACTGTGAAATTCCACCAGTTGCAAATAATAGCCGGTACACTTATGGAGGAAGAATATAGATCAAAGCCCGGAGATTTTAATCTTTTTACCTGGGAAGAATACAGGGATTTTTTTATTGAGTTTCTGGAAAGACTGAATCCGGAAATTATAGTAGAACGGTTTACAGGGGAATCAAGTCCGGGACTTATAAGAAATAAGGGTTGGGGCAGGATGAGATCTGAAGAGATGACAAGACTCTTTGAAGAAAGACTGGAAGTGCTGGATACCTGGCAGGGGAGACTCTATGGCGAAGGCCGGGAAATAAGAAGGGGGAGAAAATCATGAGAATATTCTTAAAAGAAATAGCATCCGGCCTCCTCAAAGAGTATGGTAGTGAACTGGCCGACCATTGTATCATATTTCCGAATAATCGTTCCATACTGTTTTTCAGGAAGTATTTGTCGGAAATGATAAATAAGCCCCTCTTTATGCCATCATTGAAAACCATCAGCAGCCTGTTAACCGGACAGAGCAGTCTGAAACAGGCTGAACCTGTTCAGCTGGTATTTGAGTTGTATAATGTTTACCTGAAGGCCTGTAACAGGCAGGAGTCATTTGATGAGTTTTATCACTGGGGGGAGATGTTGCTGGCCGATTTTAACGATATAGATAAATACCTCGTCGATCCTGAGCTCCTCTTTACCAACCTTGCAGATCTTAAAGAGATTGATCAGAAATTCGGAGGTCTGGACGAAGAAATAATTGCAATTATTAAGCAGTTCTGGACCAATTTCGAGCTTACTAATATGACCGATGAAAAAACAGATTTCCTTAATGTATGGGAAACATTACCCGCTGTATATAAAGATTTTACCAGCAAACTTAAATCACAAGGCCTGGCCTATGAAGGAATGATTATCCGTGAACAGGCTGATAGGGTAAAATCAGAGCCCCGGAAGTGGTATAAGGAAATAAAGATGTTCCATTTTGTGGGATTTAATGCCCTGAATAAATGTGAGAAAACGATCCTGGGGGAGTTGAAAAAATCGGCAAGGGCAAGGTTTTATTGGGATTACGATCCGTATTATGTAAATAATATTAACCATGAAGCAGGGTATTTCATAAGGCAGAATATATATGAGTTTCCAGCTGAAAAAGAATATGCTGCAAAAGGGGAAACACAATGTCCCGTAAAGGTTTATTCAACACCCTCGGATGTGGCGCAGGCTAAACTAATACCTGCTTTGCTACAGGATAATAATTTGAGCGATGATCCTAATGAAACAGCCATAATCCTGGCTGATGAGAATTTACTTGTACCGGTTCTTAACAGTCTGCCTGAAACAGTCAGTAATATTAATGTTACTATGGGCTATCCATTATTTCATACACCTGTATATAGCCTTGTACATCAGTTGATGAAGCTTCATAAAAACAGGACAGGAAAGGGTGATGAAGTAAAATTCTATTATAATGATGTGATACACATACTTCAACACCAGTATGTGGCTTTTAATTTCCCGGCTGATTCAGGTCCGTTAATAAGGGAAATAAAGGAGAAAAACATTCTCAGGATAAACAGGAACTTATTATTGCTGAATGAACTGTTTGAATTAATTTTTACCGCTACATTCAATAGCAGGACATATCTGAAGAATGTGCTTTTTTATGTGGTTAACCTCCTTGAGAAAAGTGAACCGGGTGATGAGGATAAGGGATCTCGCCTTAACCTGCAGCAGGAATACATTTATAGCCTAATTTTGCCCTTAAATCAGCTCAGCCTGATAATGGAAGAGTCAGGGATGGATCCTGGTATTGAACTGTATTCGAGACTGATAGATAGGATAATGAAGCAGATAGTTATACCTTTCAGCGGTGAACCTCTGCAGGGTTTACAGGTAATGGGAATTCTTGAAACACGTTCACTGGATTTTAAAAATATTATTTTCCTCTCTGCCAACGAGGGAAAGATACCAAAATCACCTGCAGGCAATTCGTATATACCGCATAACCTCAGGGAGGCATTTGGGCTGCCAACCATCAAGCATTCTGATTCAATTTATGCCTATTACTTTTACCGGCTTCTGCAGCGGACTGAAAATATCAGTTTTATCTATAACAGCAGTACAGAAGGTCTTCGAAGCGGTGAGATGAGCAGATTCCTTCTACAGCTTAAATATGATCAAAATTATGATGTTTCTTTTGTGGACACCAGGTTTAATATACTGCCTGCGCCGAAAGTAAAGGATATCATCAGAAGAACACCTGAGATAAATAATATACTTGCTTCTTTATATGTGGATAATGGCAATACAAAATACCTGTCACCAAGCGCTATCAATACATGGATTACCTGCAAAATGAAATTCTATTACCAGTATGTAGCAGGAATTAAGGAAGCTGAAGATATACTGGAAGAAGTTGATTCCCTGGCTTTTGGAAATATACTTCATCTTGTGATGAAAGAGATTTATTTCCCCTACAGTGGAAAAGCACTGGGCACACCTGAGATTGAGAGTTTACTCTCCAGGGATACCTACATAAGGGAAATGGTGGAGAAAGCTTTCCGAAAGGTATTTATGAAGAATAGTGCTGGCACTGTCAGAGGGAAAAACCTGGTTATAACCAGCATTATTGAAAAAATGACCTGGCAGATTATTAAAGCAGATATACATTATGCACCATTTGAAATTATTTCGCTTGAAAAGAATTATAAAGGTTCAGTGGCATGCATGATAAATGACCTTAGCAGGGAGGTTCCGCTTGGAGGGAGCATCGACAGGGTTGACCGCTCAGCAGGAGTATACAGGATACTTGATTATAAATCCGGGGCTGACAGTGTGGAAATAAGCGATATGGAAAGTTTGTTTGACTATGATTCTAAAGACAGGAACAGCGCCGCATTCCAGACCCTGTTATATTGTGAACTGTTTATGCAGAATACCGGAAAGACCAGTCTGAGGCCATCACTATACCCGGTAAGAAAAATATTCAGTGATAGTTTTTCCGATATTTTTACCATTAAAAAAGGAGATGGCAGGGGAAACATTGAATCCTATGCTTTAGTAAGGGATACTTTTCTTTCGGGTCTCCGGAAGATCCTTTCCGATATCTTCGATGCTGACATAGATATTGAAATGACTTCAGATCAGCGGAAATGCCAATATTGCCCGTATAATTTACTGTGCAACAGAAAGGGAAAAGATAAATAAGGTACAGGGAATCAATAGCTGTGAAAACACTCAACCTTTTAACTTCCTTCCCAGATCAATCATCCTTATTGCAGTAAGTGCAGCCTCATCACCTTTGTTTCCATGCTTACCCCCTGAGCGATCGATTGCCTGCTGAAGGGTATCAGTGGTTAAAAGTCCGAAAATAAAGGGAATAGAGTATTTGAGATTTAACTGGGTTATACCCTGTGTAACACCTTGGCATACATAAGTAAAATGAGGTGTTTCGCCCTGGATGACACACCCGAGGCATATAAGGGCGTCAACCTTTTGGGTTTCAGCCAGTAGCTGTGCCGCAAGTGGTAATTCAAAGCTTCCCGGGACATGCTCAATAAATAGATTATCATCCCTGGCACCGTGATTTTTCAATATTCTGACAGCACCTTCAAGCAAATTCCATGTGATATCCCTGTTCCAGTCTGATACCACTATACCAAAGCGCATTTCTCCTGCGTGGGGTATTTTATCTGGATCATATTCCGAGAGGTTCGCTGTGGCCATTACTGTATTACCTTAACCCTGGCAATGTATTTATCGATATTCCTGCCTTCAGTACTTTCAGGATATTCTTCTTTTATCTTTTCGTATAAGGCAAGCGCATTTTCATAGCGACCTTCAAGCTCATGTAACTGTCCGGCTTTCATCAGGTAATAAGGCGTATAGAATGCATTTTCAGAATAGTTGGCGGCTTTGATATAGTGTTCTATACCCTTGTCGATCTCTCCCAATTCAACATATGCATCACCAATACACCCTATGGCTTCAATGCTTATAGTCTCATCCTTTTTTTTGTACTTTTCAAGGTAATCAATAGCATCTTCATACTGCCCGCTCCACAGGAAGCATAAACCGGCATAGTAATTTGCCAGGTTGCCTGTCCTGGTTGATTTATATTCATCAGCTATATCTATAAAACCCAGATAGTTACCATCGCCGTATAGTGCAAGCTCCAGGGAGTCCCTGTCAAAGTAATCCTCCGCTACATACATCTGTGATAGAGCCTCTTCAGCCCTGTTGTCGATTCTCCTGTTTACCAACCATGCAATACCAACTATAACGGCTATACCTGCAAGACCGTAAGTTATGGGTTTCCAGTTGGCCTCGAGGAATTGTTCGGTTTTGGTCAGGGTTTCTTCTACGCCTTCTATTGCTTTTGATGCTTCCTTCTTCTTACCTTTTGCCATTTCTATTTTATTTAAGCTTGAATGATCGTTTTAACAAAGTTTCGCAAAAGTAGTTTTTTTCGTCTGTATATAAAATATTTCAGTGAAAAAATGCCAGCCTGGAAATTGTTATTAAGCCTGAGAGGTATATAGAAAAAGAATTATTATAGTGCCGATAAGATTTAGTAAATTTGCTGTATAAATAATACATAATAACATGTATCTAGGTCATCTCAATCTATCTAACTTTAAGAACTACAGCGAGATAGATATATATTTTACGCAAAGAATAAATTGCTTTGTAGGAGATAACGGTGTTGGCAAAACAAATATACTTGATGCAATACATTACCTCTCGCTTACAAAGAGCTATTTTGTTAATATTGACAGTGTTAATATAAGGCACGGAGAAGACTTTTTTATCATCAAGGGAATTTTTCGAAATGAAGATGAGAGTGAGGAAGTTATGTGCGGATTGCAGAAGGGTAAACGAAAGATGTTCAGGCGCAACGGTAAGGAATATACCCGTATTTCTGATCATATTGGAAGATATCCTGTAGTAATGATATCTCCTGCCGACAGCGGTATTATTACCGATGGGAGCGAGGAGCGACGCAAATTCATGAATAATGTGATCAGTCAGTTTAACCGCACTTATCTCAACGATATAATTGCTTACAATAAAGCTCTCAAGCAGAGGAACCGATTGTTGAAAGATTATGCTGCAGGAGGAAAGTATGACAGGCAGATGCTTGAACTTTGGGAAGAACAAATGTTGAAACCCGCGAACACTATAAATAAGAGCAGGGCAGGCTTTGTTGAGGAGATAATACCACTGTTCCAGCAATACTATGATCATATTAGCGAGAAGAGGGAAAAGGTCAGATTAAAGTATAAGTCACAGCTATCTAAATACTCGATGAAAGAGCTCTTCGAACGTAATATTGATAAAGACAGGATCCTGGGTTATACCACTTCCGGTATTCATCGCGATGATCTCAATCTTGAAATGGATGGTTTTTCAATAAAGGATATCGGGTCGCAGGGCCAGCAGAAATCATACCTGGTGGCATTGAAACTAGCTAAGTTTGAATATATCCAGAATAAGGGAGGATTGAAACCCATACTCCTGATGGATGATGTATTCGATAAGTTTGACGAGAAAAGAGTTGCTCAGATAATAGAGCTGGTTTCTGAAAAGAGGTTCGGGCAGATTTTTATCACCGATACTCACAGAGATAGAATGAAAGCAGTGCTTTCGGAAATAAATATTGAGTATAAACTGTTCCTTATTGATGATGGCATTGAAGAATTGGTGGTTAACGGTAAGTAAAGGAAATAATGAGGCGAAAAAAAATAATTACACTTCGTGAAGCCCTCAAAGAGTACCGGGCAGAGATGAATATTGACAGCAGGCTCAAGGAGGTAAGCCTTATGAATTCCTGGGAAGATATTGCAGGCAGGGCAATAGCAAAACGTACATCCAAAGTATACCTCAGGGAAGGCAAATTGTATATTTATCTCACTTCATCCGTTGTAAGGAACGAGCTGTCAATGGCACGGGATTCATTGTGTGAAAGGCTTAATGAACAGGCTGGTGAAGAACTCGTTAAAGAGATTATCCTTCGTTAGAAGGATCCCATATACGCGATTATTATTCTATGGAAAATACCTTTCAAATTCCGAGAAAAAGAAAGCTGCCTCCTTTATGGCATTTTCCGGACTGTCAGATCCATGGATGGCATTCATCTGAACAGAGTTTGCAAATATTTTTCTTATTGTACCATCTTCAGCTTTTGACGGGTCAGTTTCACCAATCAGCTTCCTGAATTCTTCAACGGCATTTTCTTGGCAAATAATCATAGCCACAACAGGTCCCGATGTCATAAATTCAACCAGGCCATCATAAAAAGGCCTTTCACTGTGAACCTTGTAAAATGCCTGTGCCTGTTGTTTTGTGAGAAGCGTCATCTTCATGGAGCAGATATGAAATCCAACATCATTAATCATTGCCAGTATTGGTCCTGTCTTTTTATTTTTAACAGCATTGGGCTTTATTATTGCAAAGGTGAAATCATTATTCATAATCAAATATTTAAGTCTCAATTAATAATTTCTATATTTGAAACCTGTTAGAAAACAATGAAAAAAACGAAAGGTAAATATAGTAAACTATTGTTTGATTTACTTATGAGGTCAAACAATATAACACTGGTATGTCATCATAACCCGGATGGCGATGCAATAGGCTCGATGCTTGGATTTTCCAGATATCTTGAGAGCCTGGGTAAATCTACCACTATGATAAGCCCAAACCCGTTGCAGGAGTTTCTCATGTGGATGCAGAACTCAAAATACATAATTGTTAATGAAACTGAACCGGGAAGGGCAGTGAAACATATCAGAGAGGCTGATCTTATTGTAATGCTTGACTTGAATCATATAGACAGAACAGGAAAACTTAAAGATCATATCCTGTCTTCGAGTGCAAAAAAGATACTCATAGATCATCATCCTGATCCGGAAATTGATGTTGACCTGCTTATATCGGAGCCCGGGTTCAGCTCTACGGCAGAAATTGTTTTTTCGCTGGTTACAGAGTTGGAGGACGACTATTATCTTGATAATGAATTTATTGAAGCTATTTATGTGGGCATGATGACTGATACTGGAAACTTCAGTTTCGGGACATTTGATGGGGATACATTGCGGGAGGTGGCAATAATGATTGACAATGGACTGGATAAAGATTCAATAGTGAGCAAGGTGTATGATAATTTTTCAATAAACAGGCTGAGATTACAGGGATTCGCCACCTATGAAAGGCTTGTGTACCTGGAGGGATATAGTACTGCTTATATCTACCTTAACAAGGCTGATCTTGATAGGTTTAAACATAAGACCGGAGACACCGAGGGTTTCGTTAATATACCATTAACGGTCAAAGGAATTATAATGTCAGCTCTGTTTATTGAGAAAGAAAAACACATCAAGGTTTCATTAAGGTCAAAGGGCGACTTTAAAGTAAATACTTTAGCTGCAGAATATTTTAGCGGTGGCGGGCATAAAAATGCCGCAGGAGGACGCTATAAGGGGACAATGGAAGAGTGCCTTGAATATTTTGAAAAACTACTTGAGGATATCGGACCTCTAAGAAAATAAATTATCCCGGGGCTATGAGAACCATAATGTACTTGCTGCTTATAACCTGGATACTTACCCTTGCATCCTGTCGGGAAAATAGAGACAGGCAGGAAAAGAAAATAAGTATAAGCAAAGAACAGCTAGCTGAAATAAACAGGCAATTGATGATTAAAGACAGGGAAAGGATCCTGAGCTATATTGAAAGAAAAGGCCTTCAAATGACAGAAACTCATACAGGTCTCTGGATTACAACGGATACTGAGGGTAAAGGCAATATAGGTGAAGGCGATAATGTAACGCTGGAGTATGTCTGCAGTCTTCTGGATGGTACCGTGGTTTATAATTCTGACAATGAAGGGATGATGAGCTTTGAAGTTGGCAGGTCAGACTTGCCCTCGGGTCTGAACGAAGGGGTGAAATTACTTGATGAAGGATCTGAAGCCACTCTTATAGTGCCCGGTTACCTCGGGTATGGACTTTTGGGTGACGAGAAGAAAATTCCTGCACGATCAATCCTGGTTTACGAGATAAAAGTAGTGTCTGTTAAATAAAATATTTTTGCATAATATTTGTTATATACATACCTGATATTTATTGAATAAAAATATGAGAAAAAGATTTGGAACTGTTCTGAAAATCTCACTGCTGGTTTTTCTTTTTACAGGACACACTTCCTGTTTCAAAGAAAACATGAGTGAAGAGAATGAGGCGAAGATTATCAACAATTTTCTTAAGGAGAAGGGGATAGATACTGAACCCATGGAGAGTGGATTATATTATATTGAATTAATGGAAGGAACAGGTGCACAGCCTGTTGCAGGTGATACAGTGGAAGTATTTTATATAGGCTACTTCCTTACAGGAGGTGTATTTGCCTATAACTTGAATGGTGATCCTTATCGTTTTGCCCTTGGAATGGGAGAGGTGATAGAGGGCCTTGATGAAGGTGTCTCATACATGAGGGAAGGAGGGGAGGCCATGCTGGTTGTCCCCAGCTCGCTTGCATATGGGTCAACCGGTAACTATCAGATGGGTATATCAGGTTATACCCCTCTTGCCTTTGAAATAATCCTCGATAATATAATCCCGGGATTTTAAGGCATCAGGGCTGTCTCAAAAGTCACATCCTGATATCTTGTAAACGACCTGTACTTTTAAAACAGCCCTCAGTCCTTATTCAAGTATTTTATCCAGTGTTATATTATTCTCTTTAAAGAAATTAATGTACCGGGTCCAATGCTCACTGATAAAGGTATCAATCATTTCTTCAGCCTTATCCATTGCTTCCACAGCATTATTTACCGATTCTTCCTCCGACTGTGTAAGTTTCCCGGTGGCTGAATAGAGTATATTAATGCCGAACATATCCCTCGATAATCCTTCCCTCCTGTTGGTAAGTGACCTAATTATACTGTTATACTCTTTATTTACAGAGTCATAAACTTCTTTATGTTTCTCTGCGAAGGGCATATCCGAAGAAATTAATTCATTCATCTTCGTAAGGCTCTGTCTCATTTCAGTGAAGCTTTTGTATTTATTATTATACTCCTTGATCCTTGTCTGCAGGACAAAAGCTCTCGACCAGTTTGCCTTAATTGCTTCCACATCGGGCATTGGCATTCTGGGATCATTATTAACCTTGATTTCTGCTGAGGATGTTAGATCATCCTTATTTAAAACGAGTTTATATGTACCGGGTAATACCCTTGCGCCCCTCCGGAACCTGAAAAAGTTCCTTCGTCCCTGGCTTTCTTCATCCATAATCACACCGGGCATTTCAGGTGCATCCATGGTATAATCCCATAATATCCTGTTAAAACCTTTTTTGTAATCAGATTCCATTTTTCTCAGTGTATCACCGTTATTATTCAGGACATATAGATTCAGTTTGTCATCATTGATGTCAGCACCTGCGAAGAATGAAATCAATGCAGCGTTTGGTCTGTTATCGCCTTCAAACATAGCATCAGCCCTGAAATAATAACCGGGCAGGTTTTTTGTTTCTGGCATGGTAGCTT
>CAZSJH010000018.1:22519-25499 GCA_964607105.1 uncultured Rikenellaceae bacterium | reverse complement strand
AATGGATTAATGAGTCTACTCCGAAAAGTCCAAAATCAATTATGCGACTCCGCTGGAGTCGAGGTTTTTGGTTTATCACACATCTGCAATTATTTGACCCCTAAGGGGGTCAGGCTTTTATCGTGCTGTATAACAAGCAAATGCAGTAATGACGCCGTAGGCGTCAAATAATTGTAATCAGGGAATTACCCCCAACAATATATCCCGAGCTGTGCGAGTATCCCGGTATCGGGATGCAAGTGCAGCGAGGGTTATTAAAATATGACTTTTCGGAGTAGACTCATAAATGGATTACTGCACAGTTCATAATTAATAATTCATAATTGCTTATTGGTGTTGATAAACATTTTTATAATAAGCTGAATAGTTTAACTTTAGGAAAATACAAAAAACGCATAAAAAATGAAAAATTCCAGGCGTGAATTCATAAAAATAGGGGGCCTTTCAATAGCAGCCACCGGCCTTGTAGCTCCTTTCCTGCAATCATGTGCAGAGCAGGGCAATGAGGGTGCAGATCATAATCTTAAAAACGAGATCACGGGTGTGGAAGCTCTAAACAGGGAAGATTATGATACCCGGCTGAATAGCCTTATCAATTCAATGATAAAAGAGGATATAGAAGCCTTATTTATTGAAGGAAGCACCAACCTTAGATACTTTTTCAATATCTCATGGTGGTTAAGTGAGAGGACTTTTGGCCCGATAATAAATATAAAGAAAGAGCCGGTATGGATATGCCCGGATTTTGAGCTTGAGAGAGCAAAAGAACAGATTCCGGAAGGTCACGAGATTCGAACATGGAAGGAGCATGAGTCTCCCTTTGATCTTGTGGCAGGAATAGTCAGGGATCTGGGAATTGATAAAAGGAAGGTAGCAATGGGGCCATCTGTGAGAAGTTTCATATCTGAAGGTTTTCAGAGATCGCTTGGTACAGATTTGCCTGATGGTAGCATGGCTGTAAATATGGTCAGGGCTATTAAAACAGAAAAGGAGCTGGCTTATATGGACCTTGCTAACACTATTACAAAGAAAGCATATAAATACGGGTTCAGTAAGCTGGAGGAAGGAATGACAAGGGCAGAACTGGGCGATCATATAAGATTCGCCCATTCCGAGATGGGAACGAGTGGAAGCGGGGGACCATATTTTGGATTTACATCAGCATATCCCCATGGTACAAGGCAGGAAAGACGTTTACATGAAGATGATATTGTTCTTGTTGACGGAGGATGTTCAATTGAGGGATTCAGGAGTGATGTTACACGTACTATTGTATTCGGGAATGCAAGTGACAGGCAGAGAGAGGTGTTCAATGTTGTCCTTAAAGCACAGCAGGAAGCTCATAAAGCGATTAAACCTGGTATACCCTGTGGTGATATAGACGGTGTGGCAAGGAAGGTGATAGAAGATGCCGGGTTTGGTCCGGGCTATAAATATTTTGCTCACAGATTAGGCCATGGTATAGGAATGGATGGGCATGAATATCCTTACCTGGTAAAAGATAATCCCCTGTTGCTTCAGCCAGGGATGACATTCAGTAATGAACCAGGTATATATATCTATGGAGAGTTCGGGGTAAGAATTGAAGACTGCTTTGTTGTAACAGATGAAGGAGCAAGGATGCTGGGAGGGATGATAACCCAGGATATTGAGCACCCTTTCGGTGAGGAAGCCTGAAAATTCAAGTCAGGGGGTTGATCATCTGGAACATTTTTTCGTCACTGAAGCCCCTGTTGTCCCTTATCCAGTCTTTTTTCCGGCCTATTTCAATAAAGCCTGTTTTAGTAAAAAGATCAATTGAAGCTTTGTTATCTTCGGTGATGTTACAGTATATCTGGTGAAGCTTCAGGTGGCTAAAACAATAGTTTGACAGGCATCTGATGGACATCTCGGCATAGCCTTTCCTTCTTTCTTCGGTGTCGGCTATCAGTATTCCCATACCTGCACGAAGATTAAAGGGATCAAAATCAAAAAGATCAATTGTGCCAATAGTTTTAGCGGATTCGATAATTTCAATCATGAACCTGAGTTGCCCTGTTTCAAATACACTTTTGTGAGAGTTTTCAATATATTTTCTCAGGGTATATTTGGAAAAAGGGCTTAAGGTATTGCTTACCTGCCAGATCGAAGGATCATTTTCCCAGGCGTAGAGTATCTCCAGGTCTTCTGGTTCTGGGGCCCTAAGTTTAATTTTATCGAATATCATTCCTTATTATCCCTGTAAACTGTTTTAACAAAGAGGTCATCAGGATATCCCAGGCGTATCAGTTGGAACATTCTCCTGTATGCCTGTTCTTTATTCTGGAATTTACCTGTCAGGTACCTGTAAAACTTGTCCTCATCATTGTAAACAACATTTACGTCTGCATGTTTAAAGAAACTTACATCAACGGGGTTGTGAAGGGCCATGAGCTGGACTGAATAATACAGCACATCAGAATTCGTTGTATCTGAATCGCTGACATCTTTAACACGTACATCCGTAACAAGTATGGATGAATCAATTGCATCTATTATCCTTACCTGTGAATAATCAAGCATATCCTGGATCCCTGCCACCCGAATCTCGGGGATGTAATTACTGTCAGGTTTAAGGGTCACACTAATATATTCTTCTTCCCTGGGATGGTTTTCAGTTATTGTAACTTCTTCCTTTTCCGACAGGTATGCCAGGCCTTCATATGTAAGGGAGTATTCATCAGGTTTAACAACGAAGCTGTAATAGCCGCTGTATTTGTTAGGATAGCCCACATCAATGGTATCCCCTTCAGTATTACTGAGAAGGGTAATTCTGAAATCGTCATTAAAGTCAATTATTGTATCAGAAAGACTCAGGTGGCCAACTATTTTATAAACATGAGAAGATCTTTGGTCTCCTATATTCAGGTAGTATATATCTTTCTTTTTATAATCGGCGAACATGGAATAGTACCCATTCTTGCCACTGTTAACAGGTTGAAAGAAAAGATCATCGTCAGGG